>CANREH010000023.1 GCA_947629585.1 uncultured Lachnospiraceae bacterium | reverse complement strand
AAAAAGTGGGTGATTTTTTGAGATGGAGGTCGGAAAGCCTTATAAAATCAGGGCTGAAGATTCCGAGAAGTTATTAGGAAACAGAGGAGGATATTTATTTTGGAGAAGGTAAACGGATATACAAAAAATCTTAATGTGCAGATGCTGATTTCTCTGATGCAGGCACATGGGATCCGGCGCGCAGTGATTTCTCCCGGCGGAACGCACAATGAAATTGTTGTTGGCTTACAGTATAATGGTGGTTTTAAGCTTTATTCGACAGTTGATGAACGCGGCGCAGCATATATGGCAGTTGGAATGGCCGCTGAAAGTGGTGAACCTGTTGCAATTATCTGTACAGAATCTGTCGCCTCTAGAAACTATTTGCCAGCAATGACTGAGGCCTATTATCGCCAACTGCCGATTCTTGCCATTACCGGTCTCCATGGATATTCCAAGATTGGGCATCTTCATTCGCAAGTTATAGACAGAAGCGTTTCTCCAAAAGATACTTTTGTTTGCAAGGTACAGCTTCCAGAGATTAAAGACGATGATGATATTTGGACTAGCAACATTTTAATAAATAAGGCTTTGCTTGAGCTGCGGCACCATGGAGGCGGGCCAGTACATATTGACCTTCCGAGAAATAAGGTAGGAGAATCTGTGAGTTATTCAGTTCGCGAACTAAGTTCGACTAGGATAATTTATCGGTATTTATATGGAAATTCATTACCAAAAATAAAGAATGGGAAAATTGCGGTTTTTATTGGAACCCATAATGAATTTAGTCAAAAGCAGACAGAAGCACTTGATCAGTTCTGTGCAACTTATGATGCTGTAGTCTTTTGTGGACATACTAGCGGATATAAAGGAAAATATCGCACGCTGACGGGATTGCTAGCCTCACAACATGGATCATATGATATATTTAAAGATATTGATATATTAATTCATATAGGTGGTCCTGCAGCGGATGAGAAAACGGCCGGACGCATTCGAGGTGCAAAAGAAGTATGGCGTGTGAATCCAGATGGAGAAATTAGAGATACATTTCGCTCATTAACCAATGTTTTTGAAATGGACGAAGAGAAGTTCTTCTCTTATTATAGTGATACGAATGTGCAACCTAAGGACACCTATTTGGAACGCTGTCTTGAACTGACTTCAAGCCTGATTGTTCGAGATTCAGAGATTCCGTTTTCAAATATCTATGTGGCTACCAAGTTATCATGTAGAATACCAGAGAATTCGTTCTTGTTTATAGGTGGTAGTAGTACAATACGTGCCTGGAGTATGTTTGATTTTCCAAGCAGTGTATCTACAATGGCAAATATGGGAACGCGAGGAATCGATGGTGTTTTATCATCTTTTCTAGGGGCATCATTTGTAAATAAGGAACAGCTTTGTTTTTGTGTTTTAGGGGACTTGACTTTTTTTTATGATATTAATTCAATCGGAAATCGGGACGTAGGACGGAATATACGCATCTTGCTTGTTAATGACGGTGGTGGAGGTTTATTTAAGCTAAAAGGTAATGAACAGAATTTAACGATTGGAGATAAGGACACCGATCCGTTTATTGCTGCTACTGGGCATTTTGGAAACAAATCACCTAATCTTGTTAAATGGTATTCTGAAGCTCTTGGCTTCGAATATTTGACGGCATCATCAAAAACAGAATTTGATAATGTATATATGCGCTTTATTACGCCTGAATTAACTGATAAACCCATGATGTTTGAAATATTTACAAATTCAATAGATGAAAGAGAAGCGTTTGATAGGTTGTCTCAAATCGATGTTACAGCTCAAGGAGTTGCAAAACAGGTTGCAAAGCAGCTTTTAGGACAGAAAGGTGTTAATGCAGTAAAGAAGTTGATAAAGAATGGCAAATAAAAAAACTATAATTAGCAAATATAAAACGTTACCCGTCCAAGTCCGAGCCGCGTTCTGGTTCATGGTCTGCTCCTTTATGCAAAAGGGTATATCAAGCATTACAACGCCAATATTTACACGCCTTCTGAATACGGAGGAGTACGGTCAGTACAGCGTTTTCAATTCCTGGCTTGGAATTGTCACGGTGTTCGTATCGTTGAATCTTTCAAGCGGCGTCTTTATGCAAGGCCTTGTGAAATATGAGGATCGCAGAAAGGAGTATGCATCCTCACTACAGGGTTTAACAATTCTTCTTGTTGCACTTTGGGCGGCTATTTACTTGGTGTTTTACAACTTCTGGAACGGTCTATTTGGACTTACGATGGTCCAAATGCTTGCTATGCTTCTGATGATTTGGATGAGCGCAGCATTTGGATTTTGGGCATCGTCGGAACGTGTAGTGTTCAGATACCGCAAATTGGTTTTGATAACCATTTTGGTTTCAATTGCCAAACCTCTTTTGGGGATCTTTTTGGTACTTCATGCCGAAGACAAGGTGACTGCGCGAATTCTTGGACTTGCCGTGGTCGAGCTTATCGGCTACAGTGGTCTTATGGTTTCACAGATTATAAAGGGTAAAAAACTTTGTGTGCCCGAATTTTGGAAGCACGCGCTGTTGTTCAATATCCCCTTGATTCCGCATTACCTTTCCACCACTATTCTGAACAGCGCTGACAGAATCATGATTGAAAAGATGGCAAGCGCTGATACTGCCGGAATCTACAGCTTGGCATACTCTATTTCCCAGCTTATGACGCTCTTTACAACAGGCATCACGCAGACGCTGGAGCCGTGGAGATATTCAAAGCAGAAGGCCGGAAGACAGGAAGAGATAGCCACGCTTGCGTATCCTGCATTGATTTTAGTGGCAGGGCTGAATCTTGCGCTTATCGCTTTTGCTCCTGAAGTGGTGCGGATCTTTGCGCCGCCTGAATATCATGAAGCAGTATGGGTGATTCCGCCCGTGGCTATGAGCGTGTATTTTATGTTTACCTATGGATTTTTTGCCAGCTTTGAATTTTATTTTGAAAAGACCGGGTATGTCGCTGCTGCAACCATGGCAGGCGCTGTTCTGAATATTATTCTTAACTATATTTTCATCGGTATTTTCGGATATTTCGCAGCCGGATATACTACCCTTGTCTGCTACATGGTTTATGCTGCATGTCATTATCTCGGCATGAGAAAGATTTGTAAGGACAATTTAGGCGGAAAAAAGGTTTACAGTCTTAAAAAGCTTTTAGCAATATCCGGTCTGTTCATGGCGCTCGGGTTTGCCATTCAGTTTACATACTTTAATATTTATGTAAGATATGCGGCAATCGTCGTCCTTACGGTAGTGCTTCTTATCAAGCGCAAATGGATTATTGAAACAGTAAAACAGATCATGTCCGTAAAAGGAAGCAAAAAGAAAGGCTGATCAGTATGAAAATTTTGATTTTTGGCGGCACGGGAGTGATGGGAACACCGCTCGTTGAACTGCTTGCAAGTCAGGGAAACAGTGTTTATGTTATCGAATGGCTTGGAAGAGCGTTCAGAGGCAGGCAGGTTGTCTTTTATGATGATTTGGCGGACAAGCTCACGTCCATGACCTACGGCGGAGATGTTGCGAGGGGAATAAGCTATCTCATCGGCAACCCGCAGGCATTAGGCCAAGCGGTAAACATTGCATCACCTGAGTCAAAGACCTGGGGCGAAATATTAAACATATACAAGGACGCTCTCGAAAAATCTGCGGGGGGGGGTATAGCTTACAAACTGTTATGCTTCCTCACGCAGAGGACTGCGAGATTATTTTAGGAAGAAAATGGCGGCTTAAATATAACCGTATTTACAACCGTCGTTTTGATTCTTCCAAAATGGATCGCCTGAGCGGAAACAGAATGACCTATACACCGATAGAAGACGGATTAAGAAAATGTATGGATGAGTTCGTCAGAGAAGGATATAGGATAGATCAAAGGCGTGCTGTCAGCGAAGCATATTTTGACAGGGTTTTGCATACGCACACCAAGCTTTCTGAGTTTAATGGCATCAAGCAGAAAGTCAAGTACATAATAGCGAGATATACTCCGTACTTTGCATATAAAAGAATCAGAAACAGATAGGCTGAGGTTATAGCTGTTGTTTTCTCCCTTGAAAAAGGAGAAAACATGGACACAAACAGACTTATTTTCGGAACAGGTGTTTCATCAAGCAAAGATTATGACGGTTTGAAACAGGTCATCCGTGCTGCAGTGGAAAGCAGGATACTTGCCTTTGATACTGCGCCAAGCTATGGCACGGAAGAAGTTTTGGGGAGGATCCTCAAAGAGCTGTCAGATGAAATGGTAATTGACAGGGAAAGCCTGTTTATCCAGACCAAGATTGACGCATGGCAGATGCAGGAATCGGACGGGAACATATCAAAATATGTTGAATCTGCCATGAAAAAGCTCGGAGTGGATTACATTGATTCATTGCTGATCCACTGGCCTGTACCTGAATACTTTAATACAACATGGGAGAGCTTTGTTAAGCTCCGCAGAGCTGGTGCTGTCCGCAAAATCGGCGTCTGCAATGTCCGTCTTCGGCATCTGAAACAATTTGCGGCGTTTGATTATGTTCCCGATATAATTCAGATAGAGAGAAATCCACTCAGGACGTGTGGAAAAGAAATTGATTTTTGCCTTGAACATGGGATAGAGGTGCAGGCGTATTCGCCTCTCTGCAAGATGGACGAACGCCTTCGCGACAGTGGAATATTAAAAAAGGTATCTCAGAAAAATGGGAAAAGCCTCGGTCAGACGGTTTTGAGATGGCATATAGACACCGGTGTTACGCCCGTGTTTACTTCAACGAAACCTCAGCGTGTAGGCGAGTATGCCGGGATCTTTGATTTTAAGCTGTCAGATGAAGATATATGCAAAATATCTTCGTTGAATATTGATTATAAAATGTATCTGGAGTCGATGTTATGCCCGGGATTATAAAGAAAGTAAAAAATCATAAAAAAGCTGCGGCTGCGGTTTTGCTGATTTTGCTGATCATAGCGGTTCTGCTGTTTTTCAGAATGTTTGTTTTGGCTGCAATAACTATAGCTGCTGTTATCGTAAATGAGTTTACCGTCAGAAAGATGAATAAGCAAAAAGACCCATTTTGGAAATACAGTAAAATAAGAAATGTTGATTTCTTAGTGATAGGGGATATAAACCCAAAAGCAGTGCAAAGTCTTTCGGAAAGCGGCAGAACCATCAGCATATTTCTGCCAGGCTGCACTCTTGCAGGAGCATATGAGGTTCTTCGCCACACGTTCAGTATACTGAAAGAAAGCGGCGGCACCGCAGTGCTTGTGGTTAGAAAGAAAAACGTAGAAAGAATAGGCTATTCACCGTTCGAAATAAGTTTTTTCCATCCGGTCACTGTGAACAGACTCGGACTTATTCAAGCAAAATATGCACTTAAATTGCCAATCCTTTTCGCTCCGATAAAATCCCTGTTGTTTTTGTCTGGGCTCAAAGGAGTAAAAAACGCATCGGAACATTGTAATAAAGAAATATCTGGCTTTTGCGCAGAGAGGGGAATTGAAGGGAGGTTATATATTATCATATAAAAAGATGCCAGGCTCAATTTTGTTTTTAGTCAGATATTTTTAGATACAATTAATTTAAAACTGTATTCATGCTAACAGAAGCGGGAAAAAGAGAACAGAAGAGAAAATTGAGTAATTGCTGTGGCTGCAATTTTATTTACAATCGAACTATCGTGCTGCTTTATCAAAAAATAGTTGAAATTTCTTCTCAAATAGATTATGATATGGGTAGGAGGTTTTAACATGTCCGAAAAAGAAGCAAAAGATTTTTCATGGTTCGAAAAACAATTACAAAAAGAGGAAAAATGGGAAGGTTTGACACTATCGAATGACTTTATTTTTTCAAAAGCAATGAGAGATCAGGAGATCTGCAAGAAAGTTTTAGAAGTGTTATTTGGAAAGAAAATAAAAGAAATTTCTTACTTTGAGGAACAGAAGATTATTGATATTGCTGTTGACAGTAAAAGTGTAAAATTAGATGTGTGCCTGGAAGATGAAGAAAATACTATTTATAATGTGGAGATGCAGACCACAAACGAGGGGAATCTTCCAAAAAGGAGCCGATATTACAGTTCCATGATAGACTTAAACACTATTGAAAAGGGAGCAGACTATAATGAATTGCCAAAGAGTTTCGTGATCTTTATCTGCACCTTTGATCCGTTTGATTTGAAGAGGTATCTCTATACTTTTCGCATGTATTGTAAAGAGAAACGGTCTCTGGCTTTAGATGATGGTACTACTTATATGTTTTTAAACACAAAAGGCAGGGTCGGGCGGATCAGTACAGCTCTTAGGAATTTTTTAAGATTTGTGGAAAGTAATGAAGCAGGTGACGACCTTACAAAGAGATTAAAGGACAAGGTTGACAGCATAAAAGAAAATAAGGAATGGAGGTTGGAGTATATGACATTATTGATGAGGGAACGTGAGAGATATAATACTGGTTACAAGAAGGGCTTCGACAATGGTTTCAACGATGGCATTACACAGGGAGTTGCCCAGGGAGTTGCTCAAGGAGTTGCCCAGGGAGTTGCCCAGGGAATTGCCCAGGGAATTGCCCAGGGAATTGCCCAGGAAAGAGCTGTATGGGAAGAAAAGGAATCTTCTTGGACATTAGAAAAAACAGCTCTGGAAGATAAAAACTCAGCTTTGAAAAATGAGAACTTACAGTTATTAAGAAAACTTGAGGAAATGGAAAAAAATAATAAATCCTAACTTCTTAGTTTAGGACTATTATTTATTTCCCATAAAAGGAATCCAGGTATTGCAGCGCCTGATCTTTATTTTGGAATAGTTTAATGAGCTATTACTCGAAAAAGAAACTGCCGCTTCACGAATTTTCATTCGTTAAAACGGCAGCTTTTTTCTTATAGGCGTCTCCGAAGGAAACAGCTAAAGAAAAGATCTGAACAGGAATCCACCATATTCTGTTCTTACTCCAGAGTCACAGGGCTTTTACAGAACGGTTTTTATTGGTTCCGTTTGTCTGCCATCATTTCTTCCTGGCGGCGGATCATTTTCTGAACCATACGGCCACCGACAGAACCATTCTGATAGGAAGTCAGGTTTCCGTTATAACCATGGTTTAAAGGAACCCCTAATTCTTCAGCAACCTCAAACTTAAATTTATCCATAGCATCCTTTGCTTCCGGAACTTCCACTCTGTTTCTGCTAGACATAATAAACGCCTCCATTTCCTCCGCTTTTTGCGGGTTCGATTTTGTTGTTTGTTACGTCAGATAGTATATGGCGGTTTTAGAAAAATACACTGGGAATTTTTGTAATTTTTATTGAATTATTATACTGATTTCACACATTGGTAAAAATAAGGCAGGCTGGTGAGAAAAAGAATCGCGCCGACACAGGCCATGCAGAAAAATTCAGGAATCAGGGCTGTCTGCGTAAAATAATGGAAACAGTGGAAAAGTAGAAATCCGGCGCAGGCAAGCGTGATGCCGGGTTTTACAATCCATTCGAAAAGATTCCATTTGATTTTGACTTCTTTGGAAATGGCAATCAAATCTAAGAAAAAAGTGGATAGCTGGCTGATGAGCATTCCGGCAAGATATCCTTCCATTCCTTTGGAGGGGATGCAGTACAGGACGAATAAAAGCCGTATGCCAAGACCGGCAGCGTTGTTGAATAATGTTGTACCTGCTTTGTTTAAGCCGTTTAAGACACTTCCAAGCGCTGCGGTCAGGTATAGAAAAGGGCAGAGCCAGGCGAGAATGGTTAAGTATTTTCCGGCAAGCGTGCTGTGGAAAAAAAATCTGCCGAGGTGGTTTCCCAAAAGAATGAAAATGGAAGCGCTTAACAGCCCGATGAGCAGGCAAAAATGGATGGTGACAGAGCAGGTGCGTTCCAGCTGTTTTTTCTGTCCGCTTGCCTGTGCCTGCGCTACGGCAGGAAGTAAAAGGACAGCCAGGGAATTGGTGATGGTAGAAGGAAACATTAAAAAAGGAAGGCACATCCCTGTCAGGACACCGTAGACGGCAAGTGCTTCTTCGGAAGAAAGTCCATATTTTTTTAAGCAGGCAGGGATTAAAATCGCTTCTGTGCCTGCAAGGATATTCACGATCAGGCGATTTCCGGTAAGAGGAAGAGCAAGGTGCAGCAGTTTTTTAAAAACTAAAGTATAAGTTCCTTTTTTACCGGAAGGTAAAACGGAGATATGTCCGCAGTGGCGAGAAAAACCTGCACGGCGCATTTCTTCTCGTTTGGTGAAAAAGAAGGATATCACAGTAAATAAACAGGATGCGATTTCTCCGGCGCACATCCCGGCTACAGCCAGCTCACAGCCGGAGATCAGATTGTTTTCCATCAAGGAGGCAGAGAGCATATAGACGACGCCGACACGTACGCATTGTTCTAATAGCTGAGCCATGGCAGGGACAGCGGTTTTCTGGTTTCCATAATACCAGCCGTGGATGCAGGAGGATATGCCGCAGAACGGGAATAAAAAAACAAGGATTCTTAAAGGTTCTTCACAGGCAGGCTCCAGTAACAGTTTTTCCGCAATAAAATCCGCCTGCCAGAAGATTAGCCCGGATAAGGAAAGAGAGAGGGAAAGGGAAAGCAGGATTCCCGTTATTAAGGCGCAGAAAGGGGGAATGCTTCTGTCATGCCATGCCGCTGTTAAATGGGAAATTGCCGTCTGGATTCCGACACCATAAATCGTGGCGCAGATGCCGAAGACCGGGAAAATCATCTGGTAAATCCCAAGCTGCGCTGCACCAATCAGGCTGGAGAGGAAAATGCGGTAGCCAAATCCGATAAAGCGCGTAAGGATTCCAGTCAGGGTAAGGATTATAGCGCCTTTCATGACAGTTTTTTTACTCATAACATACACCCTTCCCATTTCGCAGAAAAATTTTTTGAATTTTCTGTGTTTGTTTTTATAACATATGACAGGTTATACGGGGATTATTACTGTCACCAAATATTTTCTTCCGCATAAGCTGTTAGGGAAAGGAAATGACTGCTGAAAAACGGGGGCGTCTATGGAAAATAGGATTTATATGGATCATGCGGCGACAACGGCGGTCTGTCCTGAAGCGGAGCAGGCGATGGTTCCGTATTTTGCGGAAAGGTTTGGAAATCCGTCAGGGGTATACCAGTTTGCTATGGAAAACAGGCAGGCAGTTTCCGAGGCAAGAAAGATTTTAGCGGATTCCATCGGGGCAGATCCGGAGGAGATTTATTTTACTTCGGGAGGAACAGAATCGGATAACTGGGCATTAAAAGGGATAGCGGAATATGCCGGGACAGGAAGCCATATCATTACGACCCGGATAGAGCACCATGCCATTCTCCATACCTGTGAATATCTGGAAAAAAGGGGATTTCAGGTTACCTATCTGGGAGTGGATGAATTTGGAAGAATCCGTTTGAAGGATTTGGAAGCCGCCATCCGCCCGGAAACGGTTTTGATTTCTGTTATGACGGCGAATAATGAAATCGGAACGATCCAGCCGATTCAGAAAATTGGGAAAATCGCGAAAGAAAAAGGCATTTATTTTCATACGGATGCGGTACAGGCGTATCCTGCCCTGCCGATTCGGGTGAAGGACATGAATCTTGATCTGTTGAGCGTGAGCAGCCATAAAATCAACGGTCCGAAAGGGATTGGTTTTTTATATATCCGTTCTGGCGTGAAAATCGAACAATTCATGCATGGGGGCGGACAGGAAAACCATATGCGGGCGGGGACAGAAAATGTGCCTGCGATTATCGGCTTTGCAAAAGCGGCAGAGACTGCCATGGAAAGAATGGAAGAAAGGGCGGAAAGGGAACGAAAGCTCCGGGATTTAATGATTGAGCTGGTTTTAAAACAGATTCCGTATGCAAGGCTCAATGGAAGCCGCAGAGAACGGCTTCCGGGAAATGTTAATTTCAGCTTCCAATTTGTGGAAGGGGAATCGATCCTGATTATGCTGGACATGAAAAATATCTGTGTTTCCACAGGATCTGCCTGTACAGCATCCTCGTCTGAGCCGTCCCATGTCCTGAAAGCGATCGGGCTTCCTGACGAACTGGCATATTCTTCCATCCGCCTGACGCTGGGAGCGGAAAATACGGAGGAAGAAGTTCGCTATGTCGTGGAGCAGTTAAAAGAAATTGTCCAGGAGCTCAGGAAAACTTCCTACCGTTATGAAAGCATCAGCAAAGAGGCAGGGAAATAGGCTTTCTTCCTTCAAAGACCGTATACTCCTTTACGCCCAGGTTTTTCAGCACCGTTTCCAGACGAGGGAAATCATAGGCAAAATGCTCCGGCTTATGCCCGTCGGAGCCGATGGTCAGGATATGGCCGCCAAGGGAGAGATAGCGCCGGATGATATCTTCATGGGGATTGGGATGAACCCCGTATTTATATCCGGCCGTATTGACTTCAATGCCTTTTCCGTAAGAAAGGATGGTTTTTAAAATCCTGTCAAGGATTTCCCGGTAATCTTCCATAGAAAAGCCGGTTCCTTTGTCCGGTGCATAGCGGATAATGTAGTCGAGATGCCCGAATACGTCAAAGTCCTGGAAACATTCTATATTTTCAAGGATAGAAGAAAAATACAGAGAAAGCCCTTCTTTGGAGCTTTTATTTTTCCAGAACTCAGGGTAGTAAGGATCAAGCCTGTCGATCAGGTGGATGGATGCAATCGCAAAGTCAAACGGGTAATCAGAGAGCAGTTTATGGTAACGGTTTCCAAGATGCGTCATCATGCCAAGCTCGATGCCTTTTAGTACTTTGATATCGTGCTGATAGCGTTCCGCAACCCGGGAAAGTTTATCGAAATAGGCATCTACGTCAAACTGGAAGGTAAGCTCGTAGGTTTCCGGAAAATCATAGTCCATATGATCTGTAAAACAGATTCTGTCCATGCCAAGGGAGATGGCTTTTTCTACCATAGCCTCCATTGGCGTGTCGGAATCGCTGGAAAAAGAAGAGTGAACATGGTAATCAGCTGTAATCATTAAAATCTCCTTTCGTAGTTCCTAATTCACTGATCGGATATCAGTTCGATGCCGCTGATATCCGGCGTAATGGTCATGGAATAATTGGTATAGTAAACAACAAAGCCCGGTTTGGAGCCGTTCGGTTTTTTGACGTGCTTTTTCTGGATATAGTCAATTTCCGCCTTTGCGTTTTCCCTTGCCTTGGAATAGTAGGCGGCAAGCTTTGCCGCTTCTTCAAAGGTGCGGTCCGGGAGCTCGTCCCCGTTGGTCTTTACAATAACGTGGGAGCCCGCGCAGCCTTTAGCATGGAACCACCAGTCATTGCCTGCTGCGAACTGGAAGGTCAGCTCGTCATTCTGGAAGTTGTTTTTTCCAATGTAAATGTCATAGCCGTCAGAGGAACGGTAATGGAACGGTTTATTCACAAGCTTTTGTTTCTTTTCTGCTTTTTTGCCTGCATATTTTCTGCGGATATAGCCGCAGCCTGTCAGTTCCTCCTTGATGGCGGCGAGATCCGTTTCATTTCCCGCAATGTCAAGGGCATTGCTGACGGATTCCAAATGGAGCAGTTCCGCCCTGTTTTCTTCAAGCTGGACAGTCAGCGCTTCGCAGGTGCGTTTTAATTTATTATATTTCTCAAAATATTTTTTCGCATTTTCCATAGCGGACAATGTCGGGTCAAGAGGGATTGTGATTTCTTCGTTGGTATAGTAGTTCAGTGCTTTTAAAGACTTGTCTCCCGGCTGGGCGCTGTATCCGTAGGTCGTCAGAAGTTCTCCGTAGATTTTATATTTTTCCCGTTTTTCCGTGTCTTTTAACTGTTTTTCCTGCAAATCCAGCTTTTTGCGGCAGCGTTCCAGGGCATTGGAAACAATTTTCCTTAAATCGACGGATTTCTGGCGGATTCTTGTCAGTGCATTTTTTGCCGCATAATAATCTTCCAAAAGCCTGGAAATAGATTCATAGCCGATTTCTTTATATTCCGGAAAATCGAGGTAACAGGTCAGTGGAAAAGAGGAAAATTCTACAGGGGAGTTTTCTTTGTAAATAATGGCAGGGTGGAAATGATGGTTTACGATATCCTTTGCCATTTCTTCTAAAACTGTATATAGAAGAAGCTGCTTGGTTTCCTCTAAACAGTTGGCTGGCCGGGCGCTGTCAATCTCTGCTCGGTAACAGGCCTCGTTTGCCATAACAGGACTGAACCCCGTCAGAGAGGTATAAATCGCTTTTGCAAGCGGGAGGGGTTTTTTAAAAACGGTTTCTTCCATGATTTCCCAGGTAAGGGAAAGCGGGGAAGTTTTGTCCTGGGTATTGGGAATAAAATAATCCCGCCCCGGAAGCACCTCCCTTACAGAGCTGACAAAACCGGAAATATGCTTGATACTGTCGATAATCTTTTCATTTTCATCACAGAAAATAATGTTGCTGTGTTTTCCCATCAGTTCAATGATTAAAAATTTTCGGCACAGATCGCCCATTTCATTGAGATGTTCAATCTCAAAGCGGATAATCCGTTCCATATCCGGCTGGGTAATGCTTAAAATACGCGCGCTGTTTAGATGCTTCCTGAGCAGCATACAAAAATTGGGAGCCGTCAGGGGGCTTGGCTTGTTTTCCTCTGTCAGATAGGCAAGCGGGAGGCTTGCACTGGCAGATAAAAGCAGGCGCTGCTGTTTCCGGTTTGTCTTGATGGTAAGAAGCAGTTCATCTTCCTCCGGCTGTGCGATCTTGTTGATCCGTCCCCCGGTCAGGGCCTCGTCCAGTTCTTTTACAATATTTGCAATTACAATTCCATCAAAAGCCATAAAAATCCTCATTTCTGTTAATGGTGTTTTTTATTTATCATAATTATAAAGGAAAAGCGGGAAAGTTACAACAGGGCAATGTGCGATTTTGCAGATAATTTGAAAAAGAAGCCGGGCAGCATTTCAGATGTTTTTCCAATTTGTCGTATAAGATATAAGATTAACTTAACAAATTGAAAAAAAGATTGCGCTTTTTTAAATCTTTGCTATACTGGTAGTGGATTTTTGCGGAAATCCAGGCGCATCTTGAGTAAATGGAAGAAAAGGTCCTGAATGATACGGCAGAAAGAGAGGGGAAAAAATGGAGCTGGAATTAAAAGAAATTGTGAAAAGCTTTGGCGGGAAACGGGTGCTGGAAGGGATTTCGTTTACCGTTAAGAGCGGCAGGGCGTTTGGTCTGCTTGGGAGGAACGGGGCAGGGAAGACGACCACGATCCGGATTTTGATGGATGTGTTTCCGGCGGACAGCGGAGAGATCCGGGTGGACGGGAAAACGGTTGATTATGGAATGATTGGGCTTGGCTACCTTCCGGAAGAGAGGGGGCTGTACCCAAAGAAGAAAATTCTGGATCAGCTTGTTTATTTCGCGGAGCTTAAGGGAATGAAAAAGGCTGATGCCATGAAGGCGGTCAGGCATTGGCTTGCCAGGCTTGGCATGGAGGAATATGCCGGCAAGAAGCTGGATACTCTTTCCAAAGGAAACCAGCAGAAGATACAGTTGATTACGGCGCTTGCCCATGACCCGGATATCATTATACTGGACGAGCCGTTTTCGGGGCTTGATCCGGTCAATGCCATGCTGTTGAAGGATGTCGTGAAGGAGGAGATTGGGAGAGGGAAAATTGTGCTGTTTTCCAGCCACCAAATGAATTATATCGAAGAGTTTTGCGACAGTATTGCCATTTTAAAAGAAGGAAAAATTGCGCTCTGCGGGGAACTTCACCAGATTAAGCGCAATTACCGGAGGGACCGTCTGATTGTGCGGTCAGAGCAGGCAGAACAGATTGCCGCCGGGTTTCCTGCGGATGCCTGTGAGGTTTTAGAGAGCGGGGAGCTTTTGATCCGTCTTTCTTCCCCGGAGAAAAAGCAGGAAACGATGCAGTTTTTGACGAACAACTATGATATGGATGAAATCAAAGTATTTGAGCCGTCTTTGAATGATATTTTTGTGGAGTATGCAGGCGGGGAAAGACAGGAGGAGAAGGATGAAGCAGTTTAAGACCATTTTTATGTTTGAATTTGCAAATTATCTCAAAAATAAGATTTTTGTGGGCGTTACCGCAGTCCTTGTTATCGTGCTTGCCGCTGTGATGTTTTTTCCGAGGGTCATGGAAGCTTTGGAAGGAGGGAGCTCCCCGGATACGGAAAGGACGGAGGAAGCACAGGATCAGGAAATTTCAGGAGAGAAAGAAGCGCCGGGGAAAGAAAGCGCAGGAGAGCTTCCGGTTATGCTTATTTTTTCCGGAGATGGCAGCGGAGAGCTGATAAAAGAAGCGTTTACGGCTGCCTTTCCGGAATATGATATCCGCACAGCGGATCGTCTGGAGGATATTAAAGAGCAGATTTCTTCAGGCGGGGCGGAGTGTGCGTTTGCCTTTGACAGCCTGGTGTCGTATACGTATTATGTCAATAACCTTTCTCTTTATGATAATAATACCTACACGGCGGACGAGGTTTTACAGACTGTTTACCGGAAAAATGAGATGATATCCCACGGCATGTCGGAGGAAGAGGCTTCCGGTATTCTTTCCATCCAGATTGAACACGGGACAGAAAATCTGGGAAAGGATCAGAGGGAGAATTTTTTCTATACCTATATTATGATATTTGCCCTTTATTTTGTCATTATCCTTTACGGGCAGATGGTAGCCACGAATGTTGCGGCGGAGAAAAGTTCGAGGGCAATGGAGGTTTTGATTACAAGCGCGAAGCCTGTGTCCATGATGTTCGGGAAAGTGCTTGCGTCCTGCCTTGCCGGATTTTTGCAGCTTTTCTGTATTTTTGGATCGGCATTTTTGTTTTTTGCCCTCAATAAATCTTACTGGGGCGACAACATGATCATAAATTCCATCTTTAATATGCCGTTAAATTTACTGGTTTATATGCTGTTGTTTTTTGTGCTCGGATTTTTTATTTATGCGTTTTTGTTCGGGGCTGTCGGCTCGACCGTGTCCAAGCTGGAAGATATTAATACTGCCATCATGCCGCTTACGATTATGTTTGTTATTGCGTTTATGGTGGTGATGATGTCCATGACGAGCGGAAGCGTGGATAATATGCTGATGGTAGTATGCTCCTATTTCCCGTTTACCTCCCCGATGGCAATGTTTACCAGAATCGCCATGAGCACAGTGCCGTGGTATCAGATTGCGATATCCGTGGTTCTTCTGATTGGAGCTGTCTTTGGCGTCGGCGTGGTTTCCGCAAAAATTTACCGGGCAGGAGTGCTTCTTTATGGGACTGCCCCGAAGCCTGGCGCCCTTTTAAAATCTGTCTGGAAAGCGGAATAGCGGGCGGGAAAAGCGTCGGCAGGAAGAATGGAAAAGATAGAAAAATTTGTATGAAAAGAGAGGAAATAAAACGGATTATGAAAGAGGAACAGATTGCAAGAATCAATGAACTGTACCATAAGTCAAAGGAGACAGGGCTTACAGAGGCGGAAAAGGAGGAGCAGCAGATGCTCCGGAAGGAATTTATCCAGTCTGTCCGGGCAAGCTTAAGAGGGCAGCTCAATAATATTTCCCTGGTAGATGCGGACGGGAAGGTAGAGCATTTGTCCGACAGGATCAAGCATTAGGCTGATGACAAGAAAAAGGCTGCCGCAAAATACGGCAGCCTTTTTTTAAATATCAAAATAAATGTGTTCCGGGAAATTTTCCATGATCCACTGCAGCAGCCCCATCCCTGCCGCGAATGCCATCAGGAAAAAGAGCAGCACGACGGAGGCAAAATCATAGGAAATGTCCATATCATGACGGAAATGGCTGCATAAAATTTCAATTCCCAGGAAAATAAAGACGAACGGCCATAATTTAAAAATAAAGGAAAAGGACAGCGCAGGCAGAAAGATATGGATGGTAAATAAAATGCCGAAAAGAACCAGCATAATTCCCAGGGTAACGGTTCCGATTTTATGGATTCTTGTTTGTTCGCTCATAGTGAGTTCCACCTCTTTCTTTTATGAAGGATCTTTTTCGGGATCTTTGGTATTGGTATCGGTTTCCTGATTCGCTGTTTCTTTTTTTAATTCAGGAGCGGCTTCCGGAAAAATATTCCGGGTTTCTTTGGTGCTGTCAGGCACTTCCTCCTGAATGTCGTCGTGGAATAATTCCTGTTTTTTCCCGCGGATTAAATGATATCCGGTAAAGATACATAAAATGCCCAGGACAGTCCTCGGGAAATAGGAAAATAACTGCTGGATTTCGTATTCATCGATATTGTGGGCATAATAAAAATTCATCGGCAGCAGTAAAAGCATGGCGTCGGTAAAGGTGTAGTATAAAATCAGCAGCCCGATGGCAATGCAGGCGAAGGAGCAGAGCTTTTTGTTTTTTTGAATAAAGGCGCTGAGGGTATTGTATTCCGTAAAATGAAAGAGAAAGGTATCTTCTGTTTTTTCAAATTCGGCGTCGGGAAGGGAATTGAGGTTGTTGGTATGGAAAAAGCTGTAAAACCATATCACAATCGAAAATAAAATAACCGGGGAAAACAGGATATCCCCTAAAACAATCGATATGATAAATAAGCTCATTAAGCAGATTCCCGTTTTAAAAAAACCGAGATACATTTCCCCCGCTCCCGGAATCAGGGAAAATAACAACGTTGAAATTTTTCCATGTTTTCGTTTCATAAAATAAATCCTCCAATCTGCCAGTTATTGTGGCGTTTCCTGACCGAGCAGGGTGTCTGTAAAGCGCAGAATCGTTTCATGAATAGAATTGCTCCCATAGTATAGTTTGCGGCTTAATGTTTTTTCCAGGCTTGCTGTTTCCAAAGCCGCCGGGCGGCTGATAAAGCCTAAGGATGCGTCGGAGAGAAACACGGCCGCTAAAGAGGCGGCAACCGCAACGCTGACTTTTATGCAGTAGCGGGAAAATTCCTGCTTTTTCTGTTTCAGGCGTTCCCTTTTTAAAAGAAGCGCCTGCCTCATATAATGAGGGGCAGGGATCAGCTCCTGTTTGGAAAGAATTTCAGAAAGCCTTAAGGAACAGACAGAGCAGGAGCTGATATGCTCCAAAAGGATGAGTTTTTTCGGGGAAACAGGAAGGTTCCTGAGTTCCTCTTGCGTTAAATGCTCCATAATAACAGCTCCTTTCTGATATTAGCGCTTATACAGTTTTCTGAGGATTTCCTTTGCCCGGTAAATCTGCGTCTGCACGGTTTTTTTGCTTTTTTTCTGTTCCCTGGCAATTTCGCTGATTTCCTTTTCGTGACAGAAATAGTCCGTGGCGGCTTTGCGGTAGGTGTCCGGAAGGCTCTGGCAGTGCTGGTAAAGCTGCTCAAAAACCTCCTGCTCCAGCGTTTTCTCCTCCGGCGAGGCTATAGGACCGGGCAGGTCCTCAAAGAAAATATCCCCGGACGGGATGCTGCGCCGTTCCGCTTTTTTTAGATAGTCCAGACATTTTCTGGAAGCGATCCGGCACAGCCATGCTTTTTCCTGCGTCCGGTCAAATTTGGAAAGGTTCTGGTAAGCGGATAAAAAAGTTTCCTGTGTGAGGTCTTCCGCGGAAAAATAATCGTTTGTCATCCGGTAGCAGAGTGTAAAAATTAAATTTTGATAGGATTCTACCAGAGTTTCAAAGTAACTTTTTTGTCCGTCCATCAGCGCCTTCCCTCCTTTCCTAATCAATAAAACGAGGCAGGGAGGAAAAAGTCTTCAAAAAAATAAAAAAAGTTTTTAAAACTGGCTCTGGTACAGTTCTGCGTAAAAGCCGCCCTGTTTTAACAGGGTTTCATGGTTTCCCTGTTCGATGATGCTGCCGTTTTTCATCACAAGAATCATATCGGCATTTTTGATGGTGGAAAGGCGGTGGGCAACGATAAAGCTGGTCCGGCCTTCCATCATTTTCGCAAAGGCTTCCTGGATCTTGATTTCAGTGCGGGTGTCGATGGAGGAGGTCGCCTCGTCGAGAATGAGCATCGGCGGAAGGCAGAGCATAACCCTTGCAATACAAAGGAGCTGTTTCTGCCCCTGGGATAGGCTGCCGCCGTCTTCGCCGATCACAGTGTCATAGCCGTTGGGGAGACGGCGGATAAAGCTGTCCGCATGGCTTGCTTTTGCCGCGGCAAGGATTTCCTCTTCGGAAGCGTCCGGCTTTCCCATCGTCAGGTTTTCCCGCACAGTCCCGTTTCTGAGCCATGTTTCCTGCAGTACCATGCCGTACTGGCTGCGGAGGCTTTTTCTGGTAATATGGCGGATATCGTGCCTGTCAACCGAGATCGTTCCGGAATCTATGTCGTAAAACCGCAGGAGAAGGTTAATCAGCGTTGTCTTTCCACATCCGGTCGGCCCGACAATGGCAATGCGCTGTCCCTGTTCTACATGGAGGCTGAAATTTTGGATAAGCGGCGTTTCCGGGACATAGGAGAAGGAAATATTCTCTAAGTCCACCCTGCCTTTGGCGTGATCGAGGACAACCGCATTTTCCTCATCCGGCATCTGCGGTTCTTCCTCGATAAAGTCAAAGATCCTGGCGGCGCAGGCGAGCGCGTTCTGAAGCTCCGTGATTACGCCGGAGATCTCATTAAACGGCTTGGTATACTGGTTGGCATAGCTTAAAAAACAGGAGAGCTGCCCGACGCTGATACCGCCGGAAATGGCGGAAAAAGCGCCGGAAATGCCGACACCCGCATAGACAAGGCTGTTGACGAAACGGGTCGCCGGATTGGTGATGGAAGAGTAGAAAATCGCCTTTAAGGAACAGGAAGCAAGCCGTTCGTTGATTTCATCAAATTTTGAAATGCAGTTCTGTTCCTGCTGATAGGCCTTCACTACCTTCTGGTTTCCGATGACTTCGTCGATTAGGGCGGTCTGTTCACCCCGGGTCCTGGACTGTAAATGGAACATGGCATAGGTGCGCCGGGCGATAAATGCCGCGACGAATAAAGAAACCGGAGTGATAACCACAACGACAAAAGTGATCCGGATATTGATGGAAAGCATAAACAGCAGCGTTCCCAGGATGGTGATGATGCCGGAAAACAACTGGGTAAAGCCCATTAACAGACCGTCTGCGAACTGATCGACATCCGAGATAATGCGGCTTACAATTTCCCCGTGGGAATGGCTGTCGATATATTTTAACGGCAGGATTTCCAGCTTCTCAAAGGCATGTTTTCGGATGTCACGGACAACATGGTACGTGATATGGTTGTTGCACAGGCTCATGATCCATTGTGCCGCCGCAGTCAGGATGATGACTGCCGCCATGCGGCGCAGAATGGCGGAAACTGCCGTGAAATCCACCTGTCCTTTTTCGAGGATATGATCCACCGCATTTCCGGTGAGGATCGGGAGATAAAGCATCAGCGCGACGCTTGCAGCCGCTAAAAGAAGGGAGAGGATTACAAACGGCAGGTAGCGGCGGATATAATGAAACAGTTTGAAAATGGTCTTTTTCTGCGAGGTATCAGACATAGAAATACTCCTTTCTTAGTTTATCAACTGTTCAGGGCCGTCTGGGAATTATAAATTTCCTGATAAATCGAACAGGTTTTTAACAGCTCTTCATGGGTCCCGGAGCCTGCCAGCCTTCCGTCGTCCAGCACAAGAATCTGGTCGGCGTGGAGGAGGGAGGCGGCGCGCTGGGAAACGATAAAGACAGTCATGTTTCCTTTTAATTCCTGAATGGCTTTGCGCAGCTTCGCGTCCGTGGCAAAATCAAGGGCGGAAGAGCTGTCGTCAAGGATTAAAATTTCCGGCCTGCGGATAATTGCCCGTGCAATGCAGAGCCGCTGTTTTTGCCCGCCGGAGAGGTTCTGCCCTCCCTGCGCAATAACAAAATCAAGGCCGCCTTCTTTTTCCATGACAAATTCCTTTGCCTGTGCAAGCTTTAAGGCTTCCCACATTTCTTCCTCTGCCGCGTCTTCTTTTCCCCAGCGCAGGTTTTCCCTGAGCGTTCCGTGGAATAAAACGGATGTCTGCATGACGATGCCGATGCTTTTTTGAAGGCTGTTAAGCGGGCTGTGTTTTACATCGGCGCCGTTGACGAAAACAGTTCCTTTGCTGGCGTCATAATGGCGCGCAATCAAATGGACAAGCGAGGTCTTTCCGGAACCCGTGCCGCCGATAATGCCGATGATCTGCCCTTTTTTCGCAGTAAAGGAAAGATCGGATAAGGATTCCGCCCCAGCTCCCCGGTAGGTCAGGCTGACATGGTCAAAACGGACGGCAGGAGTATCCGGGGAAGCGTCAGGATTTCCAGTGTCCGCTTCCTGTTCTGAAATGCTGCTCGTGATTTCAAAGACTGCCTGTATCCTGTCAGCGCAGGCAAGCGCTTTTGTCATGGAGACAATCAGGTTGGCGAGCTTGACAAGCTCCACCAGAATCTGCGACATATAATTGAGCAGCGCGACGACCTGCCCCTGGGTAAGCGTGCCGAGATTGACCTGAATGGCCCCGGTATGGATTAAAACGATAACGGCTGCATTAATAACAATGTAGGTTCCCGGATTCATTAACGAAGTAATTCCCCCTGTAAAAGTCTGGAGGGAAGTAAGGCGGTCATTTTCTTTTAGAAAACGTTCACATTCTTCCTCTTCTTTGTGGAAAGCGCGGATCTGCCGGGCTCCGGTTAAGTTTTCCCTGGTTAAAAGCAGCACCTTATCAAGACCTGCCTGCACGTGTTTATACATAAAGATACTGAAAGACATAATCGTAAAGACAATGACGGACAGCAGAGGAATCGCAATTACGAAAATCAGCGCGGATTTTACGTCAATCGTAAACGCCATTGCCATAGCGCCGAATACGATAAACGGCGAGCGCAGAAACAGGCGCAGCGTTAAATTGACTCCCGACTGCACCTGATTAATATCGCTTGTCATGCGGGTAATCAGTGTGGAGGTCCCCAGAGCGTCGATTTCAGAAAAGGAAAGACTCTGGATATGGGAAAACAGGGCATGGCGCAGCTTGGTGGAAAAGCCGACGGCCGCTTTCGCGGCAAAATACTGGGCGGTAATCGAACAGGTAAGCCCGATGATGCCAAGCAGGATCAGGAGAAGTCCGTAACGGATAATGAACCCGGAGTTCCGGCTGGCGATGCCCGTGTCGATGATCGCTGCCATCACCAGGGGGACGATCAGTTCAAAGGAAGCCTCTAAAAGCTTGAACAGGGGCCCTAAGATACTTTCTTTTTTATAATCACGAAGGTAAATCAGCAGTCTGCGCAAAATCATTCCATCCTTTCTTGCTGTGGTTTTTGGCTTAATAATGGAATAGTCTACCATAGCGGCAGGAAATAAGCAAGTTTTGCTTGCGATCAAGTCCTGATAAGGGTATACTGGGACATATTTTGGGAAAGAGAGGATTGTTTCATGTCTGAAAGTCTGCATACAAAAAAATTTCCTCCTGTTTTAAAGGAGTTTTCCGGCATGGTTTACGGAGGGGATTATAACCCGGATCAGTGGCTGGACCGTCCGGATATTTTGAAGGAAGACGACCGTCTGATGAAGCTTGCCTCCATCAACAGCGTAACGCTGAATGTCTTTGCCTGGAAAGCGCTGGAGCCGGAAGAGGGCGTTTATGATTTCGGGTGGCTGGATGAAACGATGGACCGCATGGCGGAGCAGGGGATTAAGGTGATCCTGGCGACGCCAAGCGGGGCGCGCCCGGCATGGATGGACAAAAACCACCCGGAGGTGCTGCGCATGAGCGCGGACCGGGTCAGGAACCTTCACGGAGAGCGCCATAACCACTGCTATACGTCGCCGTATTACCGCAGAAAGGTCCGGGAAATGGATCAGATACTGGCGCGTCGCTACAAGGATCATCCGGCGCTTGGGCTGTGGCATATTTCCAATGAATACGGCGGGGAATGCCACTGTCCGCTCTGCCAGGAGGCATTCCGCGACTGGCTGCGGGAAAAGTACCACAACGATATTAACGAGCTGAACCATGAATGGTGGACAGGCTTCTGGAGCAAGCGGTTCTCCCGTTTTGACGAGATCGAGTCTCCGGCGCCGCAGGGGGAGCATGCCATCCACGGCCTGTACCTGGACTGGATGCGTTTTGTCACCCATCAGACGAAGGATTTCATGAATCAGGAGATCCAGGCGGTCAAAGAGATTACGCCGGATATTTCCGTGACGACGAATTATATGAGCGGTTTTGACGGGCTGAATTACTGGGAGCTTTCGGAAAAGCTGGATGTCATTTCGTGGGACAGTTACCCGGCATGGCACCACAGCCGGATCAGCGATGTGGAAATGGGAGCAAGGGTAGGATTTTACCATGACATGTTCCGTTCTATGAAACAGAAGCCGTTTTTACTGATGGAGAGCACGCCGAGCCTCGTCAACTGGCAGCCGTCCAACAAGGTGAAGCGTCCGGGCATGAATATCTTATCTTCGGTGCAGGCAGTGGCGCACGGCTCGGATTCGGTCCAGTATTTCCAGTGGAGGAAAGGGCGCGGCGCGGCGGAAAAATTCCACGGGGCTGTCCTTGACCATGAGGGATCGGAACATACCAGGGTATTTAAAGAATGCGCGGAGCTCGGGAAAATTTTAAAGTCATGCAAAGAGATCCAGGGGACGATGGTACATGCAGAGGCAGCGGTTCTTTATGACTATGAAAACCGCTGGGCGATTCAGAACTTAAATGGGTTAAGCTCGGACCGCCGGGAATATGAGCGGACCTGCATGGAATGGTATGAAGCGCTCTGGCGCCATTCCATCGCAGCGGATGTCATTGATATGACGCAGCCGCTCGATAAGTACCGGCTTGTGGCTGCGCCGATGCTGTATATGCTGCGCGCTGACATTGCCGGGCGCATAAAAGCCTTTGTGGAGAACGGCGGCACGCTGGTGACGGGCTATGTGACGGGTTATGTCAATGAAAATGATCTGTGTTTCCTCGGCGGATTCCCGGGAGACGGGTTAAAAGACGTCGTTGGCGTCTGGGAGGAAGAGATCGATTCTCTGTATGAGGACGAAAGAAACAGCATTACCTGGTTGGACGGCAGCCTTTCAAAGCCGTCTTATCCGGTCAAAGATTACTGCGCTGTTGTCCATGCCCTGGAGAATACGGCGGTACTGGCAGACTATGACCATGATTTTTACCAGGGGATGCCTGCGGTGACAAAGCACCCGTATGGAAAAGGGCAGGTATATTATATCGCGGCAAGGACAGAGACGGATTTCCTGACGGAATTTTTCGGGAGGATTGCAGAGGAAATTTCCCTGGAAACCAATGCCGGGCTGGTAAAGGAGCTGCCGGAGGGAATCCATATAGCAAAACGCGAAGGGGACGGGGAGACATATTATTTCTTCTTAAATTTTGCCAGTGAGGAGAAAAAGATCGTCTTTTATGAACCGCAGCAGTTTACGGATCTTATTGACGGAGAACTGTTTTGCAAAACCGAGCTTAGCTTAAAGCCGTTTGGGGTGAAAATACTGAAAAAGTAACGGATTTGGCATAATTCAGGAAAATCACGCATATACTTCAATATTTACTATTAAGGAAGGTGCGTGATTTTTTTGAAGCGGAAAAAAGTATATCTGCTTCTGGAGCTGGCAGTATTATTTTTTATTTTTGTGCAATATATTGTGGATGTGTCTGTGGAGGAAAAGGCGGAAGAAAAAGGACAGGCTGTCCTGTCAGACAGAGTTTGGGAGCAGGCGGAGGAAGCGGTTTCGGACGGGCTTGCAAGGCAGGTGGAAACGGAAAACGTCATTTCGGAAATTACGTCTGCGGCCGTATCGGATGTTACAGAAAAGAGCATAGAAGGCAATGCTTCGGAAGGGACAAGCCGGGAAAAGGAAGATCAGGAAACGACAGGCCGGAAACCGGGGTATATCCGGGTTTTGCTGCGGGCAGGGAGCAGCAGCGTTTACCATAAAAGCGTGAAGATTGTCCCGTCAAAGGACTGTACGGTTTCCGTTTCCGGTTCTTCCATTAAAAAGACCGTCAAAGCGGGAAAGGCGTTTACGATCAAGGAAAATTCCTCTTTTCTGAAAGAGGGGACCGTCCTGGTTACACCGGAGAAAAACGGGAAAATTAAGGTCTGTTCCATCAAGCGCGCCTGCGGGAACCCTTCGTACCGCGGCGTATTGGAGCTGCGGAAAACAGGGGACGGAATCCTTTTGATCAATGAGCTTTTGCTAGAGGAATACTTATATTCCGTCGTGCCAAGCGAAATGCCGGTTTCCTATGGGATGGAAGCTCTAAAGGTGCAGGCGGTCTGCGCCAGGTGCTATGCCTATGCGCAGCTTGGAAGCGGCGCTATGGAGAAATTTTATGCGGATGTAGACGACAGCACGGCCTATCAGGTCTATAATAATGTAGCGGAAACGAAAGAATCCATAAAAGCGGTTGATTCGACAAAGGGGATGGTTCCCTGTACGAAAGATGGAAAAATGATTACCGCATATTATTATTCTACCTCCTGCGGGTATACGGCAAATTTTGAAGAGGCGTGGGAGCGGGAAGAGGATGCCGGGCAGGGCCGGGAAAGCTCTTATTTAACGGGAAAGCCGCAGTTTATCAGGAAAAAGGAGGCGGAAAAAGAGCTGGATCTGTCAACGGAGAAAAATTTTGCCGATTTTATCCGGAAAGAGACAAGGCCGACCTTTGACAGCAATTTCCCGTGGTACCGCTGGTCTGTTGCCATTTCCAAAACGGCGCTGCAAAATTCCGTGGAAGAAAATCTGGAGGAACGGCAGAAAGCCAATTCCTCGATGATTGACGTCTCTTATAAAAATGCGCAGAAAAAGACGCTGGGGAAATGGAAATCTATGGAAATTGTGAGCCGTTCCAAAACGGGGATGATTACCTGTTTAAGCATAAAATTCAGTGAAGCCGAGATAATTGTCCACGGGGAATACAATATCCGCTGCCTCTTAGCGCCGGGAAACGCCAAAATTAAACGGCAGGACGGGAGCGTTGTGGCAGGGCTTTCCCTGCTGCCGAGCAGCTTCTTTTTTGTGACGGAAAAGAAAGAGGAGTATGTCTTTTCCGGCGGCGGTTACGGGCATGGCGTCGGCATGAGCCAGAACGGGGTAAAAACGATGGCGGAAAAAGGTTATCACTGGGAGGAAATTATCAGCCATTATTATGAAGGCGTGGAGCTGAAAACAAAAAACTCTTGACGTTTTTTCTGCAAAAGTTATAATAAGAATAAATTTTTAAATGGAAGGATGGAGGTCTTGCCGCTTTTATGAAGATTTATAATACGTTAACGCGCAGGAAAGAGGAATTTGTGCCGATAGAAGAGAAGAAAGTACGGATGTATGTCTGCGGGCCCACGGTTTACAACTATATCCATATTGGAAATGCGCGCCCTATGATTGTATTTGATACAGTACGCCGTTTTTTTGAATATAAGGGTTATCAGGTCAACTATGTGTCCAACTTTACGGATGTGGACGATAAGATTATTAAAAAAGCAAACGAGGAAGGCGTGGATGCTTCCGAGATTTCAGAGCGTTTTATCAAAGAAGTAAAACGGGATATGAAGGCTATGAATGTTAAGGAAGCCAGCACGCACCCGAAGGCAACGGAAGAGATTGACGGCATGATTGCCATGATTGAGACTTTAATAGAAAAAGGCCATGCCTATGAAAAAAACGGGACGGTTTATTTCCGTACCCGCAGCTTTCAGGACTATGGAAAGCTTTCTAAGAAGAATATCGACGATTTGGAGGCAGGCCACCGGGATATTAAGGTTGCCGGGGAAGAAGAAAAGGAAGATCCGCTGGATTTTGTGCTGTGGAAGCCAAAAAAGGAAGGGGAGCCTTACTGGGAATCCCCGTGGAGCGACGGACGCCCGGGGTGGCATATTGAATGCTCGGTTATGAGCAAGAAATATCTGGGGGATGAAATCGATATCCATGCCGGTGGCGAGGATTTGATTTTCCCGCACCATGAGAATGAAATTGCGCAGAGCGAGGCCGCCAATGGGAAGACCTTTTCCCGGTATTGGATGCACAATGGCTTTTTAAATATTGACAACAAAAAAATGTCGAAGTCGGAAGGGAATTTCTTTACAGTCAGGGAGATTGAGGAAAAATATCCGCTGCAGGTACTCCGCTTTTTTATGTTGAGCGCACATTACCGGAGCCCGTTAAATTTCAGCAAAGAGCTGATGGAAGCGTCGAAAAACGGGCTGGAGCGCATTACGACGGCGGTATTTAATTTAGAGCATTTAATGAAAGCCGCAGATACCGAAAATGATGCGCCGCTGTCCGATCCGGCAAGAAAGGTTTTGGAAGAGCTGGATAAGCTCCAGAGGCGTTTTAATGAAGCGATGGAGGATGATTTTAACACGGCGGATGCCATTTCCGTGATTTTCGATATGGTGAAGCTTGCCAATACCAGTCTGACGGAAAATTCCGCGTATGTCCTGTTAAAGGCCGTTTACGACCGGATTCTGCTCCTTTGCGATGTCCTGGGGATAGAGGCCGTCAGGGAAACGGAAATTTTAGATGAAGAAATCGAAAAGCTGATTGCGGAGCGCCAGGCGGCGAGAAAAGAAAAGAATTTTGCACGCGCGGATGAAATCAGGAAGCAGTTGTCAGAGCAGGGGATTGTCCTGGAGGATACAAGGGAAGGCGTCCGCTGGAAAAGGGTATAAGAATGGAAAAAAAATGGGATGATCCGCAGGAATTTGTAACGCAGATTCTTGGGTTTTTTGGAAAAGAAAAACAGAACACTAACCTGCTGTCGCCGTTAAATCTCGCTTATATCGGGGACGCTGTTTATGAGGCAGTCATCCGTACCCTGGTTCTGGAAGCGGGAAATGCGCCTGTCAATAAGCTCAATGCGAGGGCAAAGGAATTTGTGAAAGCGAAAGCGCAGGCGGTGTTTCTGCATCATTTACTGGATGCGGATTTTTTAACGGAAAAAGAACGGGAAGTCTATAAACGGGGGCGGAATGCGAAATCGAATACCACGGCGAAAAATGCTTCCCTGACGGATTACCGGACGGCAACCGGATTTGAGGCATTGCTGGGATATTTATACCTGGAAGGGCAGACAGAGAGAATGCTGGAATTAATAAAGCAGGCGGCAGCCCTGTCCGGGATGGATCTGTGATAGTCAGGAGGAGAAAATGGAATACGAGGAATTTACAATCGAAGGGCGCAATGCGGTATTGGAGGCATTTCGTGCCGGGAAGACGATAGATAAGCTGTTTGTGCTGGAGGGCTGTAAGGAAGGCAGTATGCAGACCATCCTTAAAGAGGCGAAAAAGGCGGGAACGGTGCTCCAGTTTGTAAAAAAAGAGCGGCTGGATAAACTGTCAGAAACGGGAAAACACCAGGGAGTTGTCGCGAGCCTTGCTGCTTATGAATATGCAGAGCTGGAGGATATTTTCAAGAAAGCGGAGGAAAAGGGCGAGCAGCCGTTTGTCCTGATCTTAGACGGGATTGAAGATCCGCATAATCTGGGAGCCATGATAAGGACGGCAAATCAGGCGGGCATCCACGGGATTATTATTCCGAAAAGGCGCGCCGTCGGGTTAACCGCAGCGGTGGCAAAGACATCGGCGGGGGCCATTAACTATGTCCCTGTCGTCAGGGTGGCAAACCTTGTCAATACGGTCAAAGAACTTAAAAAACGAGGGCTTTGGTTTGTCTGCGCCGATATGCAGGGGACAGTGATGTACGATTTGGATTTAAAAGGGCCGATTGGGCTTGTGATTGGCAGCGAAGGAGAAGGGGTTTCCCATCTGTTAAAAGAGCAGTGCGATTTTACTGCAGGCATCCCGATGAAAGGGGAAATCGATTCCCTGAATGCTTCTGTGGCAATGGGAATCCTTTCTTATGAGATTGTAAGGCAGCGCCTGGCCGGGGAAAGTTTATGAAAGAGTATCTTCTGGTTGACGGTTATAATATCATTTTTGCCTGGCCGGAGCTAAAAAAACAGGCGGATGAAAATCTGGAAGCCGCCAGATACCGCCTGGCAGATATCCTCTGTAATTACCAGGGCTATAAAAAAATTGGCGTAATCCTCATTTTTGACGGACATAAATCCAAAGGAAACGAAGGAAGCCTTTTCCGCTACCACAACATCGATATTGTTTACACAAAAGAAGCGCAGACGGCGGACAATTTTATCGAGCTTGTGACACAGGAAATGGGGCGGAAGGTCAATATCCGCGTGGCGACCTCGGACGGCTTAGAGCAGGTCATTATCCTGGGAAAAGGCGCTGCGAGGATGTCGGCGAGGGAATTGAAAATAGAAATCGAAAAAACGGAAAAGTTAATCCATCAGGAGCTGGAAAAACATCATCATTCCAATGGCGGGAACAGCATTATGGACAATCTGCCGGGGGATGTTGCCGCTATGCTGGAAAGGCTTCGGCAGGGGGAGATGTGAAAAAAATTATCGATTAAATGTAGATTTTCATAAATTTTCTTGAATATTTTACAGATTTGTTATATGATAGAAGAAAAAGGAGGGGATTGCCATGTTTGATCAGCGAAGAAGCAGAAGGATGCCGGTAAAGTTGATATTGAATGTGTCTTCCCTGTTTAAGCAGGATAATGTCCAGGTGAAGGATCTTGATGCAGAAATTGAGGTTGTGGATATTTCCCGTACAGGGATTGGGTTTATCAGTAAAAGTGTGCTTCCGCTTGGGTATTTTTTCAATGCGAGGCTGGATTTTGGAGAGACAGATCAATCTCTGTTCTGCGTGGTGAAGATTATCCGCAGCCGGGAAATCGGAGACGGCAGGATCAATTATGGCTGCCAGTTTATCGGGATGGCATCTATTTTCTCCGATATATTTGATGAATTGGAACATAAAATTGACGGGGTCTCTTAAAAACGGGCATACTCAGGGATTTTGTATTTACATAAAAAAGGCTGTGGTTGACAGAATACAGTTCATTCTGCCAGCGGCAGCCTTTTTGTATGCGTATTCAGGCGCGGATATCAAAGGTATAGCGCTTTCGGATTGGTTTTTCTTCCGCCTTCTGCGGAGATTCTTTTTTCTGGATAAAGTCATCGACAAAGTCAAATGGTTTTTTGCGTTCTTCAATGTCGGCCTCAAAAAGATAGCCCTTTAAATTCAGCGCTGTTTTTAAGGAAGATATCTGTGAAGTAAGGAATTTTTTGATATCGGCGTCCTCGCAGTAAATCCGGGAAGTGACGGTGGCATGGTGCAAAGACAGGTGGATGTCGAGCGGCCCTAAGGAATCCATGTCCAGATGCAGCAGGACGCTTAACTGTTCCGGGTGTTCCCGCATACTTTCTTTTTTTGTATATACATATAATTCACTGGTAAGGTTCTCATTTTTTAATTTTGCCGGAAGCTGCACATAGGTAAACAGCTCGTTGAAGGATTTTAAAAATTCCAGATGCTTTTGCATATTTCCGGACTGTTCCTTTGCCATATCCATGAAATCGGAGCTGCTGTCTTCCTGGTGTTCTGAAATAGCGCTGGAGAGCCTGTGCAGCTTTTCATAGGTTTCATCAAAAAATTCCGAAGCCCTGCCCGGCTTTTCCATTTCTTTCGGCGTCAGGAAAAAAGAGCCGAGAAATTCCTGCCCGAACAATTTCCCAAAGGCGTCAGTGGATATGAGGGAATGCAGGGAGGCATCCGATGCGAGCGAAGCGGTGTTGCGGAGAATGGTTAAAAATTCTTTTGCGGTAACGTCACCGTCGGCAAGGCGCTCCTGGAACTGAGGATGGAATGGAAGATCTTTTGCGGCAGCAGTTAGCTGCTGTAATTCATCCGCCGTAAGGAGGGAGGCAATGGTCCCTTTTTCGTTTAAATATTGAGAATAGCGGCTTTCTAACTGTTCCAGCAAAGAAGCCGGGAGCAGGCTGGAGGAAGAAGGCGCTTTCTCCAGGGATTGCTCTAACAGGCTGGAGAGCTGTTCACATTCCGGGCTGTCCGGATTTTGCTCTAACAGTTCTGGAAATTCGGGATGTTTTTCCAGAAAGCGGTTTCTGGCTTCCTCGATTTGGAAAAAGTCAATATCATCTGCCAGGTTTTTAGCTTCATGGAGCAGAGAAATAGCATCGCGCAGGAGGAGTTCTTCTGCGGATAAGGTCTTTTCCGCCTTTTCGGAAAAAGCGTCCAGGCTGTCAAGCAGTGATTTCAGTTCTTCGCTGACCTCTACTGGTTTTTGGTAAAATGCCATAGGGTTCATCGGTTTTTCCGGTTTGGTAAGGTCTGACAGGATTTGTTTCTGGTTTTCCGTAAACGAGGTGACAGACGAGGAGATCTGTTCCTTTTCGGAAGGAGAGACTGTGCCGGAGCCTGGCTGTGGTTCCGGCATTTTTTTTGCCTGCGCCTGCTGTCCGGACAACAGGCTGGAAAGACGGTGGAAACCGAAAAAGTTCGAAAAACCGTTTGGAAGCAAAGGAGAGGGAGAAACTGGCGGCTGTTCTGGAGCCGTTGTTTCTTCTTCTGGTTCTTCTAATTCTGCTGCGACAGCCAGCCTTAAAAGCTCACGGAACAGCTTCATATCCTCCGGAGAAGCTTCTTTTAAAGCGGAAAGAATGGCATCCTTTAATCCGGAAGCTTCCGAAGTGAATGTATTTTCATGGGTGCGCAGGCTTTCAAACTGCGCCGCTGTTTCCTCATTGATTTCCATGCCGAGACGGTTCATGGCTACCAGAGCAGGGATGCTGATGTCTTTAAACTGATAGGATTGTGTCAGGATATTCAGAATGCTTTGTTTGTGGATAGGCATGTTATTATTTAAAAGCTCCCGCACAATACTCTGATTTTTTTCATTTTTAGGAAGCCCGGCTTCCTCCAGGGCTTTCTGGATTGTTATGCGTTCGGAAGACGGAAGGCTGTTGGGCATAAGTTCTAAAGAAATTTTATCAGGCTGGATATTGGTAATTAAAAAAGCGCCTGTTTCGCCGATGGAAAGGTTCGCGCCTTCCCGCAGATGTCCCGTTACCTGGGTATTATCTTCGAGCGTTACGGTAATTTCATTATTGCGCAGATCGGTCACTTCGCCGCGGATGATCTGCCCAGCGCTTAAGCTGCGGGCAGGCGTGCGGGTTGTGTAATTGCTCATGGCCCCAACCTTGCGTTCCGGGGCAGTTTTGGAGCGGTTAATATTAGAATTGGTTGGGGAAACGCCGGGATTCAGCATAGGAAAACCTCCATTTCTGCATAGGGGTCAGGGAATCCATGACCTTTAAAACATAGTATCATATACTAGTTTATCGGCATTTTTCAAAAAGTCAATATGCTCACGGACGGACTGTTACCTGTTTTTTAGGAATTTTGTAAGATTGCTTGTTTTTTTGGCGAAGGATCAGTATAATCGTTGTGTGTCATCTCGTTTGCAGGAGGAAAAAGTATGTTTCTAAAATGTTTTTTTATGATGGTGTGTATTATGCTGGCTGCGGTGTTTCCTGCCAGGGCAGAAGCGGATACCGGGGAACCGGAGGAAGACCAGTCTTTTTATGATGTCTTTATTGCCTATGATGAACAGGAGCTTTATGAAATTATGTCGGAGCAGTTGTTAATGCGTTCTTCGGATTTTTATATTGATTATCAGGGAGAGGCGGATAAAGAACTGAAAAAAATAGGAAAACAGTTAAATTCCAAAAAAACGGAGACTTATTGGAAAGGAATGTATATGCTTCTGCAGAATATGGCGGAGGCCGTGGATGATCCGGAAACTACCAGCGACAGCGATTACCTTACGGGAATTATTGATTCGGCTTTTATTTATTATGCGGACGGTATTTTCTGCTTTGAGAATGTGGAATATTATGAAACGAAAAAGCAGACGGAAAAGGTTGATGAAAAGATTAAAAAAGTCCTGAAAAGGCTTGGGCTTTCGGAGGAAGAGGATATCATAACTGTCGTTGACAGGGTCCACCGCTATATTATCCGCCGGATTTCTTATGATTACCGGGATGAGGACAAATGTAATTACAGCGCTTATCATGGGCTGATCAAGCAGCGGACGGTCTGCAACGGGTATGCGCTTTTAGCTTATAAAATGTTAAATACGCTGGGAATACCATGCAAATATATTTCCGGCATGGCAAAAAATGACGCAGGGCATGAACAGCTCCATGCCTGGAATATTGTTAAAATAGGGAAAAAATGGTATAATTTTGACACGACATGGGATGATAGTGATGACGGAAGGGTGTACTATGATTATTTCCTGCGGGGCAGCAAATTTTTTTCCAAAGACCACAGGGCTGACGTCTGGTATCTGACGGATACCTTTGTGGAAACCTATCGTATTGCCAGGAAGGATTATAAATCGTAAAGAAAAGTGTTGTGTATTTGCCTGGAATCGGGTAAAATAAAGCTTACTCATTAACTTTTAGAAAGCACCGGATGCGGTGCAAAGGAGGATCATTGTGGCTAACAGACAGCTTTTAAAGATACGGGATAAGATTGTTCAGAGGATTGACGGTAACCAGAATATGTCGCCTTTGCAGAAACGGCGCTGGAAGAAACGCTTAGGGCTTCAGGTCAGTGACTGCAGTGTGATACGGTATACGCAGAAAATGGTCAATGAAAAAGCAAAGCCATATTATGGGCAGATGCGCCGCCCTATTATCAAGATTACTACCGGCATAAAACGGGGAGAAATGCCGGCGCTGGAGATGCGTGCCAGGGAGCGTGTCTATGAAGAACTGCTGCAGACAAAGAATTATACCTTCCAGGATATTTTGGTGGTGCGCGATCCCTATAGGATTGCGCCGCTGACAGCCCTTATTTTATTTTATACGAAAAAACCGTGCAAAGCCCGTTTTACCGTGACAGGGGATATTTTAGAGGATAATGTAAGCGGCGTCCTGCCGTATACGCAGTTCCACAGGGTTCCCGTGCTGGGACTTTACCCGGACAGGAAGAACGAAGTCGTACTGGATTTATTGGATGATCTTGACAATATTTTGGATACCCAGAAGGTTTACATTAAGACAGAGCCTCTGCCGAAGGATTTGGAGGGCGTGGTAAAATGCCGCCAGAAAAACGGGCATATGGCTTATAACCTGATTTTTATTACCGGAGGCGTGGATCTGTGTACCTGCGGGTTCGATTCTTCCGGCGTGATCCGGTATTATCTCAACAGGAATGTCAAAGGCTATGGCGTGTTCCTGATGTCAGGAGGACGGTTTATCTTTTCTGATAAGGAGGTTTCCGTTCCTACTTATAACAGCCCTCATGCGATCCAGATTCATGAAATGGATTATATGGGAAGAATCCACAAGTCTTTCTATATGAAGAAAGGAATCCACCACAATGCCATTGAGATGGTTCCGGGCGGGAATATTTTATCCTGTGCAAGCTCCCTGGATAACCATACGGAGGATGTGATTGTTGAAATTGACCGGAAGACTTATGAAGTCGTGCGGGAATTTAATCTGGCAAGTATCTATGATGATTATTACCAGGATATGATTGACTGGACACATGTCAACGCGATCCAGTATGATCCGGTGGAAAAGACCGTTATGATTTCTTCCAGGAATATTCATGCGATTACCAAAGTAAACTGGGAAACCGGAGAGCTGATCTGGATTTTGAGCGATCCTGATTTCTGGAAAAATACAAAAATGAAAGATAAGCTCCTGGTTCCGGAAGGGAAGATCCAGTGGTTTTACCAGCAGCATTCCGTGGTGGAAATGCGGGAGGATATCGGGAAGCCTCTGCCGAAGGGACAGAGGCGGATTATGCTGTTTGATAACCACTGGGCGAAGCGTCGTCCGGCGGATTCCTTTGATGAAGATCCAAATTCCTTTGTCGATATTTTCCTGATCGATGAAGAAAAAAGGAACGTACGGCAGGAATACCAGTTCCCATGCCTGAAATCAAAGATCCGCTCCAACGGCATTTATGTGAAGGAGAAAAACAGGCTGTTTTCTATGGAAGGCTCCCTGGAACCTGCCGTGGACGGAAGTCTTGGCATGGTGAATGAATTTGACTTTGAGACAAAAGAGCTGGTGAACCAGTATTCCGTGGAGACAGGATTCTTTTCCGCTTACCCGTTCCAGCCAGATTATGAGGATTTGGCAAAACCGCTTCCCAATGATTCCGATTATATGTTTGGAAGTCTGTATGAGCCTGTGAAAATGGAAACATTTGACCGGGAAATTTCTGATAAGACATGGAAAGAAAAGCTGGTGAAATTCCTGATACGGGAAGATATTTTATTTGCCAGGGCAAAGGATCATTCCTTAAGGCATCTTTATTTTATAGGAAAAAACCACTGCTATGACAAAGATTATACACAGACGAACCAGACCAATAAAATTTTTGCTGATGCCAATTATGCTGTCTTAACGCCGCTTCATAAGCTGGAAAACGACAGATATGAAATCTATGTGGATTATGAGGGGACGGTTTATAAGACAAGCCAGTGGATAGAGGTGGGGTAAGGGCAAAGACTTGTAGGCGGGTCTTGCATATCTGTTTTCCCAAGAGTGAATCCTCCCAAAACTGTGAAGGTTTTGGGAGGATTTTGTAGTATCTGGATAGTATTCTGATTATAATGATTACCCTGTCAGAAAAAAAGACTTGACACTGACGTTACGTCACCTTTTATAATAGATCTCATCTTATTAATAGGAATTTCCTGTGGGACAGGAGGGATGCTATGGAACGCTATTATAAATCCGGTGAATTTGCAAAGAAGGCGAATGTTTCGATCAGGACGATCCGTTATTATGACAAGCAGGAACTGTTGAAGCCGAGCTATGTTTCGGAAGCAGGCTACCGTTTTTATACGGATGCGGATTTTGTGCGGCTGCAGAAGATCCTTTCCTTAAAATATCTGGGCTTTTCGCTGGAAGAGATCCGCAGCATTACTATCAACGACGATCAGAACGATATTGCCGATTCCCTGGAGCTGCAGCTTTTGCTGGTGCGCAAAAAGATCAGCCATCTTAAGATGGTGGAGAGGGCGCTTCTGGAAACGTCAGAGCTGTTACAGGAGGATGGGGAGACGGACTGGAGCAATATCCTGCACCTGATCCATGTGACGAATATGGAGCGGAGCATTGTGGAGCAGTATAAGGACGCATCGAATCTCGCCATCCGCATGGAACTGCACAGGAAATATACACAGAATCCCGTTCCCTGGTTTTCCTGGCTGTTCCGGCAGTTAAACCTGCGGGGAGGGGAGTCCGTGCTGGAGCTTGGGTGCGGCAACGGCAATCTCTGGAAGGGGCAGGAGAAAGAGATCCCGGAAGGCTGCCATGTCCTTTTGACCGATCTTTCCGCCGGGATGATAGAGGACGCAAAGGAAAATTTAAAAGAAGGAAACTGTTTTTCTTTCCGGACGATGGACTGCCAGAAGATTGCCTGCGGCGATGAGAGCTTTGATATTGTGGCTGCCAACCATGTCCTGTTTTATGTGCGGGATCTGGACAGGGCATTATCGGAGATCAGCCGGGTACTGAAAAAAGACGGTGTTTTTTACTGCAGTACCTATGGACAGGAGCATATGAAGGAAATCAGCCAGATGGTGAAGGAATTTGATTCCCGGATTGTATTATCCCCGGTGCATTTATATGAAATGTTCGGGCTGGAAAACGGGAAGGAGAAGCTGCTTCCTTATTTTTCGGCGGTGGAGCTGCTTCCTTATGAAGACGCTTTG
>CANREH010000022.1 GCA_947629585.1 uncultured Lachnospiraceae bacterium | reverse complement strand
CAGTCCGTCGCCCATGTTCCAACCGTAGTGACGGAAACATAGTAAACAAGAAACATCACCAAAGCGAAAATCGGCAGGGCTAAAATACGGTTTGTCACAATCTGGTCAATTTTATCAGAAATAGTCATGCCGGAATTTTTCTTTTTCGCAACACATTCTCCAATGATGGAAGAAATATAAACATAACGCTCATTCGTGATGATACTTTCCGTATCATCATCAAATTTTGCTTCCAGTTCCTTGATCTCCCCGTCCACATTCGGAACCTGGGACATCATTTCCGAAATCTTGTCATCCCGCTCCAACAGCTTAATGGCAAAGAAACGTTTCTGCTCCTCTTTTACATCCGAACCTAATTTTTCTTCCACGGAATGAACCGCCTGCTCCACTTCCTCCGCAAATTCATGGACAGGGACAGCCGCCTTTTTCCCCTGCGCCAGGGAAACTGCTCTCTGCACCGCCTTATCAATTCCGGTTCCTTTGAGTGCGGAAATCTCCACAGCCTCGCAGCCCAGCTTCTTACTTAATTTGTCTATGTAGATCTTATCGCCGTTTTTCTCCACAATATCCATCATATTCACAGCCATAATAATCGGAATGCCAAGCTCCATAAGCTGTGTGGACAGATACAGGTTACGCTCAATATTCGTCCCGTCAACAATATTGATGATAGCGTCAGGACGCTCCGTAATTAAATAATTCCTCGCCACCACTTCCTCCAGCGTATACGGGGAAAGGGAATAGATCCCCGGCAGGTCAATGATGGAGACATCCTTATTGCTCTTTAACTTTCCTTCCTTTTTTTCAACCGTGACGCCCGGCCAGTTGCCGACAAACTGATTAGAACCTGTCAGTGCATTAAATAATGTGGTTTTGCCGCAGTTTGGATTTCCCGCTAATGCAATTTTAACAGACATTTCTAATACTCCTTTCTTTTTTCATTTAATTAGTCATTACTAATTAGTTCTTACTAACTTCTGATGCAAAAAAAATATTTACTCTACCTCAATCATTTCTGCATCCGCTTTCCGCAGGGACAGCTCATATCCCCGTACCGTAACCTCCACCGGATCGCCAAGCGGCGCAACCTTCCTTACATAGATCTCCACGCCCTTCGTAATGCCCATATCCATAATACGCCTCTTCACAGGGCCTTCCCCGGAAAGCTTCTTTACCCTGACAGTCTCGCCGCAGGCAGTTTCTCTCAATGTTTTCATAACTATCCTCTTTTCTGCGCTGTAATCTTTCTTTTAAAACCGCAAAAAATCCATCCGACAGCGCACAGAAACAGATTTTCCTGCCAGCTTCCTCAGACCAAAATTTTGCAGGCCATGTCTTTTCCAATCGCTACCCTAGAATCCTTCACATTAACAATCATATTGCCGTTGATTTCTGACACAACCGTCACCATGCCGCCTGCCACAAAGCCTAACCTCTCCAGAAAGCGCCTTGTCTCTTCTTTTCCGCCAATCTTTTTAATCTCACAGGGCTCTCCTGCTTTCACCATCGATAATGGCATCATGATTCCTCCATTCTCTCCTGTTATTTTTACCCGCTACCAGAACATAAGTGTATTTGATAACGATTTTCATTTCCACATAGGTTAGTATAATCTAACATTTCATTTCTGTCAAGAGTTTTTTTACTGAACTGCAATTCGTCCTGTTACCCCGCCATCATCCAACCTGCAATGACTGTGGACGCCGCCATTCCCGCCAGAGTAGCAAACAGGCAGCCTGCCAGGGTATAGCTCATATTTTTAATTCCAATCGGCCCGAAATAAACGGACAGGGTATAAAAGATCGTTTCACTTGACGATAATAAAAGAGAGGCCAGCAGCCCAAAGTAAGAATCCGCCCCATAGGTTTTAAAGATATCCAGCAAAAGCCCTGTTGACGCGGAAGAAGAAAACATTTTAATCACGGCAAGCGGCATCAGCTCGGATGGAAAATGAACCAGGGAAGTTAACGGGGAAATCAGTTCTGCAAATATCTCCAGAAAGCCGGACGCCCGCATAATCCCAATCGCCATCATAAGGCCTATCAGGGTCGGCATCAGCTCAAACACCATTTTAATTCCTTCCGCCGCGCCGCGGATAAAGACATCAAAAATATTCACTTTCATTAAAAAACCATACCCGACAATCAGGAAAATTACCATAGGAATCATAAAATCAGAAAGATAAAGAAGAAGCTGCATAGTCTGCCCTCAAAAAATAACCGGGTCATGAAAACCCTATCTCCTTACATTTTATGAGTGCAGTAAAATCCTATGCAGCTTTTATTTTCCTTTTTTCACGGGAAACCCATCTCCCGGATATAAGCTTCTTTAAATTCCTCTGCTTCCGCTAATGGCACCAACACCGCGCTGTCCTGTATCTTTTTTACATATTTGCGGGCATTTTCCGAAACCAGTACAAGCGCCGCCCCCTTCAGGGAAGCATTCCCGACAGCCGTGATTTCCACGCTCAGATCCGGCAAAAGCCCTGTCCTGACGGCATTGCGTTTCCGAAGGCTGTTTCCAAAAGCCCCCGCAATATAAATTCCGGAAATATCTTTTTGTTCTGCGTCCGCCGCATGGACGACTGCCTCCATCCCTGCCCGGATCGCCGCTTTCACTAACTGATACTGGCGGATATCCTCCTGTGTAAGAAAAACCCCGCCGGATTCTTCTGTGCCGGATAAGAAAAACCGATCTCCTTCCAGATATCCGTCCGGATGAATTTTCCCAAGATCCAGCAGCACAGAAACAGCGTCAATCAATGCCGATCCGCAGATTCCCTCTGCCTTCCTATTTCCAATTACTTTTGTAAAAATATTCCCTCCGGTCAGCCAGACGGATTCTATTGCGCCAGCCTGCGCCCTCATCCCGCAGGAAATCCCCGCTCCTTCCAGAGCCGGCCCTGCTGCCGTCGAACAGACATAAATTTTCCCTTTCCAATAAAAGGCAATTTCCCCGTTTGTGCCAAGATCGAAAAGGAGCGTTCCCTCCCCTTTTTCAAAAATATCCACAGAAAGGAGCGCCCCGGTAATGTCGCCGCCTATCTGCCCCTGCAAAAGCGGCAGCGTCAAAAGCTCTGTCCCTTTGGGAACAGGAAATCCGAGTTTTTCCGCATCTACGTTCTGGCTGTCAAAAAATTCCGGCTGAAACGGCGCATACGCCAACGTATCTGTCTTTCTTCCCAACAGGAAATGCGTCATGGCAGAATTTCCGGCAGCGGTAATTCTCGCAATCTCCTCTGCCTGCCCTGTCAGACAGCCAAGCAGCTCCCGCAGACCCTCTATCAGCTTCTCCTGCATCCGCTCTGTTCCGCCCGGCTGTAAGCAATACTGCATTCTGGAAATAATATCCGCCCCATAACAGCCCTGCGGATTCCATACCGTCTTTTCCGCTAAGGCGCGCCCTGTTTCCAAATCCACCAACAGCCCCGCCAGAGTTGTCGTCCCCATATCCAGGGCAAGCCCAAGCCGCTTTTCCTGACATCCGCAGGAACCCTTCTGTTCCGGATATTCTGAAACAAACACAGGTTTTTCCCTTTCCACTGACAGCTCCAAATCCGTCACTGCCCTGATTTGACAGAAAAGGCGCACATTTTCCGCCTTTTCCTTTTCCGTCAGCAGAGTCTCCTCCTCTTTGGTAAGCTTCCCTGCGTCGCCTTTGAGCACCCTGCCCCTGCACTTTCCACAGGTTCCTCTTCCCCCGCAGTCAAAAAACAGCAGGCTGTTTTCCCGCAAAAATTCCTTCACATCGGCGCCTTTAGGACAGCGGATTTTTCTTTCTTCCATATCACGAACGCCCTTATCCAAGCTTTGTCCCACAATTCGGGCAGAAATTCGCCCCGTTCGTTTTAGTACCGCAGTTCGGACAGAAATTTGGGACAGCTCCGGCATTTCCTGCTGCCGGATTCTGCGGACCTGGATTCGGCTTCACGGCATTATTCATATTATTCATCATCTGGTTTGCCATCTGCATCCCCATCATCATGCCTGCCATATCCGTCGCCGTCCCGGTTCCCCGCATATTCCCGGAAGCCATTGCATCCGTCATGGAAATCTGCTGGTAACGTCCTACATCCCCGACCATGCTCTGCGCCGCATTCTTTTCCAGCATCTTCTGGACAGATTCCGGATAAGAAACACTCATAATACTGAAATCCGTAATAGCTATGCCAAGCTTTCTCATTGCCATGTCCAGATCCGACTGGATTCCTTTGGAAATCTCCGCCGCATTCGCCATTAAATTAAAATAATCCTTCGCCTCTTTGGAAATCCATTTCATCATCAATTGGTCAAGCTGCGCCATAATCCGCTCTTTAACATCAGAAACGACATAACTGCTTTTCACGCCTGCCACTTCATCAATCAAAGCAACATAATCATCTACCTTAAAGGAAAACGCCCCGTTTGCGCGGATCGGCATACCGCCCGGAAGCTGCGGCGCCGGCAGGTTGATCGGGTTCTTCGTCCCCCATTTACACTGGAACTGCTTGGTATTGACAAATAAAACCTCCGCCCTCATGCCGCTGTTAAAGCCAAACTTAAACCCCTTTAATGTCGATAAAAACGGGATAATCTGCGTTTCTATGTCATAATCCCCGTCATCCTTAAAAATCCCTTCGATTTTTCCATTGGACAGGAAAATGGCATCCTGCCCCGGGCGCAGGATCAGCCTGCTTCCCTTTTTGATTTCACTATTTTCCCATTTCCAGAAAATACTGTCATCCCTGAATTCCTGCCATTCCACTACATTAGCAAACTGCTTTCCAAAAATTCCCATGTCTTATTTCCTTTCCCTTTCTCCATTTCAGATTCAACCTGACTGTTTTTAAAAACTTCTTCCTCCTCCGGAATGAGAGCTGCCGCCGCTGCTGACGCCTCCTCCATGTCCTCCGCCTCCGGAATGAGTTTCCTGCGGCTTTCTCCGCTCCGATCTCGTGGTATGCGTATAGCGGTCATAGCGCCCTATCAGGCTCTGCCTGCTCTCATCCATATAATTATGGTAAGTGCTCGTCATTTTCCCTCCGGAATTGTATACAAAAATCCCCGTTCCTATGCCGCCAATCAAAAGCGCCGCCGGCAGCGCAAGCATACAGGAATGCACGATTTTATTTTCTTTTTCCTTTTCATAATAATAAGGGTTATAAATCTCATTGTCATGCCCCGTATGCGTCCTGGCATCCGATCCGGCCCCCATATCATGATACCTCTTTACCAAAGTCGGGAACTGAATCAGCGCGCTGTAATACTCGCCGGAAGACAGATTATCGATCATGGCATCGATAATCGTGTCAATCCTTGTGTCCGTAATAATATACTCCATTTCCCCATAGCCCTGGATTTCAATCCGACGCTCCTCTTCATTAATATCCAGCAGCAATAGCGCACAGTCTCCCAGCGTCTCATGCGCGTCATAAAAATCCTCCAAAAACTGCTTCCATGCCTTGTTTTCAACGCCATCCTCTATCAGCATGACAATATTAGCGTCAATCTCTTCCCCATAAGCCAGACAAAGATCCTCTAACTGATTTTCTTCCTTTTTCTTAAAATAACCGGCGTCATCGTAAACATGCTGTTCTGCCTGTTCCTGCGCAAGGCAGGGCTGCGGCGCCCAAAGCACAGACAAGAAACAGAAAAACAGAAAAAACAATGGGAAGAAACCCTGTTTTTTCCTCCATATTTTCATAAGCTTCTCCCTTTCTATGAAAGCAAAAATATCAGTAATGACAACAATAACTCACTTACCGCCGCCAGGGAAAAAAACAAAAGAGCAACCTTTCCCTTTGACAAAGGCGGCTTCCCGACAATTTTCCCGGTCTGCCCGTTCATATAAAAATTATGATCGCACTGTTTATAATCATAGCAGAACATCCAGACAGGCAGAAGGGTATACTCCGCCTTCTTCTGCCTTGCCTTAAGATGCTCTCTGGTGATATTCACAGTGCTGTACCCGTGGATCGTGGAACGGATATAGGATCTCGCATATCCTCTCACCCTCTGTTCCACCCTCGGGAAAAGATCCTGATCGGTATAATTATATTTTTCCGCAAGATAACCGGAAAGATAAGGCGTCTGGAACTTCTTCATCTCCCCGTAGGAAAACGGCTCCAGCTTATCCATCATGGAATCTTCCATCTTTTCCGAAGCGTCCGCAGGAATTTTCAGATAATCAATGTCCACCCGGCGAAAGACGTCAAAATGGCTCGTTTCCGTAATGATGTAATCCCCACGCTCATACGTATGCTTTGACGTACAGTGGGCATTGACCTCCCCCTGCGCCTTGACGTCAAACAGCCAGAACGGCACATAGATCCCTGTCAGGGACTTCACCCGATCGGCGTTTTTAAAATCTTTTTTCAGCAGAAACCCATTTTTCTTCCATTTCCGGAAAGCCTCTTCCGCCTGCTGTTTGGAAATTTTAAAAGGAATCACGTTCGTCGGCGCAAGCTCGCCGCTTAGCCTGTCGCCGAGCACAACGGGAGAACCGCAGAACTCACAGTGCGTCGCAGAGGTATCCTCCCCTGCGATAATCACAGCCCCGCAATTTTTACAGACATACTGCTCCGCATTCTCTTCCCCGAACGTATGATACCTTGTTTCCTCCTGAAAATGCTCATAGTCATGCAGATACGCATCCGGATCTTCCCCGGAAGCTGCTACCAGTTCCTCCGCCTTCACTTCATAGCCGCAGGAGCCGCATTTCATCATGCCGGTTTCTGCATGAAATTCCAAATCCGCCCCGCAATCCGGGCACTGATACTGAATCACCATTATCTTTTACCTTTACTTTCCGAGGCTTGCTTTTAACGACGCCAGCTCGTCGTCCACAGCGTTAGACGAGGAAGCTCCATATTTTAACTCCAGCGCTTCTAAATCATCCTTTTCTTCGGGAGTATTTAATTCTGCCATAGCATTTGCCTGATCAAGCGCCTTGTCCGCCTTTGCCTCCATGCGCTCAAAGGCAGAAATGGAACTGGCGGCATCCCCTGCCGAGGAACTCATACTGTTAATGCGCTCCTGCGCCTTTGCCACCGCCAGCTTGGATTTAATCACGCTGCGGCGGGATTCCAGCTCGCCAATGTCACTGACCAGCTTATCATGCATCTGGCGCATCTTCCTCGCATTCTTTGCCGCTGCCTCATACACAGTCTGAAGCTGCTCTTTCTTTACTGTAAGCTCATTCTTCTTTGCAAGAAACTGCTTCGCATCGTCATCATTGCCTGCTTCTACAGCTTTCACGGCATAACTCTGCATTTTCGCAATGTCCGCCTCACATTCGTCAAGCTCCCTTTTCGCCCTCGTTTCCTCCGCCATCACAGCCGCTGTCTCCGACTTCACCTTTCCCAGGTCGCTGTTCAAATTCCTGAGCGTCTGATCAATCATCTTCGCCGGATCTTCCGCCTGATCAAGCAGGGCATTGATATTGCTTGCCATAATGTCTTTAAATCTTGTTAAAATTCCCATTGTCATTCCCTCCATAATACCTTTGTTCTTCTATTGCTATGTTGTCATGTTACATGAAATAGACATATCTGTATTACGCCAAGTCACAAACAAAGAGTAAAAAATGTCTATTTTATCTTAGCTGTTTTTAGGGAAAAGATCAAGAAAAATCATCAAAACCTCAACTTCAATCAATCTTTTGAACATAACTTAAAATCTATTACAACGAGATGAAATACGCTTTGTGAGTTTCTCTCGCGATCGCGGCATTCGCCAAATCAACAAGCAATCCTGTCAGCCTGGCTCCTTGCCCATGTAAATAAAATTTAGGAAATTCTCCCTTTCATAATAATCAGGAGACGACTGCTGCAACTCAGATTCACAGAAATAAAAGAAAACGATGAAATAAAAAATGCGGCGGCTTCTTGACCCAATCCCGACTAAACATAGCAGGGGGCGCTGCTACTGGAAAAATCGGAACTATGGACACATCTGTGCTCTGTCTTCGGCTTTCTAAACAGATGTCCCATCTCCTGAATATTTTCCATAGTCTGCATTCTATCACATCCTGGCAGGAATTTCAATCAAAATTTTTCAATATTTTTCCAAAATTTTTTCGCAGACTTTTAAAGACCTTTCGTAACAGTTCAGCCATGCGGCAAAAATAGGAAAATTGAACCATCGAGTTTACTCGTAAGGATCAATTTTCACTATTTTTGACATATGGCGCAGCCATAAAAGCGAGATTTTAGCCGCTTTAGCGGCGAAACAGGCTGCGGAGCAGCCAAATCGAGCTAATGGCTGAACTGTTACGATCTTTCTAACTCCTCATTGAAAAGATCATTGACAAAAATAAACGTATCACCCATAATAAATCTATCTCATTATTTACAGGGAACATATAAGTTTAGGAATGGAGACATAATGATGTGGATAGCCAATCAATGGAAAGACTATGAAGTCATCGATACCTCAAAGGGAGAAAAACTGGAACGCTGGGGAGATTATCTCCTGATCCGCCCTGACCCGCAGGTAATCTGGGACACGCCAAAAACAGATCCCGGCTGGAAAAAATCAAATGGGCATTACCACCGCAGCAGCAGAGGCGGAGGTGACTGGGAATTTTTCCATCTGCCGGAACAATGGGAAATAACGTATCGTGATCTCGTTTTTCATCTAAAGCCTTTCAAATTTAAACATACCGGCGTATTCCCGGAACAGGCGGTCAACTGGGACTGGTGCGCCGAGAAGATCCGGCAGGCAGGACGCCCGATCAAAGTACTGAACCTGTTTGCCTATACCGGCGGCGCAACGCTCTCCGCTGCCAGGGCAGGCGCAGGCGTTACCCACGTGGACGCATCCAAAGGCATGGTTTCCTGGGCAAAAGAAAATGCAAAATCCAGCGGATTGTCGGAAGCCCCGATCCGCTGGATCGTGGACGACTGCGTAAAATTTGTGGAACGGGAAATCCGCCGCGGAAATACTTACGACGCTATTATCATGGACCCGCCGTCTTACGGGCGCGGACCAAAAGGAGAAATCTGGAAAATTGAGGACAGTATTTTCCCGTTCCTGACCCTTTGTGCAAAATTGCTGGTAAAAAAGCCCCTGTTCCTCCTTATCAATTCCTATACCACAGGGCTGCAGCCTGCCGTCTTAAGCTATATGCTCCATACCGTCCTTGACGGAAACTTCAAAGGGAGTATCTCCGCCGAAGAAATCGGACTGCCGGTGAAAAACAGCGGGTTAATCCTGCCCTGCGGGGCAAGCGGAAGGTTTGAGGGAAGGTAAATTCCCTATGTATGATAGAAAGGTCCGTGTAAAATCTATCCGGCTCCCTTTGCTGTACGCCTCTTCCAGGATCAGACAACGATTGTAGAGCCGGACATCAGCGTTATCTGCGACAGAAATAAACTGACAGAAAAAGGCTGCGACGGTGCACCTGACTGGATTATCGATCCCATCAAAAAAAGCATTTTTGCATATCAATTAGAGGAAACAACATTTAATGTAAACACCTATTCCTTTCATGACCATATTAGAGCAGGAATTTATGATGATTTGGAAATTAATCTTGAAGAAATCATGGAAATATAAAATAGTTTTCAAAGAAAACAGTCCACAAAATAATTTTTGCGGAATTTTTTATAAAAAAGTAAAATAGAACACACTTTACAAATTTTTCCCGCATAAATGAAAAATAGCCTTCTGCTTTTTATTACACAAAAGCAAAAGACTATTTTTTTAATACTTTCCTTATTTTACTTTTACTTTACATCTCAAAAGCTTGCCATCTACAGACGCCGTAATATAAGCCGTGCCTTTTTTCCTGCCTTTAATCCTTACATATTTTCCGCTTTTATATGTTATTTTGGCAATCTTTTTATTACTTGTTTTCCATTTCGCATTAAATGTTGTCTTTTTCAAATACAACATAAAAGTCTTGCCTTTTTTGATTGTTTTACTTTTCTTGCTTAATTTTGGATTCTTTTTGACAGGAATTTCTTCCTCACTGTCATCCCATCCTGTTACAGAATTATCATTTGAATAATCATTATCACTATTTCCATAAGAATTCTGCTGGTTACTGTCATCCACAGGATCCCAGTCAGAAGGTAATGTTGTATTATTTGTACTATTTGTATTATTTGCGTTATTAGAATTATTAACAAGTTCATTTATTACTTCTTCTTTTTTATAACTTCTAAAAGAAGTCTGAGCAAAACCAAGGAAACCTTCTTCATAATCTGCCTGCAACAAATATTCTGCATTTTCATATGTAGTTCCATTTAACTGCAGCACAATACTTCCATCTGTTTTTGTTACTTTTGCTGTGGCCAATCCAACAACGGTAAACTTTGGCAGAATATCAGCCCCATTCTTATCTTTGGCAAATTGTCCGCTATATGTAATCTGTACTAAATTATCTCCAACTGCTTTAATGGATGTTACTGATAAGAAACCTACATTACAATCAACCATTCCTGTATAATTTTTCCCATCATATTTAAAAGAAATACTATTAATACCCTGCTGTAACTTCGACACTGTTATATAAGTTTCTTTTTCATCAGAAAATTTTACTTTAATACAGCACCTATTAACACAGGTAATATTTTGTACTGTAACTTCTTTCTTTTCCGTGGTACTTTCACTGGAATTGCTATTACTGCCTGTCCCGGTAGTACTTTGATTGGTTCCTGCATTCTGATTGGTTTCCGTATTTGTATTATTTCCTGTATTTTGATCTGCTCCTGTACCAGCACTATTCCCTGTGTTTTGATCTGTCTGTGTATTATTATTTTCCCCTGTCGTCCCGGTATTAGTATCACCAGAACTGCTGCCACTACCGGAAGAATCACTGGCGAAATTTTCCAATGGTTTATAGAAAATACCATTTTCTACTGCATAATTATAAGCAACAGAGCCTTCATTACAATAAATAAATAATTCCTTATTTGGCGTTTCCGAATAATAACCAAGCGTTGACATAGATATTACACTGTCGGGAATAGCCAGATATTTTAAATTATTACATGAACTCACAATACCCCTCTCTAGCATCTGTACCCCTTGCGGAATTTCTAATTTTTCTAATTTCTTACAAGAGCTTAATACTTCCTGTGGAATGATTGTTAATGATTTTGAAAATACAAAATTTTTCAAACTATCACAAGAATTAAAAGCTTCTGAGCCAAGGTTTGTTACACTGTCAGGAATTACGACAGAAATAACCTTATCATTATTTGAAAATGCCGATTTTCCAATATCCTGAACTCCGTTTCCGATTTCAATGCTTCCCATACTCTTACATCCATAAAATGCAGAATTTCCTATACTGGTGACACTTCCGGGTATACTGATGCCAATCAGTCCGCTGCAATTATAAAATGCTTTGTCAGCTATTCCGGTCAGACTATTTGATAAGGTAACATTAGCTAAATTCTTACAGCCGTAAAAAGCTTCCGCCCCGATATAAGTAACGCTGTCCGGCAATACCACACTCTGCAGATTAGTACAACCCTCAAAAGCTTCGCTTTCAATAGTCGTCACCCCATTCGGGATTGTAACGCTTACAATTTCCTCATGCTTTTTAAATACACCGCTGCCAATCGTGGTCACATCCTCCGGGATTTCTACATTGGAAACCGACCCTGCATAGTTGGTTAAATCACCTTCCTAGATATTGAAGTCCGTCCTCTCCTGTGCAAAGACAGTGGCATTGAAACACAATGCCATGGCAGATACTGCAAAAGATACCGCCAAAAATTTTGTTATTTTTTTCATTTTCATCCTCCTAATCTTATTTTCCAGCAATATAAAATAATTGCTTTTTATTTCAGGACAACAGAATGCGCCACCGTCCCGTTACTCATTCCTCCCAAAGTAACGTCAACAGTAAAGGAAACCGTTTTCCCGGCAGGAATATATACAGATTCAATATCTGCCTGCGTTGCCTTTAACTTTGTCGTCCTTATTACCTTCTGGACTCCGTCATTATCATGGTAAATAATTGTCTTTTCTTTGTCCTTGTCTGAACTGTCCCATGATAACCGATATACCGCTGTCCTTCCTTTCGTTCCTTTATTTGTGATGCTTACCATCTGCTGATAAATAACCCCATAATCAGCCCAGTTATATGTAAGCCCTGACCTCGGATCAGTCGTATTTTTGGCAATCAGGTAATTGAAAACACTATTATTATATTTTATCGGAACATACAGAGGATAGACACTTCCCGATAAAATCTGGCTGTTATCCAATGCTGTATGACTGTTAAATGTTTCCCAATAATTGGAATTTTTATTGTCATCCAGTTTCACTCTTAAATTTCCGCTGTCAGAATCACGAACTATCCACTTTAAAGAAGCGGACGCTAAAGGATATTTGTACCCAATCCCAGAGTATACTTTCTGATCAACGCTAGGGAACAGATTCTTATTCCCTGAATAAGATTTTACCTGATCCATATTTACATCATAAAAATTTTTAAAGGCTGCAAAATTAATATACACATCAGAAGATGCATACAAATCCAGTAAGGCTTCTATAATAGACGAAATTTTTACTTCTTTATAATTTTTACTACAAGTTTCCTGTAAAGTTCCGGCCGTTTTCCGAACAGCAAAGCCGCCATTCCCATCGGGGAACAGCCAGCAGGAATCATACGCAGACAAAGACATCCTTACCGGATTTCCCGTAACGCCGGAAAAGCCAGAGTCACTGTTTTCAAATGTTTTCCATACATTGGAATATGACCAGTCGTCTATGGCAGCCGCCCCTTTATAAAAAGTCACCGTGATTTCATAATTATTGGGATTGTAAATTTGAATCCCATAATTTATATCTTCTACATTCCATGCCGTCTGCTCGACAAACACCCTGGCTCTCCCTGAAAAAGATGTGCTGTATAACCATTCTTTTCCTACATCCAAAAGATAATTGTCCCTGATAGCTTCCGGATTATTGACAAAGATATAGTTCCCTTTGGTATGAAAACCATAGCTTACCTTTGGAATAACACTGCTGCTGGGATTTCCCACGCTGCCCGTACTAATCTTCCTATAACCGCAGACAGTACATTTGTTTCCTGAAAAGGTATGCTTCACCAAAGTCTTATTCCCCTGAACATCTTTTTTAATTACCTTCTTACATTTTTTGCAGATTCTTTTAAAATGATGTATTTTATAGTGACCACTGCTGCCTGCCTGCATATAAGATGTATAGGTATAATAATCACCATATGCTGCATGGTTACAGGCTGCATCTACGCTATCATTAGAAAGTGCTAAAACCATCATCACTGCTATTGTAAAAAAACTTATTATTTTTTTCATTCACCTCACTCCTCCCATATATTAGCTACATATGAATAAATTTTATTTCAAATTATCACCTTCTTTCTGCCTATTTTTAAATTTCAAAACTTACCCACAAGTTTCTGATGCAAATTTAAATTAAGACATATCCTATTTCTATTTTCTATAATCACGATGGCCAATACTTTTCCGTCAATTTATAAGTCCCTGAAAAATCAAAATTCTTTACTACCAATCCTTTAACCTTTACCTTCAACTTGTTCTTTTTCACATAAAAAATAACCGAACCATATTTATCATCATAACGGTATTTATTCTTTTTCGTTCTATAAAACGCTCCATCACAAACAGAACCTCCTAATCCTTTCTTTGATGGATATACATAAAAACAGCCTATATATTTAGAATCAGGAGATGTATATTCATTCATAGACACAGTATACCTTGTGCCATTCAGTTTTTTCTCATAAGAACCTGAATAATACCGATCTGCACAGCATTGCTTTACAGGCAGCAACGCAATGACTAAAATAAACGTTATAAATGCAACAGCAAATTTTCTTACATTTTTAAATACTTTCATTATTATGTTCCTCTATTTTTATAAAAATATATTTATTTACCCCTGATTTCTTACTCATTTTAAGGCGCAGTTATTTATCTTATCATATAAATCATACTTTATCTATTTATCCCTACATATCTTCTTATAAACGTAAGATCCTACCGTTATTAAAGATAACTCCTGCCAGCAAGAGTGATAATCATAAGGAAAGGAGAAACCAAAGGCAGCTTTCACTCTGATTACGTTATCTTTATTAATGGAAACTATTACTTCAAATCATGGCAGACAACAAAGCTGCCATGCCCTGGCAGCTTCTCCCCTTAAGAAGCTGCCGCCAAGACCTTTGGTATAATAAACATGAAAGATATTGAATATGGACAGATCCACATCAATCTGGACAAAATCATGGAGGAACAAGGCATCAGTATCAACAAGCTGGCTTTCCGCTCGGAAATGCAGCGTACACAGCTTAAGTCCTATCTGCACAACAACGTCCAACGTCTGGATATTGCTGTTTTGGCGCGATTATGCTATGCTCTGGACTGTGATATCTCTGATCTGATTGAATATATCCCGCCCGATCGAATTACAAATGAATTTTAACATCGCTATTCTTAGAATAAACTTGTAATACACACTTTTGTTTTGAGCTTATCTATTTTCAAAGTATGTCATCTATAGGAACTTCTAAAACAATTTCTTGCAAAAAACAGGGATATATGAGTATATATCTACTCATATATCCCTATCATATCATAACAAATTACATAAATCAACATCTTTTTCTTGAAAAAGTAATGATTTTTTGAAACAATATGTTCCCGCCTGCCATACTGCTCACAGTTCTCTCTTCTGCAGACTCAGCGGCAGCTCCAGCCCGTTTTTTTCCAGCAGTCCCCTGTCCGTAAGAATATCCTTTGTCGGACCATCGCAGATAATTTTCCCCTCCGCCATCAATACCGTTCTCCCGCAGGTGTCGAGAATAAAATCCAGATCGTGGGAAGCGATGATTTTAAGCTGCCCAAAAGAATTTAAAAGACCGATCAGGTTTCTCCTGTTTCTCGGGTCAAGCGCGATGGACGGCTCGTCCATCAAAATAATCTCCGGCATCATGGAAAGAACGGTAGCTATGGAAACCAGCTTCTTCTCCCCGCCGGACAGTTTATAAATCTGCCTTTTTTCCAAAGATCCGGTTCCCGTCAGGCTCATGGCCTCTTTCGTCCTTTCCTGCACTTCCTTTTCCGGCAGCCCATAATTTCTCGGCGCAAACGCAATATCGTCATAAACCGTATTCATAAATAACTGGCTGTCTGAATCCTGAAAGACATAGCCAACCGCCGCCCGGATCTGGGGCAGCGTACTTTTTTCCACAGGAATATCATTTATCCGGATAGAACCTCTAAAACTAAGAAAAAGCCCCACCAGCAATTTTAAAAACGTGGATTTTCCTACTCCGTTCGCGCCAACCAGCCCGATGGACTCCGGCTTTTCTGCATGGAAAGAAATCTGCGATAAAATATCCTGTCCCTTCTCATATCCAAAGGATAGATTTTCCACGTCAATCCGCACCTGTTTCATCCCAACATTCCTCCCGCCAGATTCCCGGCTATCAGCACAACAGGGTACTTCCGAAACAACAGTATCACTCCTGCCCAAAAAAGGCCGTAAACCACATCCCACCTGCGAAAAGCAATCTTTTCTTTTAAGTATAGATAAGCGCCATTATAACCGCGCAGCAGCATACTTTCGTATACGGCTTCCGCCCGATCCACGCTGCGCAAAAGTAATTGCCCCGCAAGGGAACCCCATGCCTTAACATGGATTCCCTTCTGCTTTGGAGCGCGCAGGGCATACGCCTGTATCATGCTATTTCCTTCCTCCAGCAAAACAGTAAGATAACGGTAAGTTAACATAATCTGCGTTACCATTTCTTTCGGGATATGCAGCATACGGAGCGCATAGCAAAGTTTATCTATCGGCGTTGTGGCAATCAAAAGATACGACGCCAGCACCGTAAATACCCCTTTTATTATCAATGTCATCATGGACAGGATTCCTGCACTTACTGTCATCCCGAAAATCAGGATCGTATTTTTATCAAAAAAGGGGTTACAGATCCCCAGCAGGCAGGGAAAAAGAAAGATTGGATAAATGCGCCGGACAGCGTCCAAAAACGATAAATCCGCCAGAATAAAAACGGCAGCCGGATAGACCGCCATCCCTGCAAGCCCCGCCAGATCATATTTCGGGAACGACACCACTGCCAGGATATAACCAGCCGTCAACGCAAATTTAACCAGCGGATGAATCAGATTCACCCACTGGTCTCTGGATGCCGACGCCGTAATAAAATGGATATCACGAACCGCATGTTCTATTTTACTCATACGAATGTTTCTTTCTAAAAAATTTTAATAAATAACAGGCGCCGATACAGACTGCGACCACAAGAACACAGCCGACAATACCGGAAACCGCTGTCCCCCATGCAGCGTCTGAACCTTTCAGGGCATAATTCGGCATCAGGGAAACGGCTTTCTGTATCTGATCCGCCGCCTGATAAATATCCCCTTTTGCTTCCATCTCTGTCGAGCCGGTTAATTTTTCAATGGACCATTCCAGCCCGTCAGGATAGGAAGATGCCACAAGGGACAACGCTCCTCCCGTCAGCGCCGTCGCCGCGGCAAGGATAAACAGCGTCTTCCCAAAAGAAAACCGCCCTTCTTTTTTCTCCGTCCCGCTGCTGCAAAAAAGAAGTTCCGGCCTGGCCTCATAAACAAATACCAGCACAGCCGCCGTAATCAGTCCTTCCACCAGGCCGATGGCAAGATGGATCGGCTGCATTGCCGCAAGAAATGCAGCGAATGGCAGCTGCGTAATTCCTGAAGCCAGCGTTTCCAATACCACGGAAAACGCCCCTAACTGAAGCGTCAGGACGCACCCTGCGACAGAAGCTGTTATGATCTTTGCCTTTGAAATTCCATGCTTCATCATCGGTTTCCATATCAGCAGTGAGCCGATAAAACAGCCGTAAAAAGCCATGTTCCAGACATTACAGCCAAGCGCTAAAAGCCCTCCGTCCGCAAACAGCAGGCACTGAATGAAAAGCACCCCGATCATGGCGAGAAATCCCGCATAAGGGCCGAGCAGCGCCGACAATAACATGCCACCGCATAAATGCCCGCTCGATCCTGTCCCCGGGATCGTAAAATTAATCATCTGCGCCGCAAACACAAATGCCCCCATCACTCCCATGACAGGAACTTTTTTCGCGTCTGTATCAAGCCTTACCTTCCTGATGGAATACGCCGCCGCTGCCGCCGAACAGACATACATCGTGCCGGCTGCTGCCGGGGAAACTAAGGCATCCGCCATATGCATCGCTATCTCCTCCTTTTTTCTTGATTTTATCAAATATCATACTTAATTACAAGGAAAATTTCAACCCATGAGATACAGCAAAATTTTCATTGCCGCGTAAAAAAAACCTCCGAATTATGCTCTCCCGCACAATCCGGAGGGTTTTACCGATTTTTCAATTATCTTACACCATCATTTTCGGTGTTTCCCACAGATTCAGTTTTGTGCCGATTCCTTTCGCAAGGGCATTTCTATAAACCATCGTTCCCCATGCAACATCCTCCGTCGGCATTCCGCCCACAGAATAAAGAATAATTTCATCTTCTTTCCTGTGGACAGGCGTATTTCCAATAAGCACATCTCCAAGATCGTCAATCTGGGCTGACGTCATCCTGCCTTCCGCTATTAAATCCTCCACTTTTACCGCCGGAATCGGCACTGTATAATATGCATTCGGTTTCATTTCCTCTTCCCACGCCTCATAAAGCTTGATATTATCTGTCACGGTCCTTGCCCTGTTGATGACAAAATCATCATCAAACCGAAGAGCCGCCGTAGACTCAATAATCGCCCCCGGCTTAATCCATTCTTCCGCAATATACGGATAAAGGTCCGGATTCCCTGTCGGCGTCGATGTCGAGGCTGACACAATATCAGAATCCCTGACTGCCTCTTCTATCGAATCCACGGCATATACTTCCACGTCCGGATATTCCGTTTTCACATAATCCATAAATTTCTGCAATGATGCCTGTCCACGCCCTTTGACTTTTACCGTTTTGAGCGACGGGCGGACGGACATCGCCGCGGCAAGGGCTGTTTTTGACATCACTCCCGGCCCGATAATGCCGATTACAGAAGCGTCTTCTTTCGCAAAAGTCTTAAATCCAACCCCCGGCACGGCTCCTGTCCTATAGGCAGAAAGAATATTGGCGGACATAAAGGCAAGCGGCGCGCCGGTGTCCTTATCATTCAATGTCAGCATCAAAATAGATCGCGGAAGCCCTTTCTTTTTATTCTCTGCATTGGAACCATACCATTTCATTCCCGCCATATCAAACTTCCCGCCAAGATACGCAGGCATCGCCATAAATCTTCGATCCGGGCCGTCCACCGGCATCTCCGGAAATTCGGATTTTTCCGGGAAACAGACCATGCTCCCGTGAGAATTGCCGTTGGCTCCTCCCATCCGGTAATCCCCTATTTTCATAAGTTTAAACATTTCTTCCATCGCTTCCACGCAGCCTTTCATATCCTTTACTCCGGCCGCTATCATATCATCCTCGCTCAAATACAAAAAATCAACCTTTGGATAAGCCATAATACGTCTCCTCCTTATTATCATGAATCTCTATTTTTTTATGCGCTATTAAATATAAAGAATTTTCCATCGCCATTACTTCCGGGACAGGAATCGGTTTAAATAATGCCTTTTTTACCCGAACCTTACACCAGATAACGGAATAAACGGCAAGTATGACAAAAATGATTCCATCAATCAGGAAAATAGAATTTCTGACAGCGGGATTCCCGTCAATATTCCAAATCATAAATGCCGTCCCTACTGCAGCCACTATGGGAAGAACCGGCCCAAACGGGACTTTAAATGTTCTCGGCGCCTTTGGCATCCTTATCCTGAAGATTACAACATTGATATTCGACACAATATAGGAAACCATCCAAAATACAATCGCCACGGAAATCATAAAGGTAAGGGAATCGCTTGTAGACAAGCCGACAATATTGGCGGCAATTTCCAATCCCCCAATAATTAAAATCCCGACATAGTACGCTTCTGTTTTATTTTTTTTCAAAAAGAAAGCAGGAAGCAGATTAATCTTCGCCATGCCGGCGCACATAAACGAAAAGGAACTCATGGCGGAATTTACCGTGCTGATAACCGCCAATGCAGACACGAAAATCATCCAGTAAGATCCTAAAGATCCAAGCAGGGCATTTCCATATAAAATATGCGGGGATGCGCTTGCGCCCAGTTCCTCATAGCTTACATATTTCGTCATGCCTATTACAATTAAAATCTGCATGGCCAGAATAATGACAAGGCTGAGTACCATTCCAAGCGGAACATTGCGCCTCTCGTTTTTTACGCTTTTTGAAATCGGAATCACAAACTCACATCCGATAAAAAGGAAAAACGCCAGACCCAGCATACCGAAAATATCGGAAAAGGAACCCGCAGTATTGGAAGCCTGCGCAACGGTTTCCCCCGTGCCAAGCCCCAATGTCCCTATCAGTCCCATTACAGTTAACGAGCCGATTAACAGGAATGCAACAACATCCTGAATTTTTGCAAAAATGTCAACGCCTCTCATATTAGCAAAAATCAGCAGTAAAACCATTGCCACGGAAAAAACCCAGGACGGAATGCCGGTATTAAATACGGAATTAATCGCATTCCCAAACATGGCGCTTTCCACAGAGCCAGCGATAGCCTGACAGACCAGATATCCGCCCACCATCGTAAGTATGGTAATAAATGGCCCCATTCCGGCAAGCGTATACTGGGCCAGCCCTCCGGTAAGATTCGGCATCAGCGCATTCAGCTCCGCCATCGAAAGCGCCGTAAGTATATTGATTGCGCAGGCTAAAGCCATCGAAAGAATAAACCCGGTCCCTAACACACTGGTTCCCTGCCCCAAAGACATCAGGCAGCTGGTTGCGACAATAAGGCCAACGCCTGTTGCAATCGCGCTTGGCAATCCTAATTTTTTCTCATTCATACTCTGTCTCCTTTCCTGCAATATTAATTGTTACATCTTTCTTCTTTCTATTTGAGTGCGTCCAGACCTTCCTCGCCTGTCCTCACCCTGATGATATTGGACAGCGGCGAAACAAAGATTTTTCCATCGCCGATATGCCCTGTATAAAGCTCCTTTTTAATGGTTTCGATTACTTTATCAATAATTCTCTCCTCCACCACAATCATAATCAGCTGTTTCGGCAGCAGTTCCATTTCCGGATTCTGCTGCGCTTCATACTCAAATGTCCCTTTCTGCACCCCGCACCCAAGCGCCTGCAGTACGGTCATGCCGCTCACGCCAAGCTTACTGAGCGCTGTTTTTAAGCTGCTTAATTTGTCCATCGACGTAATGACTTCCACTTTTAAAAATTCCATGCTTTAACCTCCATTTCTGACTTTTGACGCATATTTTTCTTCTTTCACTAATTTCAGGTACTGGTTAGGCGTAATTCCCGCATATTTTATAAAATCACGGATAAACTGCGGCTGATCGTAATAGCCAAGCTCCACCGCCGCATCTGTCATTTTATCAGGAGCGCCATAATTTAAAAGCTCCAACGCCCTCTGGAACTGAATAATTTTACAGAAGGTTTTTGGCGAAAATCCCATTTCTTCCATAAAGATTTTATTAATATACCGCTCCGAATACCCTGTCTTATCCGCCATTTCCGATATCCGGACACACCCGCCGGACTGATAGGCCATTTTTTTTACCGATTCCGCCAGAGCTTTTTTCCCAAACGGCAGTTCTTTTTTCTTTTCTTCTTTGGTATATGCCTCAATAAAAATCCGGATTCTCTGGTAAAAACCCGTTTCTTTTTCCAGATTTTCAAGCCATGTCCTGTCACCGCATAAAATCGGCTCCAGACTTATGCGCTTATCAAAAAGTTCCCTCATAGTAACGTTAATCAGGGCCGGCTGCACGCCGGGCATAAAACGCACTCCGAAAACATCGTGATATTCCGGCCTTATTTCCTCTCTGTAAACAGCGGGAGTGCCGCAGGCAAAACTTCTCATCTTAGCGCCATTGTATTCAAAGGATAAATCAATACACCCGTCAGGAACGACACGGATCATTTTACTTTCCTTCGTATGGCAGGAATAAAAATGAGAGATACCCTGTTTTAAATATAGTTCCTGATAAAATTCATCCATGTCAAATACAAAATACGGCTGTGTCGGTTTTAATATATTCCATGCCATCATTATATTTTTGCCCGAAAACGGTCATACCGCAGAGCCGATAAATCCACCTGCGTACTTCCCGTAGTAATCAGCTCTGCCAGCTGATCGGCCGCCCCCGGCGCTATTCCAAACCCATGCCCGGTAAAGCCGCACGCAAGGATCAGCCCTGGAACTTCTTCTACTTTCCCAAGAACCGGCACGCCGTCAACACATCGATCCATCCAGCCCGCCCAGGTTCTTACAATCTTTGCCTCCGCAAGATCGGGAAAATATTTCATAATTCCCCGGCAGATGCAGGGCGCCGTTTTTGCATAACAAACCGGAGTTCCGTTATCTTTCGTAAATCCCTCCAGCCCTGACGAACCGCCAAACACAAAGGAGCCATGTTTGGTCTGATGTCCATAAAAATCCGCCTCCGCCGTCCCCAGCATCTGATCGAACATCGGCGGCTCTGCTTCCGTTACTAAAGCCTCCAACATCGCAGGCTGCATAGGAATATCAATGCCGACCGTTCCGGCAATCGCCCTGCTTTCATATCCGGCAGCTAAAACGATCGTTTCCCCTTCATAAATATTTCCTGACGCACAGATCACTTTTCTGAGAACGCCTTTCACTTTCCTCATTTCTATCACTTTTTCTCCGGACAGGAAATGCACTCCCATTTTCCGGGCGGCTTTATAAAATCCCAGCGTGGTTGTCAGCGGATTCGCATGGCCGTCTGTAGGACACCAGCTTGCGCAGGTAACTTCTTCCGAAAGATACGGATTTATTCTCCTCACTTCATCACCGTCAATCATTTTCACATCAAGCCCTGCTTTCACAGCCCTTTCGGTAAGCCCTGTCAAAATTTCCTCATGCTTCTTTGTTTTCCCCAGCCGGAGATTTCCGTCCTGATGATATTCACAATCGACATCCAGTTCTTCGGAAAGAAATGGCCAAAGATTCCTGATGCCATACATGACTAACGGAAGCTCTCTGGGATCCCGTCCGGACTGGCGCACACCGCCGCCGTTTCTTGAAGATCCTCCATTTCCAAAATGATCCGAACCCTCCAGGCAAATGACATCTGCTCCTCTTTTCGCAAGATAATAACTGATGGCACAGCCGATAATGCCGCCCCCTATGACAATAATTTCTGCATTATTTCCCATCCTGTCCATCCTCCTTTTTATCTGCCAGCTCATTGGCAAATATTCTCATCTCAATCGGCCTCATTGGGACTCTGGAAGTGGCAGGCTCAAGCTCGGCAGGGGATATCCCAAGCTCTTTTGCCACAATCGCCTTTACCAGTTTTGCGCAAGTCTGCCCCTGGCACAGCCCCATTCCTGTTCTTAAATATCTCCGGATTTCTGTCATTGTCCACATTCCATCATGGACAGCCTTCCTTATCTCTCCCTTTGTAATTTCCTCACAACGGCAAATTAATATATCATCATCTGTTCCCGGGATAAATGGGCCAATATCCCTTGATCGGTCATTCACTGCATTCATGCCGCACCCTCCATTCTTTTTGTTTTTTTACAGAGCTTTAAAAAATCGGGCTTTCATGGCATATTCCTTCGGAACCTTTATCGTCAGTAAAGGAGTCTTGTCATATGCCAGATTATTCTTGACAGATACCACCTGCGCGTCACAGACCGGTTCCCCGTTTCTTCCCAGTCCTTTCCCTTTTGTTCCGTCTTCCGGAAGCGGGAGAAATTCATAGGGAAGCGTGACAAGGGCCGTCCCATCCCCGCAGTCTTCTTCGACCAGAAAAATGGCCTGCCCGGAACAGCTTGCCACGCACATACCGCAATTAATGCACTGACTTCCATCTACTACCACGGGAAGGGACGTAATCTTATCCCCGATACTGATACAGCCTTTTGGACAGGCATCCTGACATGGATTGCATGGAATATTCTGGGTACATTCCATAACCGGATGAATGCCCGCTTTATGGGTAATTCCCGGAAACCTTTCGATCTCTTCCTCCGTGATAAACCCATGCTCCAAAAGATTCTCAGAAACGGCAATTCCTTCCTCTGTCGTTTCTATCCGCTTCCCCCTGTTCTCAGGAGCAAACATTCCCTGACGAAGCCCATTTAGGGCGTCCTCTAAGGAAACAAGCTCTTTTTTCAGTTCTTCCTCTTCGATATAGCCTAAATACTCTGCCGCGGCAATCCCTGCCATCTTTCCCTCAATCATTGCGGAAGACGCTTCCTCAATGCCGCTGACATCACCTGCGACAAACACTCCCGGAAGGGATGTGCGCCCGTATTCGTCACAGACAGGAACCTGCCCGCCGCGCTTCGGATTATCTTCCATTTTACATCCCGCCATTTTCAATAACTGCGACATTGGCGAAAGCCCTACTGCAAGGCAAATCGTATCTACATCAAAATGTTTCTCCGTTCCCGGAATAAACTGGAAATGACTGTCAATCTCTGCAATGACAACTCCGGTTACGCATTCCTCTCCTTCCGCTCTCACAATGGTATGGGAAAGGTAAAACGGCACCCCCGTCCTTGCAATTTTAGCCGCATGAACGCCATATCCGCCTACCCTCGGCGCAGCGTCCACCAATGCTGTCACTTCACAGCCGCACTGCATTAACTGGAACGAGACAACAAGCCCTACATTTCCGGAGCCGAGCATAAGCACTTTTTTCCCCGGAAGGACGCCATGCAGATTCATCATCGTCTGCGCCGCTCCTGCCCCAATTACTCCGGGAAGTGTCCAGCCCGGAAACGTAACCATATTTTCCGCTGCCCCTGTGGCAATAATAATCGCATCGCCTTTATAATGCTCTATTCCATCACCAATCTTTACAACGATCTCCTTATCCTGATAAAGCCCAATCACCGTCGCATTCAAAACGACCTTTACGCCTGCCCTGTCCGCTTCGTCAAGGAGCTGCCTGCCAATCACAAATCCCCTGACCTTTGCCCTGTGTTCTTTGGATCCGAAAAATTTATGGATCTGCTTAAATAATTGCCCGCCCGGTTTTTCATTTTCATCAAATACCACCGTATTCAGCCCTCTTTTCGCCGCTTCAATCGCGGCGCATAACCCCGACGGCCCTGCTCCCACTATAATCAAATCATACCGCTTCATAAACTGCCCCTTTCCGTACCTGTTCTTCCTCTTTTTATTGCTTAAACGGTTCTGCGCTTACGCCATACTGCGTCTGTACCACAATTCCTTCTTTCAGCGGCGTAATACAGGTTCTTACGTTCGGAACTCCGTTGACGATCATGACACAGTCCGTACATCTCCCAATCGCGCAGAAAATGCCTCTCGGCTTATGTTCCTTTTTGGTATACCTGTGAACCATCACCCCTGCCGCTTTAAGCGCCGCAGCAATCGGCTCTCCTTCAAAGCCTTCCATCTCTTTTCCATCAAAGGTAAATTTCACAAGGGTTCCTTTTTCCGGAATCCCCAGTATCGGATGCTCTTTTATTCTCTCTGCCATACGCTGCTCCTTTCCTTCTCCGTCATTCCTTATAGAACAAAGCGGGCAAAGCCCGCATCTGTTCGGATCTTAGCCGTTTCCGAAGGAAGCGGCCTCATAGGAAATTCCGAAGAAATTTCCTATGAAACAACGAAAAAGGCGCCTGATGAAGCTTTTTCACTTCTTCAGACGCCTTTGCCCTGATCCATTGGACAGACCCATTGTAATCTCCGGACAAACAATTGAATTGTAAAAATCAGAACAACCGCCGAACTGTTACTGAACTTTCCATTCCTTCTGTAATTATTCCATAAAGTAAGACAGCTCTTTCTGCCCCTCAACAATCTCGATCACATCAAACTCCATTTCCGGCTCTTTTTCCTGTTCTTTCACAGTCTCCATCGCATCCTCCGGTATGGAAATCAACATGGCGGATAACAGTACCAGCAGGATATAAATCACCGTAACGGCAAGCTGATAATGCAGGAAATACTGCACAATACCGTAAAGAAACGTTAACAGGAAAAATACCGCAGCCTGTATTTTTATTGCCCTTTTCCTCGGTTTATTATCGGAAATCATCTCGCCTGTCTGCGCATCCAGAATACATCTCCTGCCTTTTTCTTTCCCAATATAGACAGGAATCAGGACAACCGAGCAATCCTCCAAATCATACCCCGGCATGGTATCGCAGACGGGACGTCCTTCTTCTTTTAATTCTTCGCTTTCTTCTCCAAGCTCTGTCAAAAGATCGGCAAGAATCCGGGGTACATCATTCCCTTTCTGTTTTTCCTGATCTTCCGCAAGAACCATCGCTTCCCCTTCTTCAAGTCCATGAAATTCTTCCGCCTTCTCAAACGAAATCTGCTTTAAATATCCAAGCAGCGCCTTCTGCCCGGAAACGGTTTCATAACGCCTGTCCACAAAGCCGCCGGACACATGGACAAACGCCGTTTTCATGCTGCTCAAACCGTCTTTTATCGTCTCCAGGGTATAGACGACGTGCTGATCCATATGGACGCTGATATTCCAGAACGGCACATAGACAGTCTTAAAATTCTCTTCCAAAATTCCATATTTCTCCGCAAGCTCTTTTTTCTCCACAGACGGCTTTACTATCAGATCCGGCTCTAAAAAACGGAGCTCCTTTTCCTGTTCTTTTAACTTCCCGCCGCAGACAGGGCACTGTCCTCCCGACGAAAACATAAAATTACATTTATGGCACAGGTAATGCATTGTATTCCTTCTTTCTATCTTTCCTTAAACTTCCATGTCCTGCTGTGCAGTATCACCACAATATGTCATCATATCATAAAAATGTGAAAAAACTATGATACTTTGGAATATATTATCTAAGATATAAAAATAAGATTTTATTTGCCGTCACATCTTGCAAAACTTTGTCACTATGACTTCCTGTATCGAATGGGATACCTATGGAAAATAAAGCGAAAGGTAAGCACAATTGGTGTTCGATCAGAATATAATATAGTCTGCGCTATATTATTTAAATGCTAAAATTAAATCTTTTTTAACCGATATTGTGTGCTTTTATTTTTTCCTTCCGAAACTAATATATCTAATTCACAGAATTTTTTCATATACCTTCTAATCGTAGATGCCGGAATTTTTGTTATATTCGACATCACTGTTGTTGTAACATAGTTATCTTTATTTAACTGCTCAATAAGGATTTCTAAAAACACTTTTTCTTTCCTTGTTAATTTATCGCTCAGTTTATGGTTATCAACAACATTTCTCGTTATTATTTCTGCAGCCGTTGATCCCACCTTGAGATTAGCGACATTATCTATAGGTATTATAATCTGGAATATATTATCTTCAACAAATTTAGGAGTCCTGCCTGAGACTCTGATCTCCATCAAGGACAAAAACATCATTCAAATGTTTCTTGCCAAAATCCATCAGCTTACGAAAGCTGTCTATGAGATTAGTAATTATGACTTCCCTGTCATCATAACGATCCATATTCTTTACCCTGTAAATGGCGTCTGTCTTATATTGCGGCAGCACTGACATAATTGTACTGTCTTTGCCAAAAAGTAATATTGACGCAAGAGTAATTCCTTCTTTTCCAGTATCTGAATCTGTTAAAATTAAACCTAAACTTCTAAGAATCTCCTCTTCATTCATATCTATCCATGCATGATTGTCTACTCTTCCCACCGCCAGCTTCTTTGCTTTTTTGATAACAGTAAAATCTAAAAACTCCAACCCAAGATTAGGATACACCCTATTTACAAAATATGTGTTTTGTTTTCTTCCATACATTTTATAAACTAATTCAGCATTATCCGTAATGTCAAATCACCTTCATATGTTCTGTCAAAAATACGCCCATTTAAACGTCTGACCTGAGTACCTTCCGGCACCCGAATGTATATAATCTTCTTTCCATCTATTTCATAAACCTCTGGCACAAGATACATTGGAGGATTGATTTTGTTGGAATTATTAATAGCTGTAGTAAAGTCTTTCTTCATTTTATCAATCTTATATTGATATTTTTTTATCCTCGATTGCTGATATATCAATATAAATCCAATGATTTCCTTATGCCGATCCCACCTGAAAACGTTTTCACATTTTATCATTTACTTTGCATTGATACGCTCTTATAATACAGGACATAAAACGGACAGGAGGAGCGCAAAAAAATGACGGAAAATAAAGCAATTGAATACATCATTAATGTAGAACATCTTAACAAACAATTCATCATCGACAAACAGCCGATGGACATTCTCAAAGATATCAATCTCCAAATAAAAAAAGGAGAATTTATTACCATCGTGGGCCATAGCGGATGCGGAAAAAGCACATTATTAAAAATCATCTGCGGTCTGGTGGATTATAAAGACGGGATCGTTGAAAGAAACGGCCATGCGGTTGCCGGGCCCGGGCCGAAATGCGGAATGGTATTTCAGGATCACCGCCTGATGCCATGGCTCAAAATCAAAGACAATGTAGGTTTCGGGCTGAAATCTTTATCAAAACCGGAACGGCAAGAAACGGTAAAAAGATATCTGGATCTGGTCGGGCTTTCCGGGTTTGAAAACAGCTATCCTTCCCAGTTATCGGGCGGAATGTCCCAGAGGGCCGCAATCGCCAGAGGGCTTGCCAACAAACCGACAATTTTACTTTTAGATGAGCCTTTCGGCGCATTGGACGCCCTGACAAGGATTCAGATGCAGAAAGAAATCCTGCGTATCCAAAAAGAGGAAAAAACCACCATGATCATGGTAACACATGACATCGAAGAAGCGATTTATCTCGGGAACCGCATCGTGGTCATGTCAGCAAGGCCCGGAGAAATCAAAGAAATCATAGATGTGGACCCAGTGGAAGGAAAAAAGCGGAATGGCAAAAGGTTCAATGAATACAAACAAAAAATCTATAATTATTTCTTTGAAAATGAAAAGGAGCGTGAAGTGTCATGAATGCAGTGAAAAAAAATATGCTTGGCTTTATTGTGCCGGTTTTAATTTTAACAGCATGGTACTGCTGCACAGTCTTTACCAATATACCCAACAGCCTGCTGCCGAAAATCTCCGTGGTTTTCCAGTCCTTTCAGGAAATGCTTTTGTCAGGGCAGCTTTTAGAAGATCTGGGGGTAAGCATCGGCAGGGTACTCAAAGGATTTTTATGTTCCGCGCTGGCAGGCTTAACGCTGGGCGCCCTGATGGGCATGAGCAAAACCGTCACTGCGCTGCTGCTCCCAACGATTACCACCATACGCCAGATTCCGGTAATTGCATGGATCCCATTGATTATTTTATGGGCAGGCATCGGGGAAGAATCCAAAGTTGTCATTATCGTCATCGCAGCCTCTTTCCCGATCCTTATGAATACGCTGAGCGGCTTTACCAGCACGCCGAATGGTCTGGTGGAAGTAGCGAGGCTGTATAAGTTAAACAAATGGCAGACATTTACAAAAGTATACCTGCCCCATGCCCTGCCGCAAATTCTGGTAGGCTTAAAGCTTGGGCTTGGCGTATCATGGATGGCATTGGTCGCGGCAGAACTTATCGCTGCGTCTTCCGGAATCGGATACCGGATGAACGATGCCAGAAGCATTATGCGGTCAGACAAGGTCATGGTCTGCATGATTGTGATCGGGGCCGTCGGCATCCTTATGGATAAACTGTTATCTGTCATCTTTGAACGGCTGACCCCATGGATACGCACTGCGGAAAGTAAAGAATAACATAATTTCATTAAATCATTTAGGAGGATATTGACTATGAAGATCAAAAAATTAGTGAAAGTAACAAGTTTAGCGGCAACCATACTGGCATTCGGCTTTTTATTTACCGGATGCGGCAAAGAAACCACTTCTTCGGCAAATGAAACAAATCAGACAGAGGACAAGGCGGAAAAGGTCATAAAAATCGCAACGCCGGGACAGAACAATGCCCTTGTAGAAAACGCATTACTAGCGGAACAGCTTGGATATGTGAAAGAAGAGCTGTCTGCGGCAGGCTGCAGGGCTGAATATGTCGGCTTCGCGCAGGCAGGCCCCGCCATCAATGAAGCGCTGGCAGCGGGAGAAGTTGATTTTGCAGTTTACAATGAACTGCCGGCATTAGTGGCAAAAAGCAACGGCGTGGATATCAAAATTATCGCCACGGCGACACAAAGCTACAATTATGCCGTTATTGCCGGGAAAGACAGCGGCATCAAGAGCGCGGCTGATTTGGAAGGAAAGAAAGTCATCGTGACGGCAGGGACGATCCTTTATAAATACTTCATGGATCTATGCGAAGAATATGACATTGATCCGGACAGCGTAGAGCAGATCAACGCACTGGCAGACGCCAATTCCGTACTGGCTTCCGGCAATGCGGACGCCTACGTCACCGCTTACAGCGCGGCCCTCTCCCTTCAGGATCAGGGACTCGGAACCATTGTCGCAGACACAGCCACAGAGGATGCGGCATCCGAAAGAACCGGCATTGCCTTAGTGGCAAGAAGCGAAGCATTAAAAGAAAATCCTGACGCCGCAACCGCATTAATCAAAGCTTATGACAGGGCCAGCAAATATGCGCAGGAAAACCCGGACAAAGTATATGATCTTCTGGAAACAGAAAATTCCCCGGCCGCCATCTTAAAGCAGGTCTATGCTTATGACACTTCCTTTGCCTATTTCTCTCCGTTCTTTACCGATCAGTATAAAGAACTGGTGAAAAATCAATATGACTTTGCAAAAAATAACCATTTATTAGGCGGAGATATCAACTTCGATGAACTTTTTGATTCTGCTTACGCAGACAAAGCGGCAGAGTAAGGAGGAAGAAATGCAGCACATTTATAGCAAAGACAGGAAAGACGCCACAGAATTTACGAGGGCAAACAATCAAAAATTACGAAAGGAAATGGATCCGGAAAAGCTGAAAATCGAACTGCTGGATGTGGAAGACGCAAAGGCGCATTTGATCCTGTCTCTGGGGGACGAGGTGATTCAGGATGAGGACGGGAACGTGATTTACGATCCCGCCCGCACTCCGGTGCAAAAATCCGGCGATTTTCCCGATACCGTAAACCCTTATTTATGGCAGATAAAAAAAGACAATGAATTTGCAGGCGTCTATAAAATGGCGGAAGGCTATTATGTCGTTACCGGCGTGGAAATTGCCATGGTAGCGTTCATCCGGACAGCCCATGGATGGATCGTGGAGGACTGCGGCAACTTTGTGGAAGGCGCAAAAACAGCCATGAAGCTTGCGGAGAAAGCTATCGGGAAAAAAATAGAAGGAAGGATTGCCGCCGTTATTTATTCCCATTCCCATCTGGATCATTATGCCGGGGCGGAAGCCTTTCTCACGCAGGAACAGGCCGGCAGCTTAGAGGAAGGGAAAATTCCGGTCATTGCCCCCGGCCCGTATGAGCAGTCGCTGATTGACGATAACCTGTATGCCGGCACTGCCATGAGCAGGAGGCTTGAGTATCAGGGCGGCATGATTTTACCTTACCGCGATGAAAAAGGCGTCGTTTCCGCAGGATTAAATCATACCCTCGGAATCCGCGGGAAAATGTCCATGATCCTGCCGACTATGCAGATAGAAGAAGAAACCACCCTGACGATTGACGGGGTATCGTTAACTTTCCTGCCGACGCCGGACACAGAAACAAGGGCGCATATGTGCGTTTACAGCAACACCCACAAAGTATTGTTTCTTGGCGACAATGTCATGGGAACGCTCCACAACACCTACACGCCCCGCGGCGCCAGAGTGCGGGACGCCGCAGAATGGGGCAAAATGTTTTACAAACTCTATGCCCGGTATGGAAACGAAGTCAATGCAGTCTTTCAGGGACATGGCATAGCGCATTTTAAGCAGGAAAACCGTCCTGATAATTTAAAAGAGTTTTTGCTGGATAATGCTGCAGCCTATAAATTCCCAAACGATCAGGCCCTTCTTTTAGCCAATCAGGGCATGAAATTAAATGAAATCGGCAGGCGCATCCATATCCCTGATGAGATTGGCAGGACATGGTACACAAGAGATCACTACGGCAATTATACATTTAACGCCAGAGGATGCGTCCAACGCTATCTCGGCTTTTATGACGGCAATCCGGTGAATCTGTTCCCTCTCGAAGAACAGGCGCTTGCGAAAAAACTCGTGGAATACATCGGTTCGGAAGAAAAAATCATCCGTCTGGCGGAACAGGACTACGAAAAGGGAGAATACCAATGGGTAGCCACTATCACCAACCATCTGGTATTTCAAAATCCCGACAATGAAAAAGCAAGGCTTCTATGCGCGGATGCGCTGGAACAGCTTGGGTATCAGGCCATCACCGGCTTATGGAGGAATATGTACTTATGCGGCGCCTATGAGCTTCGACACCCGGAAGAACGAAAAAAGAGGACGCAGCGGTATATGGAAAACAGGGATGTCATGCCTTATGTCAATACCTCCCTTCTGTTAGATTATCTGTCCATCAATCTGGACGGTGAAAAAGCCCTGAAGGAAAACATAAGCTTCCTGCTGAAAATATCCGACACAGAAGAAACCTTTCTGACGCAGTTATATAAAGGGACGCTTTTATATACGCAATCCCTTCAGGAAGATCCGTCACTGACTGTCCTTACACTGTCAAAGTCCCAGTTGTACGCTCTGGCGGCGAAGGAATTTTCCACAGAGAGCTTTTCCGGCAGCGGGGAAGCCCTGCGGATCCTAAAGCTGTTAGATGAATATGTCACCGACACGGATTCCTTCCGGAATTTTGCCATCGTTGAGCCATGAAAGTAAAAACAGTAAAAAATAAAATCATATCATTATAGAAAGGTTGAATCATGCCATGCAAAAAAGAGTATTTACCGGAACGGTAGGCCGCACCATGGCGGAAACCAGATACCAGTACCATACAACAGACAACAACCCGGAAAATGCGCCTAACGTCATCTATATCCTGCTGGACGATATGGGCTTTGCCCAGCTTGGGTGCTACGGCTCTTCCATCAGCACGCCGAACATTGACCGTCTGGCAAAAGAGGGCCTGCGTTATAACAATTTCCATACAACGGCCGTCTGCTCCGCAACAAGGACTTCTCTCCTGACCGGCGCCAACCACCACTCGGCAGGCTGCGCAAGCCTGATAGAGCTTAAGACAGGCGCGCCGAACAATTTAAACGGCCAGTTAAACCCTGAATATGCAACCATTGCGGAAATCTTAAAGGATTACGGATATGCAACGTTCTGTTCCGGAAAATGGCACCTGACCGGGCAGCAGTGCGCGTCCGGCAATACGGACGGCTGGCCGCTGCAAAGAGGCTTCGACCGTTATTACGGCTTCCTTCATGGGGAAAACGATCAGTACCATCCGCATCTGATCCGGGATAATTCCAGAGCTATGCAGCCAAAAACCGTGGAGGAAGGATATCATTTTTCAGAGGATATCGTGGATAATGCCATTGATTATCTGTATGAACACCATATCAACTATCCGCAGCAGCCGTTCTTTTTGTATCTGGCGTTCGGCGCCATGCACACCCCGCACCATGCGCCAAAGGAATACATCGACGCATACAAAGGGAAATTTGACGCCGGATGGGACGTGGTCAGGCAGCAGTGGTTTGAAAACCAGAAACGTATGGGCGTAATTCCGCAGGATGCGGAACTGACGGAGAAAAATGAATATATCCGTGACTGGGATTCCTGCACGGAAAAAGAAAAAGCTGTCTATGCAAGAGAGATGGAAGCCTTTGCAGGAATGTTGACGCATACGGACGCCCAGATCGGAAGGCTGATTGATTATCTGGAAAAAAGCGGCCAGTATGACAATACTATCATCGTATTTTTATCCGATAACGGTGCCAGCGCAGAAGGCGGCGTAGACGGCAGGTTTAACGGGATGTGCGGGCAGGATGTCACCGTCCGCGCTGAACATGAGATAGATTACGCCTATGAACACTTAGACGAGATTGGGACTGAGCTTGCTTTCAACCACTATCCTACCGGATGGGCAAACTGCGGCAATACCCCGTTCCAGTGGTATAAGATCTGGGCGCATGAAGGCGGCATTAAAGACCCGCTGATTATCCGCTATCCTGCTGGGATTGCAGACACAGGCGCCGTCCGCGGGCAATACCACCATGTAACCGATATTACCCCGACCATCCTTGACATCCTCGGCGTAGAAAAACCGGAATATATCAAAGGAGTTCATCAGCAGCCATTTTCCGGCATCAGCATGAAATACACTTTCAGCCATGCAGATGCGCCAAGCGAGCGGTATATCCAGTATTATGAAGTCCATGGGAACCGCGGCCTTTACAAAGACGGCTGGAAAGCGGTAGTCAACCACTGCTTTGTGGAAGATTACGCAAAAGACGAATGGGAACTGTATCATGTAGCAGAAGATTATTCCGAAAAATATAATGTGGCGGACAAATATCCGGAAAAGCTGCAGGAATTAAAAGAAGACTTCATGCACGAAGCCGGGAAATACGGAGTGTTCCCAATGCTGCGCTTTTCCATGCATGGAAAGCCGGAAAACCTGTCAAGGCAGTATGCAGAACAGATCCTGCTTCCGGAAAAAACCATCGTATTTGAACACGTGATCAAGCCGGTTGATCTGGTTATGGAGCGGAATATCCAGTCACAGTCGGCAAGCCATGTCATAACGGCGGAAATCGTCCGTTCCTCAAAGTCGGAAGAAGGCGTTCTTTACAGCAACGGGCAACGTTTTGGCGGGATTTCCTTCTTTATCAAAGACAACCGTCTGCAGTATGTCTATAATGCCAACAAGAAAGCCTATTTCAAGGCCGTTTCCGAAACCGAGCTTCCGCTCGGCCAGATACAGGTAGGTTACAGCTTTATCCGGGAAAAAGATAAGGCGGTCGTCACCTTATACATTAACCAGACTCCCGCAGGCGCCGTCGAAGTGACGCAGTTTGCCTATATGATCGGATTCACAGCCACCTTAAAAGGAAACCGCTATACCCCGGTAACTCCCGACTATGAGCTGCCATTTGACTTTAGCGGAACGATCAACCGGATAGAGCTGCATCAGTTTGCAACGAATGCAGACCCGCAGGAAGAACTGAGGAAACTGTCCTCCATTGAATAGAAAGGAACCTTATGCCAGCAGCAAGTATTTTAATCAAACCAGCGTCAGCAAATTGTAATATTGACTGCAAATATTGTTTTTATAAATGCTTAAGCAGCAACAGAGAAGAATACAGCAAGGGATTTATGAGTAAAGATACTCTGGAAAAACTGGTGGCGAATGCCATCGAATACGCCGACGGCTACTTATCCTTTGCCTTTCAGGGCGGAGAGCCTGCCTTAGCGGGTTTGGATTTTTTTAAGCAGGCAGTAGAATTTCAGAAAAAATACAATACCAAAGGGCTGGTCATTGAAAACACGCTGCAGACAAACGGCATATTAATTGACAGGGCATGGGCAGAATTTTTCCAGGAAAACAAGTTCTTAATCGGCCTTTCTTTAGACGGGCCAAAAAAAATCCATGACAGATACCGTCTGGACGCAGCATCCGGCCCGACCTTTTTAAAGGTAATGAACACCGTTCAACTGCTGAAACAATACCGGGTTGACTTTAATATCCTTACTGTCGTGACCAATAAGGCGGCGGAGAATCCATCGTATCTTTATCACTTCTACCAGCGTAACGGCTTTCCTTATATCCAGTTAATTCCCTGCATGGACGAGCCAAACAGGAATGACGGGGAAAATGTGAACCGTTTCGCGGTAGATCCCGTAAAATACAGCAGGTTTTTAAATTGCTTCTTTGATTTATGGTATGAGGATTTTATGCGCGGGCAGGACATGGACATCCGTATGTTCTCCAACCTTGCGCAGATGGCGGCAGGCTATCCGGCGGAGGAATGCGGCATGAACGGGCGCTGCAGCTGTTATTTTGCGGTAGAAGGCGACGGCAGCGTCTATCCCTGCGATTTTTACTGCATGGATAAATGGAAGCTTGGAACTGTAGAAGATTCCTTTTCTGATCTCGGCAGTTCCAAGCGCGCGAAAGAATTTCTGTCATCCGGCGATATGATCTTGGAAAAATGCAAAACCTGCCCTTATTTTTCCCTGTGCCGCGGCGGCTGCCGCCGGTGGAGGGAGACAGGGGAAAAGGAAAGGCTTAACCTTAACTACCTCTGCCCTGCCTATGAAATATTTTTCGAACACTGCATGGAAAGGATTGAGAAACTGGGGCGGTTACTATTGCAAACTACCCCTCCTCCAGCATCCTTTTACTTTCCGAATAGGTTGCCAGAAAATACAGCCCGTAAACAACTAACAACACTGCCGCCGTCAAAATGACCGTCCCGATGCTGAAATCCTCCAGCATCCCGTTTAGCGCCCGGTTGCAGAACAACACCCCGAACACGGAATGCACGATCGCCAGGAGAAGCGGCAGGAAAAAGAAAATGCCGATCTGATCCCACAGCGCCTTTTTCACCATCGTTTCATCCGCCCCGATTTTCCGGAGGATATTGTACCGATCTTTATTGTCTGCGCTGTCGGAAAGCTGCTTTAACGCTAAGATCGCCCCGCCGGAAATCAGGAAAATAATTCCCAGATAAATAGCAATGAAAGTAATAATCGCGCTAAGCCCGGTGCTGCTTTCATACAGGGAGATCTTTGTCACTGCCATGATATGATCCGCCTCTACCTCAGAAAGCCGTTCTTCAATCTCCTGCTTTTCTTCTTCCGTCTCCGCCGCATAATCCGCCGTCAAAATGGTTTTATACAGCGTTAACCCGCTGTTTTCCAAGTTGGAAAACGCTGCGTCCGGCAGGACATAATAGCCCGTATTGGCATGGGAATTGGACATTTCCAGATATCCGTCCACACAGGAAGCGCCTGCGCTTTGATAATCCTTCCCGTCAATCGTAATCACCAGATCCTTCAGCGCAAGATCCCGCACCTGCTTCATCCCGTCAAAAGAGCAGACCATCAAAAACTCATTTTCGGCAAGATCATACGTCTCAATCCCATAAAAAGACGCCATGGCGTTATAATCGCTGAGCGGGACAAGATCCTCTTTCGTATCCCAGCGGATATAGCGGTACTGCTTTGTGATCGTTTCCATCTGATCGCCCAGAGAAGTCTGATAAGTCAGATCCTCCGTCTGATAGATCCTCGCCTCCGGATATCCCGCTTTCAGCCAGATATCCGTGTCAAAGCCGCCGTCCTTTAACGCTTCCTGTATCGTCTTCTGATCGCCGTCTGTAAACTCTTTCACACAGCACACATCTCTTGGCGTCATCTCTTTTAACGTCCTCTTTAAGGAGCTGTTCATGGCGCTCCCGAAGGAAAGCACGCAGATAGCGAAAAATAACAGCAGGCAAATAATGCTGATCGAAAAAACATTCGTATTCACCTGGCTGTTTAACTGCCTTGTCACAAAAATATTTAAGTTCTTATGGTAAAAATTCTTCCGCGTTTTCATAAACTGCAGCAAAAACCCGGAGAGCGACCAGAAAAATAAATACGTCGCAACGCAGCCAATCACAATAATTTTTATCATCTCGCCCTCCGTAATGTCCGTCGCATAAACCGCCACTTTCATATAGGCATAAATCAGCATGATGACAGAAATCCCAAAGGCGCTGACGGAAATGACCGGGTTTTTCACTTTCACCCGTTCCGTCATTTTCTTTGCATTTAATAAGTCAATCAGTTTTACCCGGGAGATCAATACCGCATTAAAAATTAACACAAGCGCATACATTAACAGGAAATACAGCACGGTCTTTATCAT
>CANREH010000021.1 GCA_947629585.1 uncultured Lachnospiraceae bacterium | reverse complement strand
CCGGGGCATGAGGAGTATACAAGGAATATGGCAGTCGGCGCTTCATTTGCCGATCTTGCGGTAATCCTCGTGGACGCTTCCCAGGGGGTTTTGGTGCAGACAAGGCGCCATACCCGGATCTGCGCCCTGATGGGGATTAAGCATATTGTATTTGCCGTCAATAAGATGGATCTCATCCACTATGATAAGAACGGCTTTGAAAAGATTCGAAGGGAAATCAGGCGCCTTGCCGCTGAGTTTGACTTTGACAGTATTTACATTGTTCCGGTATCGGCGACCGTCGGGGATAATGTCACCCACGGTTCTTCCAACATGGCATGGTTTGACGGCGTTCCGCTGCTGGAATATCTGGAAACTATTGACGTTACCGAAGCGGATAAGAAAAAAGGCTTTATTCTTCCGGTACAGCGCGTTTCTCGTCCGGATCACACGTTCCGCGGGTTCCAGGGGCAGATTGAGTCCGGGGAAATCCGAGTAGGGGATGAGGTCACGACGCTTCCAAGCGGGGAAAAGGCAAACGTCAAGGGAATTTTTATCACCGATAAGAGCGCAGACTATGCTTCCAGGGGACAGGCTGTCACGATTCAGCTTGACCGGGAAGTGGATGTTTCGAGGGGCTGCGTGATTTATAAGGATGATCAGCTTAAGGTCAGCAATTTATTTACCTCCAAGCTGTTATGGATGGACGATTCCGTTTTGGTTGCCGGGAAGAATTACTTCTTAAAGGTTGGGACAAAAATGATTCCGGCCACGGTTATGAATATCAAGTATAAGATTGATGTCAATACCGGAGATCAGGTTCCGACGGACAGGCTTTATAAGAATGAAATCGCTGTCTGTGATATTTCCTGCGCAGACAAGATTGTATTTGATAAGTTTAAAAACAGCAAGGCGCTGGGCGGCTTTATCCTGATTGACAGGGTCAACAATATGACAAGCGCCTGCGGCGTGATTGAGCACTCCCTGCGGAGATCGGACAACCTGACATGGCATAATATGGACATTACTCGCGAGTTCCGCTCCGAGCAGAAAAACCAGGTGCCAAAGACTATCTGGTTTACAGGGCTTTCCGGAGCCGGAAAATCCACGCTGGTCAATGAGCTGGAAAAACGTCTGGTTTCCATTGGGAAGCATACCATGTCGCTGGACGGCGACAATGTCCGGCTGGGGCTTAACAGCAACTTAGGGTTTAAAGAGCAGGACAGAATTGAGAATATCCGCCGTGTCGCCGAGGTGTCCAAGTTAATGAATGATGCCGGGCTGATTGTGCTGACATCCTTCATTTCTCCGTTTATCCGCGATCGCCAGAATGCGAAGAACATCATAGGTGGGGATAACTTTATTGAAGTCTATATCAGCACGCCGTTAGAGGAATGTGAAAAGAGGGATGTAAAGGGGCTTTATAAGAAAGTCCGTTCCGGCGAAATCCCGAACTTTACCGGAATCACAAGCCCGTATGAGCCGCCGAAAAATCCGGATATTGAGATTAACACAACGGGCATGAGCATTGATGAGGCAGCGGATTATATCTTTGATAAAATTAAGGAAATTTTAAAATAAGAAACTTGATAAAAACAGGAAAACCGCAGGAAGACCCGGCGGTTTTTCTGCTTTATCATAACATGAAATGGGGAAGTACAGTGAAATATACAACAGTTATTTTTGATTTGGATGGTACATTATTAAATACTCTGGAGGATTTGCAGGGGAGCGTCAACCGTGCCATGCTTCTGCATGGCTTTCCAGAACGATCCTTAGAGGAGGTACGGCAGTTTGTCGGGAATGGAATCCGGCGGCTTTTGGAGCGCTGTGTTCCGGACGGAAGCCAGAATCCTGCCTTTGAACAGGCATTAGAGGACTTTAAGACAGATTATGGGATTCACTGCAACGATAAGACCAGGCCCTATCCCGGCATTCTGTCAATGCTGGAAGCTTTTAAGGCACAGGGAATGAAGATGGCAATCGTATCCAATAAAGCGGATTTTGCCGTAAAAAAACTGTGTTCTATTTATTTTGATGGGCTGATTCCGGCTGCGGTCGGGCAGAGCGAGGAGCTGCGGAAAAAACCGGCGCCGGATATGGTGGAGCAGGCGCTGAAGGAGCTTGGGGCAGAAAAAGAAACGGCGGTCTATGTCGGGGATTCCGAGGTCGATCTGCTGACCGCAAAAAACAGCGGGCTGTTCTGCATCAGCGCCGACTGGGGCTTCCGGAGCAGGGAGTTCTTAAAAGCACAGGGGGCGGAAACTTTCGTGTCTTCCGCGGAAGAACTGGAAAAAATGCTTCTGTCATAATTAGATAGAACAGCCCACAGACATTGTTAAAAATATGACAAAATTGTTAAAATTATAAAATTTACATAAATTTCTTTTTTTTACGGTGCTGTTTGTGTTATACTAGTCCTTTATAAAATGGTAACAGATGTCTTAGCGAAAGGAGTATTCATATGGGCTACACGAACATGACACAGGAATTATGTAATTTGGCGCAGCTATGCAGGGAAAACTGCCAGATTGATCCGGAACTATATGGAAAATATGAAGTAAAGAGGGGATTGCGGGACATCAATGGGAAGGGTGTCTTAACGGGACTGACGGAAATATCCGAGATTCGTTCCTATACGATTGTGGACAATGACATGGTCCCGTGCGAAGGAAAGCTGTTTTACCGGGGGTATGATATTGAGGACATTGTAAGGGGCATGATCCATAACCAGCGTTTTGGCTTTGAGGAAACGGCGTATCTCTTGATTTTCGGAAGGCTTCCGAAGGAAGAAGAACTGAACAATTTTCAAAACCTGATCGGAGAATACCGGGAGAATCTTCCGACCAGCTTTGTGCGGGACATTATCATGAAAGCGCCAAGCAAGGATATGATGAATACGCTGGCAAGGAGTGTCCTTACCCTGTATGCGTATGACGACAGGGCAGATGATACTTCGGTGGAAAATGTCCTGCGCCAGTGTCTTCAGTTAATTGCGCTGTTTCCGCTGATTTCTGTCTATGGATATCAGGCTTACAGCCATTATCACGATGGAAACAGCTTATATATCCACCCGCCAATGAAGGAAATGTCCACGGCAGAGACCATTCTCCATGTGCTCCGCCCGGACAGCAGTTTTACACCTTTAGAAGCGAAAATTCTGGATATTGCGTTAATCATTCATGCGGAGCATGGCGGCGGAAATAATTCCACCTTTACGACTCATGTAGTCACTTCTTCGGGAACGGATACGTATTCTACGGTGGCCGCTTCCCTGGGATCTTTAAAAGGGCCGAAGCATGGCGGAGCCAATATTAAAGTTGTCAAGATGTTTGAAGACATGAAGGAGAACGTAAAAGACTGGGAAGATGAAGAAGAAATTAAACAGTATTTAAGGGATTTGCTCCATAAAAAAGCGTTTGATAAAAAAGGGCTGATTTACGGCATGGGCCATGCTGTTTATTCGATTTCCGATCCCCGGGCCAGGATTTTCCGGGAGTTTGTGGAAAAGCTTTCTATTGAGAAGAACTGCCAGAAGGAATACGGGCTGTATTCAAGAGTAGAACGCCTGGCGCCGCTTGTTATTGGAGAAGAACGAAAAATTTACAAAGGTGTGAGCGCCAATGTTGACTTTTACAGTGGTTTTGTTTACAATATGCTGGGGCTGCCGTTAGAATTGTATACGCCGATCTTTGCCATTGCGAGAATGGCAGGATGGAGCGCGCACAGGCTTGAGGAGATTATCAATGAAGGCAAGATTATCCGCCCGGCGTATAAAAGCGTGGCAAAGCATATGCCTTATGTGAAAATGGAGGACAGGAAATGAAACAGAAAATACTTACTATGCTCAGAGAATCAAAAGATTATCTTTCCGGACAGGAAATCTGCGAAGAAATGCATGTTTCCAGGACAGCGATATGGAAGGTTATGGAACAGTTAAGGGAGCAGGGATATGAAATTGAAGCCGTCAGGAACCGGGGATACCGCCTGGTATCCGTGCCGGATGTCATTACGGCGGAGGAAATCATGAGCCGGATCAAGACAAAACGACTGGCAAGGAAAGTGGTGTTCCTGCCGAAAACGGATTCTACCAATCTTCGGGCAAAACGATACTCGGAGGATGGCGGAGAAGACGGGCTGTTAGTGATTGCGGGAGAGCAGACAAAAGGACGCGGACGGAGAGGGCGGGACTGGAGCTCCCCGGCGGGGGACGATATCTTTATGTCCCTGCTTTTAAAGCCTTCCCTGGAGCCGAAATCCGCATCGATGATAACCTTGCTTACGGCGCTTTCCGTCTCTGCCGCGATCGAGAAGGTTACGAATGTAAAGACAAAAATAAAATGGCCGAATGATGTTGTCGTCAATAAGAAAAAGGTCTGCGGAATCCTGACGGAAATGAGCTCGGAGCTGGATTTTATCCATTATATTGTCGTGGGGATCGGGATCAATGTCAATGCGAAGGAATTTCCGCCGGAAATAGAAAAAATGGCGACTTCTCTGTATCTGGAACAGAAAGAGAAAGCGAGAGTGAACCGGAGCGAGTTAATCTGCACGCTGATGGAAATCTTTGAAGGATATTATGAACAGTTTTTGGAAACGGGAGATTTGTCCTTTGTCATGGAAGAATATAATAAAAAGCTTGCCGGTTTCGGCAAAAAGGTAAAAATAATGGGAGAGGAAAAGACAGAGGCCGGTATTTCACGGGGCATTACAAAAACAGGGGAGCTGGTTGTGGAATTTCCGGACGGAAGCACAAGGGAGGTGCTGTCCGGGGAGGTATCGGTAAGGGGACTGTATGGATATGTCTGATTTTTAGTTGCAAAAATATAAGGTTTGCTGTATAGTAGAAAAGATTATGGCAAAGAGGAGGGGAGGATATGCCGCAGGAAAGGGTTATTTTATGTGCCAGCAGTGCATATGAGCAGAAATATTATTTCAACCCCCTCTTTTCCCGGCTCCCCAAGCAGGTTCAGGAGGAGCTTCAGATTCTGTGTGTCCTGTTTACGGAAGATGTCGGGGGGATTTTTTTCCTGGAATTTGATGAAAAGGGAACGCTTATGCTTAAGGTTACGAGCGACGAGGGAGACTTGCTTTATGATGAAATTGGAAGCGGCCTGAAAATCAAACAGATGCTTCAGGAGAAGCAGGAACTTTTTAAACAGTTAGAATTATATTATCAGGCAAAAATAAAGAAAGACTTCAATGAAAGGAATTAAAGATGTTACTTGTTGTGGACGTGGGAAATACCAACATTACTTACGGCATTTTCGATAAAGAGGCTTTGATCGGGACCGTGCGGGCGACGACCAAAATCCCGAGAACTTCGGATGAGTATGGTATTTTCCTGATTGACGCGCTTTTGGCAAAGGGAATCCGGAAAGAGCAGATCGAGGCTGTCATTATCTCCTCTGTTGTGCCGCAAGTCATGTATTCCTTAAACAGCGGGTTTATTAAATATTTTGATATTACTCCGATGATTGTGGGAGCGGGGATGAAGACAGGGATTAAAATCAATACGGCGAACCCGAAAGAGATTGGCGCAGACAGGATTGTGGATGCTGTCGGGGCGTATGAGCTTTACGGCGGCCCGGTGATTGTGATTGATTTCGGGACAGCGACGACATATGATCTGGTGTCGGAGAATGCGACGTTCCTTGCAAGGATTACCAGCCCGGGAATCCGGATTGCCGCCAATGCGCTCTGGAACGACACGGCAAAGCTGCCGGAGGTGGAAATAAAAAAACCGGAAACAATTCTTGCCAAAGACACGATTACCAGTATGCAGGCAGGGCTGGTATACGGCTACATAGGGCAGACGGAGTATATTATTAAGAAGATTAAGGAAGAATCCGGCCTTTCCAATGCCATTGCCGTAGCGACGGGCGGGCTTGGGAAAATTATTGCGGACGCAACCGGGGAGATTCAGGTATATGACAGTGAGCTGACATTAAAGGGCCTGCGGCTGATTTATGAGAAACAGCGGCAGCTTTAAAGAGGTTTTAAATATGAAAATAGGAACTGTGGAAATTCCTGGCAATTTGATTCTGGCTCCTATGGCAGGCGTAACCGACCTGCCTTTTCGTCTTTTATGTAAAGAACAGGGGGCGGATCTTATTTATACAGAAATGGTCAGCGCCAAAGGAATTTATTACAATAATAAAAATACAAAGCCGCTGCTGGAAATCTCTCCCAAAGAGCATCCGGTCTCGTTACAGTTATTTGGTTCCGATCCTTATATTATGGCAGAAATGGCAAAAAGAATCGAAGAACTGGATTTTGAGATTCTGGATATCAACATGGGCTGCCCTGTCCCGAAGATCGTGAATAATGGGGATGGATCGGCGCTTATGAAAAACCCGAAGCTTGCCGGGCAGATCGTGGAGGCTGTGGTAAAGGCGGTTAATAAGCCGGTGACAGTGAAGATCCGGAAAGGCTTTTACCGGGAAGAAAATACAGCGGCAGAATTTGCGAAAGTATTGGAAGAAAGCGGGGCGGCGGCCATTGCTGTTCATGCGAGGACAAGGGAGCAGTATTATGAAGGCAAAGCGGACTGGAACGTTATCAGGCAGGTAAAAGAGGCGGTAAAAATCCCGGTCATTGGGAACGGGGACATTGTTTCCAGGGAAGACATGCTGCGCATGAAAGAGGAGACAGGCTGCGACGCCTTTATGATAGGGCGCGGAGCAAAAGGAAATCCCTGGATTTTTGATCAGATGAAACATGGCAGTCCAAAACCGCCGTTGGAAAACGTCGTTTCCATGATCCTGCGCCACGCCAGAATGCAGATAGAGTGGAAAGGCGAATATATGGGAATCCGGGAAATGCGTAAACATCTGGCATGGTATACCACAGGATATCCCGGCTCCTCTAAACTCAGGAATCTGGGAAACCAGATGGAAACTATGGCGGAGCTGGAGAAGCTGTTGTCAGACTGGGCTTTTTAACAGCCATGCGCCATTCGCAATCTCGCACTTCGTGCTTCAAAGCCTGCTGCCGCAGGCGCTTCCATTAATGGCGCTCCCTCAACAGCTGAACTGTTACGATTGATTGCAGTTCCTGGTAAAAAGGTGTTGCAATTTCTTATAAAAGAGTGTACTATAATCAAGCGATAAGGAAAAAATAAATTTGGAGGAAAAGCAATGAGTGATAAATTAAAGGTTGGCATTTTGGGCGGTACCGGCATGGTCGGGCAGAGGTTTGTTTCTTTATTGGAAAACCATCCGTGGTTTGAGGTAGCGGCGATTGCCGCAAGCCCGAGAAGCGCAGGGAAGAAGTATGCGGACGCCGTTGGTGATCATTGGAAGATGACGACGCCGATGCCGGAAGCTGTGAAAGATATTGTTGTAAAAGATATTAACCAGATTGAAGAAGTAGCGTCAGAAGTGGATTTTGTATTCAGCGCGGTAAATATGTCTAAAGAAGAAATTAAGGAGATCGAAGAAAAATATGCAAAAACAGAGACTCCGGTGGTATCCAATAACAGCGCGCACCGCTGGACCGAGGATGTTCCTATGGTAGTGCCGGAATTGAATCCGGAGCATTTAGAGGTCATTGAAGCACAGAAAAAACGTCTGGGCACGACACGCGGCTTTATCGTCGTAAAGCCGAACTGTTCCATTCAGAGCTATACGCCGGCGCTTCATGCGCTCCGCGAATTTAAGCCAAAGACGGTTGTTGCAACTACTTATCAGGCAATTTCCGGCGCCGGGAAGACATTTAAGGACTGGCCGGAGATGGAAGGAAACATTATTCCGTTTATCAGCGGTGAGGAAGAAAAAAGCGAGCAGGAGCCGCTTCGGATCTGGGGACATGTGGAAAACGGCAAAATTGTGAAGGCTGACAGCCCGGTGATTACCTGCCAGTGTATCCGCGTTCCGGTTTTAAACGGACATACTGCCGCCGTATTCGTGACATTTGAAAAGAAACCGGCCAAAGAGCAGATCTTACAGGCATGGAAAGAATTTAAGGGCCTGCCGCAGGAACTCAATCTTCCAAGTGCGCCGAAGCAGTTCATTCAGTATCTGGAGGATGATAACCGCCCGCAGGTAGCATTGGATGTGGACTATGAAAACGGTTACGGCATTTCCCTGGGACGTTTAAGGGAAGATATCATATTTGATTATAAATTTATCGGACTTTCCCACAACACCGTCCGCGGTGCGGCCGGAGGCGCTGTGCTGATCGCTGAATTATTAAAAGCGCAGGGATATATTACGAAAAAGGCATAGATATCAATGCAGGATTCCCATCTGATATACGTGGAAAGGGTGGTACTATGACGCAGATTAGAGAAATGACGTTAAAAATGATTGAAAAACTGCCAGAAGAGAAAATGATATATATATTTAATATTCTTCAGAATATAGAAGCGCTTTCCGTGGATCAGGGGATGCAGAAGAAAGATACGACAGAAGATGCGTTTATAACTTTGATGAAGTACAGCAGGACACTTCCGAAGAATTTTGATTATAAGGCAGAGCTGGAAAGTGCAAGGGCAGAGAAATATGGTAATATTGATTGATACAAATGTAATCATGGATTTTTTGATACAGCGCGAACCATATGCGCAGGATGCAATTAAAATTGTAAATTTATGTTATACAAAGAAATTAAATGGATATCTTGCAGCACATACGATTTCTAATCTTTTTTATATTTTAAGAAAAGAGTTATCGGGTTCACAACGCAGGGAAGTGCTTGGGGCTTTGTGTACTATTTTTGGAATTGTAGGAATTGATAAGATTAAAATATTTTCTGCATTGCAAAATGAGGCGTTTGATGACTTTGAAGACTGCCTGCAGGAAGAATGTGCCTTGGAAATAGGTGCAGATTATATTATAACAAGAAATCCTTTGGACTTTGTGAATTCCAGGACAGCGGTAATAGAACCAAAGGACTTTTTGGAATTAATAAAATAGGCAAAATGCCAGCTATTGCAGCATTGATAAAGGATATCCCCGGCTGCGGTAAGGAGTAAGCGGCCGGGGATAAAAGTAAGGGTATATACAAATAATAACTGATAGGCATAGGAACAAAGAAAAAAGGAGATGATGCAGGTGCATGATCTCCTTTGATTTTGTACTCTCTTATTATACACCTGTTCTTAGATTTGTCAACATTTTTTAAAAATAACTTCCATTGTCCCTAATATATTTTCCGTATCCGCCGATAAATAAAGTATAAGCGAAGAATCAGAGCAGATGGGAGTGTGATTAATATGAGAGTTGACGCATATAGTAAGATCAGCCAGATTTACCAGGCGAATGTGAAAAAGCCTGCGGCAAAGCAGTCAAGGACAGAGAAGTCTTCGGATAAGATTGAGATTTCCAATTTTGGACAAAGCCTGGCTTTGGCGAAGCAGGCAGTCCAGGATGCGCCTGAAGTCAGGGAAGACCGGGTAGCAGAGCTGAAAGCGCAGATTTCTTCGGGAAATTACCATGTTTCCAGTGAAGACATCGCAGAAAAGATGGTTGGGCAGTATTTTAACCTTTCTGTATAGGAGGGGGTTTTTCTTTGGCAAGCTTAATCAGAGATTTAATTACAGTTCTGAAAGAAGAGGAGGAGATTTATGAATATCTCCTTCCGATTACGCGGGACAAAAAACAGGTGATTATCAAAAATGACCTTCAATCCCTTCAAAATATTACGGTAGAAGAACAAAAAGCAGTGGAAATCCTCAATGTTCTGGAGCGCCGAAGGGAGGAGGTCATTGTTAATATAGCCACAGTTCTCAGCATGGATTCCGATACGATGAAGGTCAGTGATATCATTGCCGTTCTGGACAGGCAGCCCGACGAGCAAAAGGAGTTGCGGGAGGTCCACAGGAAGCTGAGAAGTACCGTGGAAGAAGTGAAGAAGTTAAATGATCTGAACCGTATGCTGATGGAACAGTCGTTGGAAATGATTGCGTTTGATTTGAATGTGCTTCAAAGCATGAAAGGGCTTCCGGTTTCCAACAATTATAACAGGCAGGCAAGGCAGCAGTTCGACACCGGGATAGGGAGCAGGGGAGTTTTTGATGCAAAGCAGTAAAAGAGGAAAGAGTGAAAAATAATTGATGAAAAAGGAGAAAGCCAAAGGGGATTTTTCACTCTTTGTTTTTGCTCTGGCACGATTCTCAAAGGAAATTGAGCCATTGTATGAACAGCACCGCGCCTTTGGCATAATAAAAATTATGAGTAGTTTATTTACGGGTTTATATACAGGAATTTCCGGGCTGACAACATCACAGTCAGCTTTGAATACGACAGCCCATAACCTTGCGAATACCGATACGACAGGCTACACAAGGCAGCAGTTATTGTCTGCTGATCGGCTTTATATTGAGGATGATTCCGGCATTCTGATTGGTCTGGGGACGGCTGCGTCTACCGTGCGCCAGATCAGGGATGTTTTTATGGACAAATCCTACCGGACAGAACATGCGCGCGCAGGATTTTATGAAGCCCAGGATGAGACTGTGACCGAGATTGAAGAGTTATTCGGTGAATTGGAGGGCGTGGAGTTCCAGAATACATTAAATAATATGTGGTGTGCCATGCAGGAGCTTCAGAAGGAGCCGGAGAGCCTGGTGACGCGTTCCTCCTTTTTACAGACCTGCGTTGCATTCCTGGAACGGGCGCAGAATATTTATATGCAGATGGGCGAGTACCAGAAAATGCTCAATAATAAGCTCAAAGATAACGTAGATCGTATCAATGAAATCGGCGCAAGGATTATCGAGCTTAATGAGATTATCGGTCGTTTTGAGATCAATGGGCAGCAGGCCAATGATTACAGAGATGAGAGAAATAACCTTCTGGATGAGTTAAGCGGATATGTGAATATGACATATTCGGAAGGGAAGGATGGCGTTGACGTCAACATTGAAGGAATGCAGTTCGTTGTCGGCAAAGTGTTAAATGGGCTGGAGACCCGGGAGATCCAAAAAGAGATCACCTATAAGGATGAAGACGGGGAAGTGGCGACAGCCTATCAGGGAACGGGACTGTATGACGTTTACTGGAAGGGAGCCAATAAGGGCAAATTGTATGCAACGTTAGAATACAGCTCCAGGCAGGGGACGGATATGGGTTCTTTGAAAGGTATTTTGATTACCAGAGGAACCTATGTCGCCAATTATACCGATATACCGATAGAGCCGAAAGAAGAGGATTTTACGGACGAAGACGGTATTTTGGATGAGGAAGCGTTTGATTTGGCGCAGGAAGAATATAAGGAAAAGCTGGATCATTACCATAAATTTGTCAAGCCTTCTATGATTATGCGGGTACAGGGTGAATTTGATCAGCTTGTGCATAAAATCGTGACCAAAGTGAACGATGTCCTTTGCCCGAATGTATACGACGAAGATTTGGAGTGCTATGTCCTGGATATGGAGAACTGCCCGGTCGGCATGGACGACGACTTTACAAGGGGCGAGGGCATTTTCAACAGGATTTCCACTCCGCGCTATACGATAGATGGAGAAGGAGAGGATGCCGTCTATATGTATAACGGGGAAGATGTGACGGATAACTATTCTCTGTTTACCATCAGTGAGCTGGAAATCAACAAAGCGATTATGGATGATTTTTCCAAGATACCGCTGCACAAGCAGGGCAATACCGGGGATAATGAAATGGACATCTGCGCGGATCTTCTGGAAATCTGGGATCATGCGGATATGTCATTAGGCCCGGATGATTATACGACAAATACGTTCATGGAATACTATAATGCCATGGTCAGTGAGATTGCAAACGAAGGTTCTACCATGCGGATTTTATATGAGAACCAGTCCCTGATGACGGAAAATGTGCAGGCACAGAGGGACGGCCTGTCGGGAGTATCGGGAGATGAGGAGCTGACCCACTTGATTAAATATCAGCAGGCGTATAATTCCGCATCCCGTTATATTACGGCAGTAGATGAAATGATCAGGGATATTTTAGATAAAGTAGGAGCTTAACGGGTAAGGAATCTGCTTTGCGGATCGATTACAGAAGGGGGATAGATAAAGCATGGCATCGACATTTTTTGGATTGGATATTGCAAAATCCGGTCTTTATAATTATCAAGCAGCATTGAATACGACTGCCCATAATGTTGCCAACGGAGATACTGAGGGGTATTCCAGGCAGTATGTGGAGCAGTCGGCGAGCCGTCCGATCAATATAAGCTGCCGATACGGGATGCAGGGAACCGGTGTGGATATCACAGGCATCAATCAGAGGAGGAATCTTTACTACGATACGAAATATTGGGATAACAGCAAGCTGGTAGGAGAATATGGGACAAAAGAATACTATATGCTGGAGATAGAGGACTATTTCAATGAGTTAAATACGGATGGTTTTACGACTTCATTTAGTAAGTTTTTTACAGGAATCGAGGAACTGACCAAGAATCCGGCGAGCGAAAGCGTCCGCGTGGCCGTTACCAACTATGCGCAGAACTTTGCGGAGTATATGCAGTACATGGCAACCTGCATGGAATCCGTACAGTCGGAATCCAATTCCGAAATCAATAATGTTGTCAGCCGTATCAATTCCATTGCCAACCAGATTGCAGGGCTGACAAGGGAAATTAATTCCATAGAAGCCACAGGAATACAGCGCGCCAACGATCTGCGCGATTCCCGTGCCCTGCTCATTGACGAGCTTTCTTCCCTTGCCAATATCTCGGCGGAAGAGATTACCCATGTAGGGGCAGAGGGCGTCACAGAATACAGAGTGCTTTTAGACGGGCAGGTGCTTGTCGATACCTATGACGTTGTAACGCTTAAGTGCGTCCCAAGGGAGCGCAAGGTTAACCAGAGCGATATTGACGGCTTATTTGACTTAGAGTGGTCCAATGGCGTTAAGTTTAATATGGGCAGCCAGACACTTGGCGGTTCCCTGCAGGCGCTGATTGAAGTGCGCGATGGGAATAATGAGTCTAATCTCCAGGGAAAAGGCTATGGCTCGGAAGGAGATACCGAGCTTGTCGTGGAAGCGACCAATATCAATAATCTGGACGACATGAATATGCCGGTGACAGGAATTATTACCGTAGGCTCCAAAGAATATGAATATTCTGACTTTACCGTGGAGCTTTCCGAAGATGAGGAAGGCAACCCAAGCTATGTCTATACTTTTCAACTGGAAGAGGAATTAAGCAGTGATGCCGATGAAGCTACGGTAAAAATAGGAAATTCCATTAATTATAAAGGCGTATGCTATTACCAGAATAAGTTAAATCAGTTTATCCGTGTCTTTGCAAGGCAGTTTAACCAGATCCACAAACAGGGCGTCGATTTGAACGGAGAGTTTGGGCTGGATTTCTTTACGGTAGACGGGATAGAAAATACGGCCTTTGATCTGACTGGTACGGAGTATGAGCAGGAAGAGGATGATGAGACGATCGATACGATTAACAGTTTAGAGACGACATATTACCGCCTGACAGCCGCCAATGTAGAGGTAAATCCTGAGATTTATGATCATGTCAATAAAATCGCCTGTGCATCGCCGGACAAGGAAGAAGAAGGGTATATTTATAACGGGCTTGAGAATACGGATATTTTAAAGCGGCTGTATGAGCTTCAGACAGATCGTGACATGTTTAAGCAGGGGACGCCGGATTCGTTTCTGCAGACCCTGACCGCGGAGATTGGCGTTGATTCCAAGAAGGCGCAGGATTTGTCCGAATCGCAGAACAACATTCAGGAAGCGATCCAGAACCAGCGGCTTTCCGTTATGAGCGTGGATACGGACGAGGAAGCGCTGAACCTGGTAAAATTCCAGAATTCTTATAATTTAAACTGCCATGTAGTCAGTGTCATGAACCAGGTATATGATAAATTAATCAATGGCACAGGTGCTTAATAAGCAGGCTTAGGATATAATATGCGATGTTGAAAGAAAAGAGGGAGAAATTATGCGTGTTACTAATGTCATGATGACAAACAACATGAAAAGCAATATCAATGCGAATAAAAATAATCTGGCAGCATTAGAGCAGCAGCAGTCCAGCGGCAAAAAGATCCAGCGCCCGTCCGACGATCCGATCATTGCCGTGCGCGCTTTAAAGCTGCGCACCAGCGTCAGCGAGATTACGCAGTATTATGAGAAGAATATCCCGGACGCAAGGGCGTGGATGAAGGTTACGGAGGATGCAATGACAAGGATGGACGAAGTATATAATTCCATCAATAGCTATTGTGTCCAGGGAGCCAATGACCCGCTTACGGCGGAGGATCGTACCTCCATTATCCAGAACCTCCAGGAGCTCCGGGATCAGATCTATCAGGAAGGGAACAGCGACTATGCCGGACGGTATGTATTTACCGGCTATAAGACAGATACCAGCCTGACCTTTGACAATTACCAGAACGATGTAAAATATACCATTACGGAGCATCTTGATTATACGGATATTCTGGTACATACTTATGTGGAAGGGGCTTATGAGCTGGAAGATTATGAGGCTGATTCCCCGGATGCCAATGTATTTGCGGAAGCGCCGACTAAAAAAGATTGTTACCGTATGCAGCTTTCTTATGAGAACCTTTTGCCGGATGAAGTGTCTGATTTGACGGTGACTTATTATGATGAAGAAGATCCGGAAAATAATGAAGTTGTGGAATATTCCGTGACGGCAATGCTGTCAACGGATGAAAATGCGTATCAGCCGGAAGGAGGGGAAGTTTATTTCCTCTATGATACGGGAGAGCTTGTTATGGGGGAGGATGTGTATAACGAAGTAAAGCTTGCGGATGATTTCCAGCTTACTTACCAGAAGCAGGAATTTGAAAAAGGGGATACCAGGCCGCAGCATTATTTTGACTGTACCAGCATTGCCCTGGACAGCGAGGGAGAGGAGATTGAAGACAGCCTGATTGAATACAACCTTTCCCAGTATGGGGACGGCGGGCAGCAGATTTATTACGAGGTCAGCTTTTCCCAGAACCTCCAGGTCAATGTGCTTGCCAAAGACTGTATCGGGAATGAAATGAACCGCTGCGTAGACGATATTGTATATGCGGTGAATGATGTTATTATGACGGAAGAGAAGATTGCCGAGGTGCAGAAGATGCTGGAAGAAGACGGGATTACCGATGAACAGACGGCAGCGCTTACGCAGTTAATGGAGCAGTTAAATACCGAGCAGGTATTGAAAACCAAAATTATGCAGGAGCGTTTTTCCAGAGGGATCACAGTTTCAGCGTCGGCAGAGGATATTGTCAATAAAGCCAGCGCCGATCTGGGAAGCCGCGGCGTGCGCCTGAATTTAACCGAAAGCCGTATGCAGGATCAGCAGGTGGCTTTTACGGATCTGATGTCGAGCAATGAAGACGCGGATTTGGCAGATACCATTATCAATTTAAGTTCTGCGGAAAATGTATTCAATGCGTCATTAAATGCCGCATCCAAAGTAGTGAAGAATACTTTAATGGATTTTATTTAAAAAGGAGCTTACTATGTTAGTGAAAACAAAATATTTTGGAGAAATAGATTTAGATGAGGCGAAAGTCATTACCTTTGACAATGGCATGATGGGATTTGAGAATTATAAGAAATATGCCATTTTATATGACATTGAGAAGGAGCAGAAAAATACAGTCTCCTGGCTGCAGTCCTTAGAGGAGCCGGAGCTTGCGTTTCCTGTAATCAATCCTCTTGCAGCGGACGAAAAATACGATCCTGTTGTCAATGACGAATATCTCGAAAGCCTGGGAGAATTTAAAGAAGAGGATCTTGTAGTATTGCTTACCGTGACAGTTCCGGAAAAAATTGAGGAGATCACGGCCAATTTCAAGGCCCCGATTGTGATCAACGCTGCCACGGCGAAAGGCTGCCAGGTGATCGCAGAAAACCAGGATTATAAAGTGAAACAAAGCATTTATGATAGATTAAAAAAGAAAAAGGAGGAATCCTGATGCTTGCACTTTCAAGAAAACTGAATGAATCCGTTATTGTTGGAGGGAATATCGAATTTACGATTCTTGAAATCAAGGGAGATCAGGTAAAAATAGGCATTACAGCCCCAAAGAGGCTTACCATTTACAGGAAAGAGCTTTACGATCAGATCCAGGAAGAGAACAAACAGGCTGTTGGCAGGGAGCAGACGGAAAACATTAAGAAGTTATTTCTTTCCTGACATATTAACAAATTGTTCTTTTCTGCCGATACATAAAGAAAATAAGAGAAAGCGGAGGTGTAAATTATGGCAATTGAGATCAGTAATGGAGCGAATAATATATCATATAATACAGAAAGGGTTTCTGTATCTTCAGGTGTTAAGGTGGAAACGGCGCCGGAACCGAAAGAAAATACGGTAGCTTCTGTACAGAGTTATTCCGTTATCCCAACAGAGAAAAAGTATATGGAGAACAATCAGGCCAATAATTCTGAATCCGGGAAGAATAAGGATCAGAAGCAGCCTACGGAAAAAGAAGTAAAAAGCAAGATTGATATAGCGAATAATGAGCTGAGATATGCAAAAACAGGCTTGAATTTCAAATATCATGAAGCAACCAAGAGGGTATCCATTACGGTATATGACAAGGAGACAAAGGAAGTCATCCGGGAAATCCCGCCGGAGAAAAGCCTTGATATGCTGGAGAAGATGTGGGAACTGGCCGGCATGGTAGTGGATGACAGAAGATAGGAGGGATTCGTATGCCAATCAGAATGTCAGGTCTGATTTCCGGCCTGGATACGGAATCTCTTGTAAAAGAGCTGATGTCTGTCCAGAGCATGAAAAAGACCAAAAAGGAGAACTTAAAGACAAAGCTGGAATGGAAGCAGGATAAATGGAAGGAGATCAATACCAAGATTTATTCCCTTTATACAGGCAAGCTGTCCAAGATTAAGATGCAGGGGAATTATACTACCAAGAAAGTGACAAGTTCCAATGAAAGTGCGGTATCGGCGACAGCGAGCGGGAGCGCTGCTTTGGGAAGCCATACGATTGAAGTGAAGTCACTGGCAAGTGCGCAGTATGTCACTGGTGCACAGATTACTGCCGATAATTTAAAGTCAACAGCGTCTTCGAAAAAGATTACCAAAGACAGCAAGCTGACGGATTTTGACGGAATAGAAGAAGGACTGGCAATTACTATTAAGAATAAAGCAGGTACTGCTAAGACGTTAGAGGTTACAGAATCTACCAAGATTTCTGATTTGGTGTCAGCCTGCCAGGATGCGGGGCTGGTGGCAAATTTTGACGAAGAGCAGGGGCGGTTTTTTATCAGCTCGAAAGAGAGCGGCAAAGAGCAGGGGTTTACAATAACCTGTGATGAGGATTCCGGAAAGGCATCATCTGCTGTAAATAAGCTGGAAAAAGCTGTCCATAGTTTGGTGGATTATGATAATCTGGATGTCAGCATACAAGATCGGATTGACGATTATTTTAGCGGAATTGATCTTTCCAAAGTTTATGAGGAAAGGGAAGAGGCTAAAAAGCAGTATGAGGAGTATCAAAAAGAATTTGATTCTTTTGATGAGGCTGAGAAAAATCCGGAAACAGAAAGAAAGCTGACAGAACTGAAAGAAACTTATGAACTGGCCTGCCAGGAATATGATGCTGAAAAAGCAAGGCAGGAAGCTCCTCTTGAGGAGCTGCTTTCTTATGTGCAGTCAGTTGCGATATCTTCCGGGAAGACTTCTGCGGAAGCCAGCGAGAAAATTGACGAGATAAGGAAGAACTACTATGATTCTCTTGAAAATGACAGCACAGTTTCCACAGGTCCTCTCACGGCTCTTGGATTGGACGAGATAACAGGAGAAGAAGTAGAGGGAGGGAATACCGGCATTACAGTACGTGCCGCGAATGATGCTGTTATTGTTCTTGACGGTGCGGAGATGAGCGGTGCTTCTAATACTATGACCGTGAATGGCCTTACGCTGGATTTGAAAGCAGTTACAGATGGAGAAGTGAAAATGAGTGTCGCTACTAATGTAGACGATATTTATAATAGTGTGAAAGAATTTATTACAGAATATAATGAAGTACTGAAGATGATGAATGAGGCCTATAATGGGGAGTCTGCAAGAGGTTATGATGTGCTTACCTCGGAACAGAAGGAGGCCATGTCAGATGAGGAAGTGGAGCAGTGGGAAGGAAAGATTAAAGGATCTCTTCTGCGCAGGGATACGACACTGGGAAGTTTAATCAGTGTCATGAAATCTACCTTACAGACAAGTGTTAAGTTGGACAGCGTTACCTTTGAAGCTATTGATACGACAAAAAAGAATTCAGATGGCACCTATAAACAGTATAATTCCGCAGTTTCCTATTCCCTGTCCAGCTTTGGAATTGTGACTTCTACGGACTATTCTGAGGGCGGTCTTCTGCATATTTATGGTGACGAGGAGGACACGTTATATGCTTCTGAGGAAAATAAGTTAAAGAAAGCTTTGGAAGAAAACCCAAGCGCCGTGCAGGCAGTATTATCCAAGCTTTGCACAGATTTATATGATACCCTGACCGATAAAATGGCGGCAAGTTCTATCAGCAGCGCCATGACTTTCTATAATGATAAAGAAATTAAATCGCAGATATCCGATTATGAGGATGAACTGAAGGCGTTACAGGATAAGTTAAATGACGAAGAAGATCGCTATTATAAACAGTTTACGGCGATGGAAAAAGCAATGAGCCAGGCACAGTCACAGTCCAATTCCCTGGCAGGCCTGCTTGGAACCGGAGGCTGATATAGAAAAGGGGTTATTTATGTATAGAAATATGGCAGCATTGTATCAGCAGTCTAAGATTAAGTCAGTATCGCCGACAGACCTTCCCCTGAACAGCGGCGCAGAAAAGGAAGCCTCTATCAATAGACATGCGGCAGCGTTATATAAGCAGTCTAACATCAATACGGCATCGCCGGCAGAGCTTACTTTGATGTTATATAATGGCGCCGTAAAGTTCTGCAATATGGCGATTACGGATTTGGATAAGGGCGATCTGGAGGGTTGTAACCGTAATATTGCGAAGACGAAAAAGATTATTGTGGAGTTCCGTTCTACTTTGGATTTTAAATATGAAGTAGCGAATGACTTTGACCGGATGTACGATTATATCCACTGGGTTCTGACACAGGCCAATGTAAAGAAAGATAAGGCGCTGTTAGAGGAAGGGTTAAAGCGGCTGCGCATTATGCGGGATATCTGGAAAGAGTTGATGGAAGCTGCAAAGCCAAAGGAAGAAAAAGAAGAGGCGGGAAATGCGGAAACGGAAAAGGCAGAGGAATAAGGCTGCCTTATTATAGGGAAGAAAAGAGAGGCTGCTGCACTAAACAAGGGTGTACTTTAGTGTGGCAGCCCTGTTTCTTCTAAAAAGGAGGATATTATGCAGGAACAATTGCAGATGACTTATATCAGGATTCTTTTAGATACCCTGGACAGGAAACAGAAGATACTGAAAGAAATTTATGCTGCGACAAAACGGCAGGAATTATTGTTAAAAGAGACTTCTGAACAGACGGAAGGGCTGGATCAGTGCATCGATCAGAAATCAGAATGTTTGGAAATTCTGAATCAGTTAGATGATGGTTTTGAAATGCTGTATAAAAAAGTTAAAGAAGAACTGCATGGTAATCCCGGGAAATTTCAGCCGGAAATTGAGAAACTGCAGGGATATATCCGTAGTATTATGGACTTGAGTGTGTCCATCCAGGCGTTGGAGCATAAAAATAAACTGTCTATGGAGCGGTATTTCCTGCGCCACCGGAAAAATATCCAGACATACAAAAGCAGCCGCCATAAGGTGAATACTTACTACAACGCCATGGCGAAATTTAACCCGCACCAGTCCTTTTTCATGGATCAGAAGAAATAAAAAAAAATTATGGAAGATGTCATGGCGGGGAAAATTTAAATCATAAGAGATGTCTTTTGGAGATAAATCGTTGGTAGAAGCAGTTGTCTGAAGTATCATGATTCAGGAAATAGAAAGGTTGGTAAGATAAATGTCAATCATGGGATATTATGATGGAACGGCTGTACAGGTAAACAAGCCACTGCAAATGAATCAAAAAGTGATTATCATACCAATAGAAAATGAAGACGAATGGGGGGAATCTGCCGCTGGCGGACTTCATAAATACGCAGATGCATCTTTAATAGTGCAGGAAAAAGATGTATGGAGAAAGGCGGCGGTTAAGAAGTATGCTGGAGAATAGCTGTATGCTGGATGCCAATGCGGTGCTAAGGTTTTTATTGCAGGACGTTGATGAACAGTTTCAACAGGTAAGAACGATTATCAGGACGAAAAAATGTTATGTGACACTTGAAGTACTGGCAGAAGTTTGTTATGTGCTGGAAGGAGTTTATCAGGTTTCAAGGGAGGATGTCGCAAGAAATTTCCGTAAGCTGAATAACGATGTATTCATTTTAAATGCGGATGTGCTTCTCCAGGCATTGGAGATATATGATACAATGCCAAAATTGGATTTTGTAGACTGCATTTTATATGGATATAACAGGGAAAGGGGCATTGAAATTATAACTTTTGACAAGAAATTAAAAAAACGGATGGAAGATATAAATAAAACAGACGATTTTTAGAAAATATAGGAACAAATAAAAAGTTCAGGTGATTTTACTCAGATGGCTGCTCTTTTTAATAAAAATTTGAAAAAAAGCCCTAAAGTATTTCCATCCCAAACCGATATATATAACAGGTAAAACAATTGTACTGGAAAGGAAACCTGGAGGGAGCGTACACCAATAGGGTTTCACGTTACTTAATATTTTTTCACCGAGTGGCATGGATGCCACCGTAAATTCAAGGAGGAATTTTTATGATTATTCAGCACAACATTACAGCAATGAACGCAAACAGGCAGTTAGGCATCACAGGTGGCAACTTACAGAAGTCCACAGAGAAGTTAAGCTCCGGTTATGCAATCAACCGTGCAGGCGACAACGCAGCAGGCCTTGCTATTTCTGAGAAGATGCGTGGTCAGATCCGTGGCCTCAGCCAGGCTTCCACAAACTCTGAGGATGGTATCTCCTTAGTGCAGACAGCAGAGGGTGCTCTTCAGGAGACACAGAATATCATTCAGAGAATGCGTGAGCTTGCCGTTCAGTCAGCTAACGATACCAATACAGATGATGATAGATCACAGATTCAGAAGGAGATCACACAGCTTACCAATGAGGTTGACCGTATTGCTACGACTTCTGAGTTCAATACTAAGAAACTGTTAGATGGTTCTCAGAGAGGTGCATTGGTAGCAGAAGAAGGTAGTGCATCTGTAGAAGGTACTTTCACAAATGGTATGGTTAGTTTAGGTAAAGTTTCATCACTTTCTAAGTATACAGCTATCAATGATGTAATTAGGATCACAATTCAGGCTGATTATACAACTGCCGATGGTTCTTTTGAGACAGATTATACAAGGATTGCTTCCAATTGTAATGGTGAAGAGGAATGGGCCACTGTTCAGAGCTTGAATGGATATAGAGATACGGTTACTATAGCAGAAAATAGTATTACAATTAATAGTGTTCGTGGTGATAGTATGGCTGATCTCAATGCTGTGAGTGATGTAGTAAATGGTACGGCAGCGGGTAGTGGTGAGTTAACTATTTCTTTTGTGGGAGTTGATAAATTAAAAGCAGGAGATGTTATTACAATTTCACTGACGGCTGGACATAAAGCGGATCCTACTATGGGTGATAAGGCTAGTTTGCGTCTTCAGGTAGGCGCTAATGCAGGACAGGAGATTAATCTTTCAATTAACAGCATGAAAGCAAAAGATCTTGGTATTGTTCAGGTGTCTAACAGTACAACAGATACAACAACCAATGTAAAAGGTTTGGCATTAGATGTTTCTTCTCAGGAAAAAGCATCTCTGGCAGTTGAGGCATATGACAGAGCTTTACAGAAAGTATCTACAGAAAGATCTAAGTTGGGTGCTGTTCAGAACAGGTTAGAGCATACAATTGCGAATTTGGATACATCAGAGGAAAACTTACAGGCTGCTGAATCCCGTATCCGTGATGTTGATATGGCTGATGAAATGACAGATTTCAGTAAGAGTAATATTTTACAGCAGGCTGGTACTTCGATGCTGGCACAGGCTAATCAGTCGAATCAGACAGTATTATCTTTATTAGGTTAATTTGATTTTGAAATAAGTTATTTGCAAAACCGGCTTCTTGATTTTAAAGAGAGCCGGTTTTGTTTATGAGGAGGGAAAGGTAAGTAAGTCTATGGCAGATTATTTAAAGAGAAATTTAATGCAGTTGAGGAATAACAATCCTGTAGTGAAAGAAAATTTTGAACATACAGAGAAGATGATAGAAATTCAAAAGAAGAAAGATCAGCATAATATATATTTAAAAGAAGGAAGATTGTATTTTGTTTATGAGGATAAGGAATATAGGTTGGCAAGTATTGAACCGAAAAAAGAAGCGGAATATATGATCAGGAATCTGGAATCTATGAAAGATCATCTGGTTGTAGTCTTTGGTATGGCGAATATTGAGTTGTTAAAAAAACTATTGTTGGATACGACAAAGAATACAAAAATTGCGGTTTTTGAACCGAATAATGATGTATTTCTTTATTGCATGAAAAATTATAATTTGTGTGATATGATTGCATCGCCTAAATTTGGTTTTTTGATTGGGGATAAGCCGATGCTTGACAGGGAAATCCCTGTATATTTTAATAGTTCCTGGATGAACCTTGTCCATAATATACAGGTGATAGCAATTCCGAATTATTATATTTATAAAGAATTTATGGCAGATGTCATGAAGCGTATCAGCTCGGAAATAGATTCTGCTCTGCTGTGCCTGGGAAATTCTCTGCCGGATATGATGGATGGACTTGTCAATCATTACCTGAATGTAGATGCAAGTATAGAGGCGAGCGACTGCAGGGAACTGGAAGGAAGCTATGAAGGAATTCCTGCTATTGTGGTAGCGTCAGGGCCTTCTTTAGATAAAAATATTGATGATTTGAAGCTGGCGCAGGGAAAAGCGTTGATATTGGCGTGTGATGCCAGTTATCAGATCTGTATTGAACACGGGATTCAGCCGGATGCCATTGTTTCTCTGGAACGCGGGGAGCCTACTTATAATGCTTTTTATAAAGGACGTACTTTTGATGATAAACTGGTATTAATAGGCCCGTCTTTGCTGTGGCCGAAAATTCATGAGGAATTTCCGGGAAAGCAGCTTCTTTATGCAAAAAACCATACAGGGCTGGAAGGATGGTGGATGGATATTTTTCCTAATTCACAATATGCCAGTTTGGGGCATTCCTGCGCAACAGCAGCTTATGCAGTTGCCAGGAAAGCAGGCTGTGATCCGGTGATTTTGATAGGTCAGGATCTGGCATATACAGATGATAAAAAACACAGCGACAGGGTGCATAGTGATTCTTTTCAAACGGATAATGAATTAACAGAAGAAGAAAAAGAAAGTAAAGATCTCTGGGTAGAAGATATTTATGGAGGGAAGGTTCGGACAAGCGAAACGTTTAATCTGTTTCGTCATTATTTTGAGGATGCTGCTCTTGCAAAAGGTACGATGATTGATGCGACAGAAGGCGGTGCTTTGATCAGGGGAACCAAAGTTATGACATTAAAGGAAGCGATTGAGCGATATTGCGGAAAAGATTTGGAAAAGAAGCTATATGAACTATTGAGTGACCGCCCGATAACATCACAGGAACGTTTGGAAAAGTACAATAAAGTCATTGAGAAAACGGAAGGGATGCTGGATTTATTAAGAGAGATTCAAAAGAGGGCAGTAAATCATTACAAAGAACTGGAAAAGTATCAAGATTTCCCTTACGACACAGCTTCGGAGGATGAGTTAGTTGAAGTTATTTTAGATATGAAAAAAGGAGATGAATTATTGGAATTTTTTAAAGAAGAAGGAGAAGATGCTCATTCTTTTTATCAGCAGATATTACGGCAGACAATTATTTATGTGAAGAAAATTGGAAATGAAATTACGGGAAAAACCATAAAAAGAAATTGGGAGCTGCAGGTGAATTTAATGCAGATGATAGATATTGCTTCTGTTTCTGTGGGAAATGAAATGGAACGGATGCTGAAGATGATAAAACATAAAAAGGATAAATTGGAGGAGGCGATAGCAGGTGGTGAATGAAAAACCTTTGGAAAAGATAGATGAGTTAATTAATATTATTTATACTCCTGATCAGGATGGTTTGGATCAGGCATTTTTACAGGTTTTGGATTCTTTTGGTGAAATGATTCGAGAAATGTCGGAACTGGGATATATGGTGGATATGACAGAAGAATTAGTATCGCTTCAAGAGGCATATATAAAGAAAGATTATATAGAATTAGCAGACAGTCTGCTATATGAAATAAAACCGCAATTACAGGGAATCTCCATATAATAAATAGGAAATAAGTTTTAAAATGGTTATTTTTATGAAAGAAATATAGATTTAGTGTTAAGATTTTTTGGAAACAGCACGATATATAATGTGAAAGGTTATCTGTGGTGAAATAGATAAGCAATAACTTAGCAGTAAATAAAATGCAAATAGCATTTATATTAAGGCAGGGAAGCCGAAAAGAACAAGGAGGTACATACAATGGTTATTCAGCACAATATAGCTGCGATGAACTCATCCAGACAGTTAGGAATTACAACAGATAAACAGGCTAAGAGTACAGAAAAGTTAAGTTCCGGTTACAGGATTAACAGAGCGTCTGATGATGCGGCAGGGTTGGCAATTTCTGAGAAGATGCGCGGGCAGATTCGTGGTCTGACACAGGCATCGACTAATAGCGAGGATGCTATTTCTTTGATTCAGACAGCAGAAGGTGCGCTTCAGGAGACGCAGAATGTTATCCATCGTATGCGTGAGCTTGCAGTACAGGCAGCCAATGATACGAATACAGATGATGACAGGACACAGATTCAGAAGGAAATTGTGCAGTTGACTAATGAAGTGGACAGGATTGCGACATCTACGGAGTTTAATACAAGAAAGTTGTTGGATGGAAGCCAGAAGGGTAATCAGGAAGCAAGGGAAGGATTGGTATCGATTGAAGGTTCCTTCCAGTCAGGAGCAATTTCATTAATGAATACATCTGAGGCTGCTTTTTGTGGCATTGATGAGGTGTTGCGTTTGACTGTTCAGATGGATATTACAGATGCTGATACAATGCAAGCAGCATCGGCTGATTTTGCTATATCAGATGGTGCACATATTTCTTTTGATTCTTTGCAGGGATATTCATTAGTAGGGGAGAATATTGAATTTGAGGCTGAAGGTGAAAATAATTTAATTATTAGGCTTAATAATGCTGCATATGGTGGAGAAGTGACAACAGAGGCTCCTGATTCTCCATTAGAGTTTAAGATCGAGAATTATAAAAGTTTAAAAGCTGGAGATACAATTACCATTGCATTAGAAAAAGCAATGACATCAAGACCAGTTGAAGGCGGAAAAGATCCACTACGTTTCCAGGTAGGAGCAAATGCCGGGCAGGAAGTAACTTTGGGAATTAACAGTATGAAGGCGCAGGATCTTAAGATTGTGCAGACATCAACAAGTGTAAGTGATGGTAGTACGGTGGGTGATGCATTGGATGTTACTGTTCAGGCAAAGGCTTCTCTTGCTATTGAGGCATATGATCAGGCATTGACAAAAGTATCTACGCAGCGTGCAAAGTTAGGTGCTGTTCAAAACCGTCTGGAACATACGATTGCAAATTTGGATACAGCAACTGAAAACTTACAGGCATCAGAATCCCGTATCCGTGATGTTGATATGGCTGATGAGATGGTTGAGTTCAGCAAAAGCAATATCCTGCAGCAAGCAGGCACTTCTATGCTGAGCAATGCTAATACTTCTACACAGACGGTATTACAGTTATTACAGCAGTAAGATTATTAGTTATAAATAGAGTGGGATAAGACACTGTCAGAGTAGGTTTTGGCAGTGTCTTTTTATAGCAGTTTATTAGATATTAAATCATAGAAAAGTTATATAGAAAATTATCAGCCTCCCTTATTTGGAAAAGAAGTTTATTTTTAGATATTATATATTTACTGGAAAAATTCAAATGCTTTATGAAAAATCTGTTATAAAAAGATTATTTTAAACGGAGGAAGAGAAGATGTTAAATGATAAAACAATACTGATTACCGGAGGAACGGGTTCTTTTGGGAAAAAATGCCTGAAAATGATATTTGAACGATATCATCCAAAAAAAGTGATTATTTATTCCCGGGATGAGTATAAGCAGAGTCTTATGCGTTCCGAGTTTGAAGATAAGGTAGATATGAGAAAAGTCAGGTTTTTTATCGGTGATGTGCGTGATAAGGACAGGCTTTACCGCGCTTTTGACGGGGTAGACTATGTAATCCATGCTGCTGCAATGAAGCAGGTACCTACGTGTGAATACAACCCATTTGAGGCAATTAAGACGAATATCCATGGAGCTCAAAATGTAATCGATGCCGCACTTGACAGAGGGGTAAGGAAGGTAGTGGCATTATCTACTGATAAGGCGGTTAATCCAATCAATCTTTATGGCGGGACGAAGCTGGTGTCGGACAAGTTATTCCAGGCAGCAAATGCTTACCGCGGATCAAAGCATACCTGTTTTTCCATTGTCCGTTATGGGAATGTGGCAGGCAGCCGCGGCTCTGTTATCCCGATTTGGAGGAATATTATTGAGCATGGTGGGATGACATTGGGCGTTACGGATAAAAGGATGACTCGGTTCTGGATAACCCTCGAACAGGGCGTAGAGCTGGTATTTAAGGCATTGGAAGAGGCCAAAGGCGGTGAAACCTATATTTCCAAAATCCCGTCCTTTTATATCACAGATCTGGCAAAAGCAATGATGCCAGATGCCCGGATTGAGGAAATCGGGATTCGGGAAGGAGAAAAACTGCATGAGGTGATGGTGACAAAAGATGATTCCCGTATGACATATGAATATGACAAGCATTATATTATTTACCCCAACTTTGAATGGGTGAATTTGGATAAGGCGCTTCTTCCGGGAGGGAAGCTGGTGAAAGATGGATTTGAATATAGTTCTGGAACAAATAAGCAATGGTTAAGTGTGGAACAATTAAGAAAAGAACTTAAAAGATTATAAAAGAATTGCAGTCAGTAAAAAATATTGATAATATAAATTTTACTGACTGCTTATATTTATGAAAATCACAATAACAAAAATATTATACGGTATATGCATGATAAAAATGGTGGGGTTGCTGTTCTTCTATTGGAGGAAGTTTCATATAGTTTCCGTATAATTGTGTTAAAATAGTATCATATCCAGCCGGACACTGAAAAAACTCGCCTTCAAATTCAAGTTGTATAGTTTTGCTGTAACACTCTCTTTTCACTTTTGTTTGTAGAAAATGAGTATCTAGAATATATCCGACGTAATCACTTTTATCGAAATCATATTTCATTAAACCTTTTATTAATTCTTTTTTTGCTTTTATACAAGAAGTTTTATGATATATTGTATTATAACAATTCATTTCTAAATTTTTTAATTCATTAATATGTTCTTGCAATTCTTGTTCATTGTTAGGTAAACCACATATAGGAAAAATTTCAATACCAATACCTGTTGTAATTTGCATAGGAAAATGGTTATTATCTACAATAGTATTTTTATCAACGATAATGGAGCAATCGTCTATATAGTCATCATCTTTCCAGATACTAATCATTGTATAATTCTTATCCTGCTCCATGATATCTGCTAACCTTGCAAGATCTTTAATTTCCACATAAAGATCAATATCATCATCCCATGGAATATAACCTTTATGTCGTACAGCACCAAGTAAAGTTCCTGAAGCCATATAATAACGTATGTTGTGTTCTTCACATATTCTTTTTATATATTTTAATATTTGTAATAATGTTTGCTTTACTTCTATATCACTAAGTTTCCGGTAATTATTTCTGGAAACATGAGAATAATCGGACATATAAACCGGAAGATCTAATACTTTAATAATATTTTCTTCTTGAGAGTAACCCAATTGTTCTAATTGAGCTATCATCTCATTTTGGTAAGAAGAAACAAGCAGTATTTTGTATTGTTTGGAAAAAGGTAATAAAAAATTCTCAGGGGAATAGACTTTTAAATCATAAATAATTTTTCTGTGTTTATTTTTGTCATTATCAATAATAGCAACAGGATTTATATTTGATTTACGTAAATAGTAAATAATCATGCTGGAGATTCTGCTGCTTCCAAATATTACATATTTTGTCCCTTCCTTATGTTTTTTGATTAAGTTATCCAGATTGTTATAAAATGCTTTTAAAGCAATATCGTATCTGATAAATTTGTTATTCATTACTATCGCCTTTCCAATTATTTAAATTTTAAATGGTTTTAAACCTATTATTATATCGGCATATTTTATTTAGTTATTAAGTGTTTTTTAAAGTATTAGCAGCCGGTATATTAAGTATAGTGTATATTATTAATAATAGTTCATATGAAATAATTGGCTGAGGCTAAATGTTCTATTGGAGCGAAAAAAATTTTAGGAAGACCGACAACAACGACGTTTGAAAATAAAAAAATTTTATGAATCATATCAGGAAATATTAGCTTATTAAATGAGTGAAAATTGCCGATATAAATAAAGGATAGGCTTTAATGTTTATCAGAATGTGAGATAGGCTAAAAGATTGAAAATGAGATTTTATAAAAATTATAATTATCAAAAATAAAAAGAAAGGTTGAATATAATGAATAACAGTGAAAAATGGACAAATACATATAAGAAAATGGATATGCCATACCCGTCAGAGTATGTTATAAGGATATTTAAAGGGAGATATCCAAAATTGGATTTTTACAGTAAAGGTTATTCTGATAAAAGTATATTAGATATCAGTTGTGGCATAGGTAGAAATTTCCCGCTTTTTGCACAGTTAGGGTTTGGAAAAATAGCGGGTACAGAGATTACACAGGAAATAGTTGATGTTATTCATAATAATTGTCAAAAGATGGGAATTGAAGCAGATGTCAGAGTAGGCAATAATGAAAATTTAGGTTTTGAATCAGAAAGTTTTGATTTTTTGTTGGCATGGAATGTTTGCTATTATCTTAATGAAAATAAAAAGAATTTTGAAAAACATGTTGTGGAATATGCAAGAGTGCTAAAAAAAGGCGGGGTTTTAGTCTTTTCTATCCCTTGTGAAGATGCCTTTATCTATGATAAGGCAATTAAAGGAGATAAATACTTGGAAATAACAAACGATTGGTTTAAAGGAAGAAATGGGACAATACAAAGATATTTTAAAAATGAGCAGGAAATAGAAGATGCTTTTGGAGAGTATTTTGAAAATTTTGTGTTTGGAAAAATTTCAGATGATTGTTTTGGGCTTTCTTATAAATGGCATATTGGGTATTGCATTAAAAAGTAATATAGGTTGATAGATTTAGTAAGAAAGGAATATGGGAATGGAAACAGAAGGAGAGCTTATCTATAAAATAGCGGAAAGAATATTCCCTATCTGCAGAAGTATTACCGGAGATGGAGTAAGGCAGACACTGAGGATATTGAAAGAATATTGTCCTGAATTGGAAATAAAAGAGGTTCCTTCCGGAACGCAGGTATTTGATTGGACAATTCCAAAGGAATGGAATATCAGGGATGCTTATATTGAAGATTCGGAAGGAAAGAAAGTTGTTGATTTTAAAGAAAATAATTTGCATATCATGGGATATTCCCTGCCTGTGGATAAGTTTGTGAGCAAGGAGGAATTATTAAAATATGTCTATGTGGAAGAATCACAGCCGGAAGCAATTCCATATGTAACATCATATTATAAAGAAAAATATGGTTTTTGTATGTCGAAAAACAGGAGGGATTCTTTAAAAGATGGAAGATACCATATGCTTATTGATAGTTCGCTTAAAGATGGAAGTTTAACATACGGGGAAATTAAAATTTCCAATGGGGGGGGGTACAAAGAAGATCAGGAAATTTTTATCTCTACTTATATTTGCCACCCATCTATGGCAAATAATGAGTGTTCCGGCCCTGCTTTGGCGATTTATCTGGCAGATTGGATTAAAAGACAGTCCAAAAGAAAATATTCTTACCGCATTGTTTTTATCCCTGAAACAATAGGCTCTATTACATATTTGAGCCTTCATAAAGATGATTTAAAAGAACATGTAATTGCCGGCTTTAATTTATCCTGTGTTGGTGATAACAGGGCGTATTCCATAGTAGAAACAAGGTATGGCAATACCCTTACAGATAAGGTTTTAAAAAATGTGCTGCAGTATCATGCTCCTGAATATTGCAATTATTCTTTCTTGTCCCGCGGTTCGGATGAAAGGCAGTATAATGCGCCGGGGATTGATTTGCCTGTGTGCAGTTTTTGCAGGACGAAGTATGGACGTTATCCGGAATACCATACCTCATTGGATGATATGGATTTAATCTCTCCGGAAGGGTTTCAGGGAAGTTTTGAAGTTATTACTCAATGTATTATGGCATTAGAATATAATGAAAAGTATCGTGTAACCTGTTTTTGTGAACCACAGCTTGGTAAGAGGGGATTATATCCAACAGTAAGCCACAAGGGGCAGTATAGTGAAGTTTATAAATTGACAAATTTAATTGCATATGCTGATGGGAAAAATGACTTAATTGATATTAGTAACCGGATTCAGGTTCCGGTAAAGGAAATGATTTCTAATGTGGATAAGTTGTTAGAGCATGGCTTGCTGGAAATAGCAGAGAAAGAAATATAGGGGATTGGTAAGGATTATGTTGGATGTCAGGCGCAATGTGATAGATAAAGTAAAGTCTTTTCCATATGACAAAGAAATGGTTTTGGACAGTATCAGTAAACAGAAATTTAGTTACAGGAAATTATTTACTTTGGCATATAGGAGCAGGGAGGATGTTTTAGAGACAGAAAGCGAAGAAATTATTGCAATATTGGATAATAGTATAGAATTATTGATTTTATATTTTGCGGCAATGTTTACAGGGAAGATTATTATTCCTGTTGATCCGCAAAAAAGTGAGAATGAGATTGAATTGATTATAAAAATACATAATAATGCGAAAGTAATCAGGAATGTTTATTTGTGCAATTTAGAAGAGTTATTAAGTGACAGGAAAATTGAAGAATTGTTTCTTGATATTGATTTTGATAAAATATTTTTAGTTACTTATACATCAGGAAGTACAGGAACGCCAAAAGGGGTTATGCACACAGCAGGGAATTTATTTTATAGTGCCATAGCTTTTGGAAAAAAATTAAAGTATAATGAAGAAACAATCTTATGTCATGTAATGCCTATGACTTATATGGCTGGAATTTTAAACAGTATTTTCCTGCCATTTATTATGGGTGGAAAGATAGTTGTTTTTCCAAGATTCAGTGTGAAAAATGCGATGATGTTTTGGAAAAACGTGATAAAATATCAAGGGAACACTTTTTGGTTATCGCCTACTATGGTTCACCTTCTCATGACAGTGGATAGGGGAAATATGGTAGTAGAATATTTTCGGGACAAGACCATTACTATTTCTGTGGGAACGGCGCCTTTGCCTTTGGATTTAAAAAGAAAATTTGAACGTAAGTATAATGTGAAATTATATCAAAGTTACGGATTGTCTGAGACTTTGTTTATAACAAGCGAGGATGAAATGAGTTCAGGGGATGGTTCTGTTGGCACTTTGCTGGAAGATGTGGAATTGAGTATGGATTATGATTTTGAAATTTTGGTTCATGTTCCATGGATGTTTCAGGGATATAGCAATGTTGGAACAAAAGAATATTTTAAGGAAGGGAATTATATAACAGGGGATTTGGGAAAATGGAGAGAAGGAGAACTTTATATCACAGGAAGAAAGAAAGATTTAATTTTAAGAGGCGGCATTAATATATATCCTCAAGATATAGAAATGTGCCTTGGCTCATGGAATGGAATAGAAGAAGTGAGTGTAGGTTCTGTATTTATTGGAAATGAAGAACGTATTGTATGCTGGTATACGGGTAAAAAACAAAAGGAGGGAAATTTAAATAATAAAATAGTAAAAGAACTGGGGAAACAATATAAAATAGATTATTTTGTATATTTAGATGAGCTGCCGAAAAATTTAAATGGAAAAATTGATAAAATAAAATTAAAAAAATTATATGAGGAGAGCCATGATAATAAAGTTTGATCATATTTCGTATTCTTGCAGCATGGAGGATAAGAAGAGAGTTTTTGAACAGTTCGCAAGACAATATGAAGTTTTATTTGAAGAAATTAATTTGAGAAATATTTCTGGTAAGCAGAAATTATTTTACGAAAAACATCAATACCATGATTTAGTTATGTTTGATTCAAAAGAAAGTTTTCCGGTAGAGCTGACAGTATATGACAGATGCAAAACAAAGGAACCAGGGCTTGCTTTGGAGAATAACAAAATTATAATAAAAACAAATGATAGAAAAGAAACAGGATTCTTTTTTGAAAAAATGGGATTTGTGCCGCAAGGAAATGTTATGGTATTGAAAACTGTTTTAAATAAACAAAAGGTTGTTTTACAAATTGAGGAAACAGAGAATGAATATAATCAAAAACTTGATAATTATGGATTTTCTTCTTTGGCTTTTTGGTCAAATAACGTGGAAAAGGAAAGAAAAAAGTTAAAAGAGCTCGGATATGAAGTAACTTTGATAGAAGAGCTTGTGGTAAATCAAAAAAAGCTATATATTTGTTTTGTGGTTGGAAAACAGGGCGAGATCGTAGAATTAATTGGAATAAAATAGAGGGAAGATAAAAATGAAATTAATAGATGTATCTATGGAAGTGGATAATGGCTGCATGACTTGCGGAACCCCGTGGCATGAGCAGGTTGAAATTAGTCAAGTGGGGCATTTAGAGAAAGTAGGCAGAAATACAAGTAAAATTGTATTAGGAAGCCATTCAGGGACACATATAGATGCACCAAGACATTTTTTTAATGATGGTTATGGAGTGGATAAGCTGGATTTGATGACGTTATGTGGTGAGATTTCGGTAATAGATTTTACTCATATTGGTCAGGGAAATTGCGTACAACTGGAAGATTTAAAAGATATCAAGATAAGCGAAAGGATGTTATTTCGCTTCGGATGGTATGTGTACTGGAAAACTGAAAAGTATTATGATGGATTCCCTTATTTTTCAGTGGATGCTGCAAAATATATGGTAGATCAGGGGTTAAAGCTGATTGCTTTGGATACGCCATCGCCGGATTCAGGAAAGTGCATTAATGAGAAGGCGGAAGAGGATTCCCCAGTGCATAAATTATTTTTAAAAAATGATATCATTATAATAGAATATTTAACTAACACAAATTGTATTCAACGGGGAAAACGGCATAGCATTATGGCGTTGCCGTTGAAAATTGCAGGCTGTGATGGTTCACCGGGGCGAGTGATTATTAAGGAGGATTAAAACATGGATATGCAGCAGTGGGTAATTAATTGGTTTATGGAACATACAGGTTTAACAGAAGAAGAAATCAAAAATAATATGGAAGTGAATTATTTTAATAAAGAATATATAGATTCTTTTGAATTTATTGAATTGATTGCGGATATAGAGGATTTAGGGATTGAGTTAGATAATGAGCAGTTTGAAGATCGGAAATTTGCAACGATAAAAGGCTTAATTGAGATTTTAAATGAGAAAAGGGGATAGAAATTGGCGGCTGTATATTGTTATGAAGACATTGTAGAAGCTTTAAAAAGGCTTGGAATCACAAAAGGGGATTCTTTGTTTATCCACAGCAATCTGGGCTTTTTTGGCAGATTGAAAGATTGCGATAGTTCGGAAAAATTATGTGAAACATTTTATCAGGCAATAAAAGAAGTGATCGGGTTAGAAGGAACATTGACGCTTCCGGCTTTTTCTTATTCTTTTTGCCATGGTGAAGTTTTTGATAAGAATTTGACAAAAACCGGCTGTGGGCTTTTTCCTGAATATATGCGCAGAAGGGCGAATGCGGTTCGTTCTGATGATCCTAATTTTTCTATAGTTGCTTCAGGAAAAAACGCTGTATTTTATACGGAAAATCCTGTGCATGAATCTTTTGGGAAAGGGAGTTTTTGGGAGAAGTTTTTGCATACAAATGGAAAAATTCTCTGTATGAATTTTGATTGCGGCTCAACATTTGTTCATTATGTAGAACATGAAAATCGGGTTCCATACAGGTATAATAAAGCCTTTAATGGAGAAATGATCTGTCAGGGGAAAAAAATTAAAGATTATTTTGTACATTATGTATATGATAAAGATAAACCGAAAGATGAGCCAAGTTTTGTTAGGTTAGATCAGTTATGTAAAGAAAATGGAATATCGAAAACAGTATTTCTTGCAAGAGGAGCTATCAACTGTATGGAGTCTCAGGCATATTTTCATTTTATTAGTGAAATGTTAAAAAAAGAGCCATATTTCCTTACAAAAGGTGGGTCTAATGAAAAAAATTAATATTATGGATGTTACGCTCAGGGATGGAAGCTATGCAATTAACTTTCAGTTTTCTACGGCGGATGTAAAAAAAATTGGAAAAGAATTAGAAGATTTGGGATACCGATATATTGAAATTGGGCATGGTATGGGATTAGGCGCCAGTTCCCCCAAAAACGGCATAGCATTAAATTCTGATTGGGAGTATTTAAGCGCAGCCAGGGAGAGTATAAAAAATGCGAATTATGGCATGTTTTGTATACCTGGGGTTGCATCTGTAGAGGAGATTGAAAAAGCTGCTGAATATGGTATGAAATTTATCAGAATAGGGACCAATATCGATAAAATTAAAACATCTAAAGAGTATATCAAAAAGGCAAAAGAATGCGGAATGGAAGTTATGGCAAATTATATGAAGTCATATGCCATGAAGCCAGAAAAATTTGCTGAACAGGTTTTAATGTCAGAAGATTATGGCGCAGATGTTGTTTATCTGGTAGATTCTGCAGGCAGTATGTTTCCTCGGGATATTGAAAGTTATTATAATGAAATTAGAAAAAGGACAAAAATTCGGCTGGGGTTTCATGCACATGATAACTTGGGATTAGCGCTTTCTAACAGCTTATTTGCAGCAGATTTAGGTTTTGAATTTATTGATACCTCGTTACAGGGACTTGGCAGGAGTGCAGGAAATGCTGCGACGGAATTATTTACTATATGCAGTATGAAAAAGGGAACGATACCACTTATGGATTATAAGAGATTGCTGTTATTTAGTAAAAAAGTAATTTATCCACTGCTTCATAGAAAAGGGATAAATCCGATTGATACTATATGTGGTATTGCAGGTTTCCATTCAAGTTATTTAAATGTGGTTCATAAACAAGCGGCAATGTATGGTGTCAATCCATTAGAATTGATAGAAGAATACAGCAAAGCAGATCAGTTAAATATGAAAGAAGAATTGTTAGAGGATATTGCCAGAAAATTGAAAAAAGATCAAGGCAGTTTGTTTGATGTGGATTTTGTGAATTATTTTGGAAATGAACAGGGAAATTAATGAGGTATTTGTTTTGATGGACATTTTTGAACTTTTGTGGAAAGCTTATTTTAGTATATTCGATTGAGGCGGCGCTTGGGGCGGGAATTTTTGAGAAAGTGATGGTTTCAACGGATAGTGAGGAGATTGCGAAAATCGCAAGGCAGACGGAAGCCAGAGTTCCGTTTTTCCGTTCAGAAAGAAATTCCGGGGATTTTGTCACAACGGCGGATGTAATTTTGGCCTCATTGTACAGATAAAATGAATGGAGAAGAAAAATGGCTTATATATTCATTAGAAAGATTTTTAAATTTAATAGATTAATAGACTTACGATAATTTTTAATTTTAGTCAATTCTTTTGTGAAGGAAATTCTATGCTGCCAATTCTATATAAAAATGAATAATTATTGCTATTTTTTGTAACGGTTCAGCCATTAGCGAGATTTTAGCCGCTTTAGCGGCAAAACAGGCTGCAAAGCAGCCAAATCGAGCTGACGGCTGAACTGTTACTATTTTTTTATTTTCTTAGTAGTTTAATCCTTGCTAAATCTCAGAAATCGTGTTAGAATGTTAGCAGAAAGGGAACAGCAGGGGGATGATTATGCAGGATATGGATACCAGAGTGGTCGCTATTGGCTGCCAGAACTTTGAAGATTTGATCAGCCGCGGCAACTTTTATATTGACAAGACGCATTTTATCAAGGAGTGGTGGGAAAATCAGGATTCTGTCACGTTAATTACCCGGCCGCGCAGGTTTGGGAAAACGCTGCTGATGAGTATGACAGAACAGTTTTTTTCTGTGGAATATAAAGAAAAGTCTTGCTTGTTCGAGGGGCTGAGCATTTTCAAAGAGGAAGGTTACCGGGAACTGCAGGGAACGTACCCGGTGATTTTCTTAAGCTTTGCCTCTGTGAAAGAGACAGATTTTGAGGATTTTTATGAACAAATGCAAAGCCTGGCAGCGGAAATTTATCGGAAACACAGTTATCTTATGGATTCAGACAGCTTGAAAGAAGCGGAAAAGAGGAAGTTTCAGAAAATACTGGATGAGGAAGCATCGAAAAGCACGCTGGCGGGCTCTCTTCGGGCGCTGTCTGATTATTTGCTGCGTTTTTATGGGAAAAAGCCGATCATTCTTCTGGATGAATATGACACACCGATGCAGGAGGCTTACCTGCATGGCTACTGGAGTGATATGGTTTCGTTTATCCGGAATTTGTTCAATGCCACGTTCAAGGCGAATCCCTACATGGAGCGGGCGCTGTTGACCGGGATTACCAGGATCAGCAAGGAATCTGTTTTTTCTGATTTAAATAATCTGGTAGTAGTGACAGCAACTTCCTGTATTTATGAAAGCAGCTTTGGGTTCACGGAGGAAGAGGTATTCCATGCTCTTGATGCCAGAGGGATGGGAGATCAGAAAACGGCCGTAAAACAATGGTATGATGGTTTTACCTTTGGAAACCAGAGGGATATTTATAATCCGTGGTCTATTGTTAATTTCTTGAAATTTCAGAAATTTTCTCTTTATTGGGCCAACACCAGCTCTAATGGACTGATTAGCCGTTTATTGCAGTCAGCCAATAAAGAAATCAAGCAAAAATTGGAGAGCCTCCTGAAAGGAGGAACCATAACGGAAATCATGGATGAACAGATTGTATTTAACCAACTGGATGAAAATGTAGATGCCATATGGAGCTTAATGCTTGCGAGCGGTTAT
>CANREH010000020.1 GCA_947629585.1 uncultured Lachnospiraceae bacterium | reverse complement strand
AAGGCGGCAGGAATCCGTGCAGGGAAGACAATGGCGCAGTCTGCGCTTGCGCTCCTGCCAGCGGCGGCAACAATCGCACAGGTGGATTGGAAAACAGTAGCCGGCACGGCGCTCCTGGCAGGAGTTGCATCCCTGCTTACATCCTGCGCAGGGCTGCCGGAAGTGAACAAGTAAATATTGAAAGGGGATATGGCAATGGAAAAAAATAAGGCGGTGAATATCCATGCAGGGCATAATCCAGATGGGAAAACAGCGTGCGGAGCAGTAGGCTTGATAAAGGAAAGCACGGAGGCAAGATATCTGGTAAAAAAGATAAAAGAAAGGCTGGAGGATGCCGGGATTACGGTACATAACTGCACTGTGAACAATGGCACAAGCCAGTCGGACGTGCTGCAGAAAATCGTTGCGAAATGCAACCAGCATAAGGTGGATCTGGACATTTCCATACATTTCAATTCCGGCCGGGCAGATAAAAAAGGTGACGGAAAAACAGGCGGCACGGAAGTCTGGATGAGGATGGCGGACGGGATAAAGAAAAAAGCAGGGACAAAGATCTGCAGCAAATTAGAGAAATTGGGTTTTACCAACCGCGGCATTAAAGAAACAAAGGGATTGTATTTCCTTAACCATACAGCTGCCCCGGCCATCCTTGTGGAAACCTGTTTTGTCGATGATAAAGATGATGTCAAGCTTTACAATAAAGAGAAAGACAAGATTGCCAAGGCGGTTGCGGAGGCAATTATAAAAGTTTTAAATGATTGAATATATTTTTTGATTATATGATAATGGCAGATGAAATATAGACTAATCTGCCATTATCAGTCAGATAGTAAAATTTGTTCCTATTTTGAAAAAATTGTTGTATTCGGTAGGAAATATGATATAATAAAACAAAAATTATTTGTAGCAGGTGATTGGTATGAATAAAGAATTAAGAATGTTGATAAATAATTTAACACAGGATATTATTGAGCTTTTCCAGATTCAGATACCAATCACAGATATTAATGATGTAGTGAATAAGCTCGGTGGGCATATTAAAGAAGACTTCAATATCGTTAGCATTTCCGATGGAAGTATAAGAAAACAAGGAGATGGTTTTGTTATATTTGTTTCGCCTTTTCAAAGCATCGAAAGAAAAAATTTTACTATAGCGCATGAATTAGGTCATCTTTTTTTGCACATGGGCTATATGATTGATTCAGAATTATGGGAACAACAAAATGAAACATACTATCGCTCTGGTGATTCATTGAAGGAATATCAGGCGAATGAGTTTGCCGCTGCTTTGTTAATGCCTGAAAAACAGTATAAGAAAATAATGGATCAATATACCATAGAAGATAATGTGGTTGAAACCAGTAAAATTGCAAGTTATTTTAAGGTTTCTGTTTCGGCAGCATCAAACCGAGGAAAGTTTTTGGGGTATTTAGAATGGTAGAGGAAGAAAGACTACAAAAAAAATATAGTGATAGCAGTGCATTAAAAAGAATTAATCAAAAAAATAAACTAAGAAAAGGTTGTAATAGGTCTGTAGAACTATTTTTCTCTTTTGATATTGTCAATTCTTCATCATATAAGGATATCAATTATTTTGGATGGCAGATTGTTTTAACATCGTTGTTGACTAATATTCAAGGATATGTGGCAAAGGAAATTCCAGAAGCACAGCTTTGGAGGATTCTTGGTGATGAAATCATTTTTTTTGTAACTATAAAAAATATGGAAGAAATATACACATCCATTGATACCATATACAGCGTTTTGGTTAAGTCAAATATAAAGTTACATAACGGGAGTTTTTTTGATGAGTTAACAGATGACTGTACTGAAAAAGATATTAATTTAATGAAAGCCAGTAATATAATTGCGGTACAGGCAGCTTCCTGGATTGCTATTATTTTAAATGGGGAAAAACAAAATATTTGTGAATATGACAATGTTTTTGAAAAATATAACATAAATGAAAGCCAGCAAATAAATGAGTTTTTAGGACAGGATATAGATATAGGGTTTAGGATAAAAAAAGAAACGCAAGATCGGCGTTTGGTTGTTAGTATAGAATTAGCAAAGATATTAAGTGAAAAAACAAAGTATTTATCAAGATTAAATATTATTACATATAAGAATTTAAAAGGTGTATGGAAAAATAGGCTGTATCCTATAATATGGTATCATGATGTGAAAATTAGTGGCGGAGTAACCTTTGAGGACAGTTTTTATTATGATGAAACTACATACAGCCAGTTGTCAAAAGAATATTTTTTGAACAGGGAAGAAGAAAAAGGAAATTTAACTTCATATATGTTCTTAGACGTTGGTAAAGCCTTAAACAAAATAATCAAAGATCAGAACCTTGAGAATAAAATTAAAAAAATTTATGACGTGGTTGATGAGACAGAAAACGATATAAAAACTGTTGAAAATGAATTTGATGCCAAATTATTAGAGTTTCATTGTGTTGCTGTTTGTTGTGATGTGGATAAGAAAAAAGTACTAATTGCCAAGAGAAAAAATAACAGAAAATGGAATCCTGCTTTGTGGGAATTTGGATGCGCAAAAGCAGATACTGAAAAAAGCCTGATTGATGCAGTATGTAAAGATTATGAAAAAGATTTTGGGATCAACATTGAAATTGTTTGTGACGAAGAAAGAGAAGATAAGCAGCCGAAACCAATTGCCCTTTATCAAATTGACAAAGCTGAAAAACTTCAAAAAGGGGTAATAATGGTTGCAAAAGTGATTGGTTCAATTGAGTCCGTTGAAAAAACAATAAAAGTTAATGGTAAGCATGAGGAATGCAGGTGGATTTCACAGGAGGAGGTAGATAAATTTAATGAGCCTGCAGTAAAAGATTTTAAAAATACTTTAAATAAGGTGTTTTCAAATTGGGAAGATTATTTTAAGGAGATGTAAGAGATGGATAATGATTCAGAAGCAGAAGTAAATGAAAAAATAAATAATTTGTTGGAGAAAGTTTTTGCAAATGTAAATTCGTGGCTAAATTTTGGAGAAGCAAAGAATGCTGCCAATATAGCGCTTGTTGTTGCGTGTATAGCTGCACTTAGTGGTTTTGAAAATAAATGTTGTTTAGTACATTTGTGTATGTTCTTAATTGTAATTTCCGGTATAATTTCATTGGTTTCATTTTACCCAAAGACAAGTAAAAATGATGACAAGAATAATAATGCAACTTTTGATGAGAACTACGATTTATTGCTTTATAGCGATATAGGAAAATGTTCCACAAATAAATATATGGAACAAATTTGTAAATTGTATTTAGAATATGATAAAAAGGATTTTAATAGATATCAAATTGATTTATCTAATGAAATAATTAGTAATGCCAAAATAGCCAATTGGAAATTTAAACTTTTTAAATGGGCAGTTTCTTTTGATATTATTGCATTTATAAGTTTGATAATTTATATTATTTTAGTTTTTATAGACTTAATAAAATGAATAGTTTAAAAAGGATTGTCATTTATGTATAAAAGTTAAAATTTCTATACATAAATTCAAGCGAGACTGGGTATTTCAAAGAAAATCAATGCAATTAAGAAATAAGCGATTACAGTGATATGCTATAACCGCTTATTTTTTTGCTGTTTTTTTAAACTGGTTTGTCTTGAAACTGCAGTTAATCTTTTGATAAAAGAAATCTGAAACTTTTACATAGAAAAAACCAAGAGCTCAACGCGCTTGGTCTCTTGTTGAAAGCATTACCGCAATCAACTGGTTATAATCTAACATCAGCAATTAGATTATATCATTGTGATAACTTTTTTGCAAGATGTTTGTTTTCATATATTACGCCATGAACTGTCTTTTGAATTTGGGGATAATCCAATCAAGAAAATCTGTTCTAAAATCAATTTACAGCCACAGGCAAGGTTTCAAATACGGCAGGCAATAAATTTATCATTTGAAAATAAAAAAGCCGGAATAAGGCAGGCAGGAAAGGCATGAACATAAATTTCCAGACAAGATGCAAGTAAAACTATTGACATTTCTGAAAAAATTGCATATATTGTAAATGCAGGTAAAGATACGCTGTATACTCGTGCAACTGAATTTACGTTTAAGTGTCATTTGATGGCACCGGCCACGGGGCCGCCTTTGGGCGGTTTTTTATTTTATGCAATGGAGGAAATTGCTGTGAGAGATGTATATGATTATGCGAAGTTCTTCATTAAGAGCGACATTAAATCTATGACAGACACTTTTGACGGAAACATGAAACTGCAAAAGCTCCTTGTATTTGCTAACCTTGCAAGTATCGCGGAATATGGTGAGCCGCTGTTTGGCGATGAAATTTTAGCGTTCAAAAATGGATGTGTGGTTGAAAAAGTGAGGCTGAGATATCGGAATGATTATGCTGCGTTAAAAAAAGACAGCCTGGCATTTGAACCCGATTTTGCAGAGAGGGAATATCATATTCTTAACATGGTTCTTGGCATTTTTGGCAGTACGTCCGCCAAAGAATTATCAGAGATAAACCATATGTTAAAATGCTGGAACCTGGCTTACAATAATGGAATTACATCTAATGGCTATCACGATAAAAGCCTTTCCGTGGTACACATGGAAGATTTTGCAGAAGACATTGCAAATATGCGCCAGGTTTTGGAGGCATACAAAAACAGCGCCTGCGATGCAATGAAGTACGAAGTGGTTAACGGCGTGACCTATTATTACGAGGGTTTTGAACTGACAGAGGCTATTATAGACGAGCTGGAGAATTTTTCATTGAGCGCAGAAGATGATTCTTACAGTGTCTATCTGGATGATGGAAAGCTGGTGATTTTTTGATGGCTGCCGGACAGGGAATATTAAAATAAAAGCTTTTGGGCAATCACCGGAGGCTTTTATTTTTTTGTTGAAAAAACAGAAAATGTGTGGTACATTTATCGAATGGGAAACCAGAGAGCCAATGATTACATACGCTGATCTTATTCAGACTGGAATATTCATTGTTGCCCTTGTGGGATTGTGCTACACAATCTTTAAGGGAAAGAAATAGCCGCCACTACCGCAAATAGTGACGGCTAATGTAACAATTAGCTATTTACTTTGAGGGTAGCCGCTTCTCTGGTTTTCCCTTTTTGTATAGCCAGTGTACCACATGCCACAGGAAATATCAAGAGAAAAATATTTGATGTTTGGTTCGTATTGAATAGTTACCACAGCTCATACATTCCACGGGAAAGAATCTGATTGAAATTCCTGTTGAAGTGTGTTAATATTTCGCTATGGAACCCATGACAGGGGTGGTAGCCTCCCAAGCTTAATGACCGGCTTGCCGGAATACATAGGAGGGGAGGTGATGCTCATGACGGCTGCGGATATCATTTTGATATTTATAGGGATAATCGGTCTGCTGATTTCCTTTGGCAGTTTGATTGTTGCATTGCTTGCCTTTCTCGACAGAGACAAGGATCACAAGCGAAAAAAATAATGCCCGCCCTGTTACGACCAGGACGGGCGCCTCTCACTGAGAGGTAAACACCCTTGCTTGGGAAGCTCCACCTTTGGAGTGGGGTTCCTGTGGGGCGTCTGTTACCAGCAGGCGCCCTTTTTATTTAGATAATATACTAAAGCGGCGAAAAAGTCAATGTTTTATGGAACAATATTTTATCTGTATGTCACACGGATATAAATTTTTCTTTGCAAAATCCAAATCTGAAATTTTGTCCTATGGAGCGTCCATAGGACGGTCTTGCGGACTGTCCTGCCATTTGTCGTGAAAATGTCCTTTTGAAATGATGCGGACATGAAAAAACAGCCCATATTCTATCAGTAATTTTATGACTGATTTTAAATAACTTCTTTCCTAATTATAATATACCTTTGTTTTTCAGGCGTCCCTGTGACAGTCCTTGTGACAATCTGCGGAAAGTCACTGACCATACCGTAACCGTAACCATAACCATATAAAAAATATATATATGGTCAATTTTTTTATTTAACAGATGATTTAATTTGAAATTTTGGAATAATCCAAAAAAATATTAAATTATTTTTGTAAATCTATTGACAACGGTGGTGCAGGTGCTACGATACGGACATGCTTAATAAATACCTTATCTAAGCGAAAAAGTATGTGTCCAGATGGTTGCAGCAATCGGGTGGGCATTGAAAAGTAGCAAGAAAAGGAGATGGAAAATTCCAAAAAATTTTCGGTTAAACTATTGACAAATTGGAAAATTCCAGCTATCATGTGGATATGTAATAAAAACAGCACATTCTGGAAACAGGAGAAAAAACAGCAAGGACGGTAAATTCTTAGGTCAAAGGAATAAAAACGTTCCCTGAGCCTGTAAATAACGCAGAAAGGAGTAATAGAGAATGGAAAAAGGTCTATGAAAAATAAAAAAAGGAAGCCCTCTCCGACCAAAGTTTGGACTTCCTATCCTCACCATAACCGCCGTAGCGATTAGTAAGTTTATTCTATCACATCTTTGCGGCGGAATCAAGAGAAAAATGCCGCATCATTAAAAATCATTAAAAATCTCCATATTTTTTGATAATGCGGTATAAAAGCAAATGATAACAAAGCCGCAAAAACAACGAAAGGAGAGAGTTATGAACGAGGTAAACATTATGTTGTTGCAGACGCCGATTGAGGCTGCATTGGGCGTTGACGAGAAGGGAATGACAACAGCAAGGAAACTGTATGAGTTTTTGGAAATGGATGAAACTCATTATTCCCGCTGGTGCAAGGCAAACATTACAGGGAACGAGTTTGCAGAGGAAAATGTTGATTATTTTTACTCGCCATCAATGGCGAGTGAACAAAAGAGAGGTAACTTTGCGCAGGATTTCAAGCTGACCGCCCACTTCGCAAAGAAATTGTCCTGCAAGGGGAGCGGGAAGAAAGCGGAGCTTGCAAGGGAGTATTTCACGACGTTGGAAGAACGGGTAAAGGAAATGGCAATCAACCGTTCGGAGCTGTCCCCACAGATGCAGATGTTCTATGCAATCGCAGATGGGCAGGCAAAAATAGAACTGGAACAGAAACGCCAGGCGGAGAAGATCGAAAGAGTGGAAAAGACAGTCAACAATATGAAGGAGGTCATGGCAACGCCGATAGGGGACTGGAAAGCGGAAATTAATGCAAAGGTGCGTGAAATCGCAATCAAGAGCGGCATTGACTTCCAATCCCTGTATGCACAGATGTATGGCGAGCTGGAAAATACGGCGCACTGCAGCTTGAAAAGACTGCAGGACAACAAAAAGGCGAGGATGGTGAAGGCAGGCAACACAAATACAGCTATTAAAGACGGCACCACGAAGATAGCGGTTATCTTTGAGAAACCGCAGTTGAAGGCTATTTTTGAAGGCATAGTGAAAAGGTATGCTATGGCATACTGCGTTTAGGAAAGGAGAACAATTATGGGAAATTTGAATGTAACAGAGCAGGAAACAGATTTAAAAGCGGAAGCGCCGGTTATCCAGATAGAGGCGGTGCTGCAGGAAGAACCGTACAAGAGCGGTTCGGTACAGTACATTGACAGCAGGGAAGTGGCAAAGATTGTTGGAAAAGACCACAGGAAACTTTTACGAGATATCCGTAGGTATAACACTCAATTAGATGAGACCAATTTTGGACACATCTCTATGTTCTGGACGGAATCAACATACGCAGATTCATACGGAAGGACACAGAAGTGCTACCTTGTCACGAAAAAAGGCTGCGAGTTCATCGCCCACAAGCTGACAGGCGAGAAAGGGACATTATTCACGGCGACTTATATCAACCGCTTCCATGAGATGGAAGATGCCCTTGCAGGCAGGGAAGACGCAGGCTGCTTGTCAGACACCATGAGGGAATACATGGTATGTCAAGAAAATCAGAATGAGAAGATGGCGGAGGCCATCAATGCACTGGCGGAACTGTCCAGACGGATGGTGGAGGGGATGAAAACACTCTCTGAAAAAATGGAAAACTTGGAAAGCAGGGGAAAAATTCCAGATCCGGAAAACCCGTTCACCTTCCAGTTCCGGGAAGATAAGCTGTCCGGGCGGATGAGGAAACGGAACAGGCTCGTGGATCAGGTGGTTGAATTGTATGGCGGGAGCAGGAAAAGGGTACTCCACCATATGTACAGCACCCTGCAGGACAGGCTTGGCGTTTCCTTGGATGCGTACCTGCATGTGGTGAGGAAGGAGAGAGGGAACGAGGATATCGGGACGCTCCATGTGGTTGCCGGCGTGGATCGGTTCTATGAGGCTGCGGTCAGCATGAACGAATTCGCAATAGAACGGAAAAAGATTTACGGCTGAGAAAAGGGAAAGAAGAAGGAAGGCATTTGCTGGAAGGCGGCCCCGGACGGCATGGAATCCAGGGGCTGCCAGGGAAACAGATTGATTTCAGGAAAGAGAGGAAAAAAGTATGGAAAACATTATCATTCAGGAGTTGACTAAGAAGGTAGCAGAGATGGCAGGAAATGGGTGTAAAGCAGCCCATAAAAAGGTTATAAAGAACAACGGCATAGTACGGCAGGCGGTTGTCATCAGTGGCAGAGGGTGTGTTTCCCCTGTCATCTATATTGATAACCTGCTTGAAGATATCGGGAAGGGGATAAAGACGGTAGACACCGCTGCTGCGGAGGTCGTTGAGCTTTATAAAGCAGACAAGGATATGGCTGTGAATGAGAGTATTAGCCGGCTGGCCGAATCCGGAAGGGATTATATCCTGGACCATGTGGAATGCCAGATTGTGAATGCAGGGAGAAATGCCGGGATGCTTGCAGATGTTCCAAACAGGAGGATATGGGATCTTGCGGTTGTATACAGGACTGTTATTGCTGACGGCCATGGAAGGGTGGAAAGCTTCCTGGTAAACAATAAAGTCATGGAGGCAGATGGAATCAGCATGGAAGAACTGGAGGAAGCAGCGCACAGGAACACGGAAGCGGGAGGGTTCTGTATCAATACAATGCAGGAAATCATAGAGAAAATGACAGGAATAAAGGACAGCGCAGCGGACGGGCTGCAGATGTATGTCCTTACAAACAGGAAGATGATAAACGGGGCTGTGGCAATGCTTTGTGCGGAGCCGCTTGCAATGGCTGCGGAGAAGCTGCAGGAGGATTTTTACATTATACCGTCAAGCATACATGAACTGCTTGCCGTTCCGGTATCACAGGCAGATCCGGAAGATTTGAAAGCCATGGTAAAGGAAATAAACAACACGCAGGTATCGCCGGAGGAGGTGCTTGGCTATTCCGTTTACAGATATGACAGAAAAGAAGGAGCGGTAACGGTAGCCTCATAAGCAGATGCGCCATAGGAGGACAGCGGAAAATGAAAAATATAAAGAAATGCGCGGAATGCGGTTACTGCAGGAGAGAAAAAGGGACATATTCAACAAGATACGGCTTTTACTGCGGGCATCCGGACAGGGGGTACATAGAGGATTACTTCCTGCGGAAGCAGGTTAAGAAAATACCGGGGTTTATCGGCTTTGGGAAACCTTTCAGCGGGACGCCTGCATTAAAAACATCTCCGGCATGGTGTCCGGAAAAGAAAGAAGTAAAACTGCAAATGGGAAGCAAGGCGGAGGATTATAAGAAAAATGTGGGGAATCTGCCGTAATCCCAGGTGATGTGATTGGAGTGGAGGAAGGAATATGGATAATACGGAGAAAATATCGAAGATTTTTAAAAAGGAAGGGAAGGTTTATGTGGTACATGGGTATTGGGACGCGCCAGATTATGACGGAGTTGCAATCGTAAAAATTACGACATCCGAAGAGAAAGCAGCCGAGGCACTTGCAATGGTGGCAGAAAGCCAGGCAAAAGAATATATCACTATGGGCGGTTATCTCCAGGAAGAAAGGGACGACAGGCGCTACGAGGCAACAAACGGAGAGAAATACGCCAAATTTTATATTACGGAGGAGGCTGTAGACTATGAGGAATGATTTGATCTGGGCAATACTTAATTGCGGGATTGATGATCTGAGTATGCTTGATGATGCAGGGGCGGATATGTTTGAGATAGTGGATCATATGAAGTTTGAAGGCGTGGAGCTGTCTCTGAACAACATCTTGGAAGAAGTATTCAAAGAGGGGATATACAGACTGGAGCAGGCAGTAAAAGAACTAAGAGCAGAACTGGAAAAAGAACGGAAGGCAGGACAAATGTCGGACGAAAGTGCGGATCGGTGGGAAAAACTCGACCGGTACCGCCTGAATCCGGAAGAGGATTTCGGGTACTATGTGAACTGCAGGGACACAAGCTTGTATTTTTACACCGATCATAAAGAAGAAAAACAGGAGATTTACGAGGAACTGTTCGGGGAAGAACTGCAAGCCTTGGTTGACTATACTGGCTTTGACATCCAGTGGTAGAAAGGATGGAGGTTATGATTAAGGAGTATTGCGATAGATGTAAAAGCGAGATTCCTGTGAACGACAGGGAAAAGAAGACGCTGCAGATTGCATATACGACAAGAGGGTACGGTGGATTTGATAATAGCGTTCACGCAAAGGTGACGCTTTGCGACAAGTGTTTTTCTTAAATGGGAATAGCTGATACAGCAAAGAGCGTTGGAACAGGCGCCAAAGAAGAAAAGAATCCGGATATGGTCGAGAAACTGTTAGACATATTCCGGGAACTGATTACAGAATGTATGGAGGAATGAGTAATGAAGACAGTAGCAATTTTGAAAGGAGAGAGCGCATCGATCCAGGAAGATGCAGAGACGATGAAAAGTTGTTTGATGAAACAGTTTCCGGGATTAGCTGAGGAGGTGGTGTAAATGAAAAATACGCTTGGAGATTTGAACAATCATCTGTTTGCTCAGCTGGAGAAGCTTGATGACGAGGACCTTAACGGTGAGCAGATGGACGCAGAAATCCGAAGAGCGGAGGCTATGGCAAAAATCGGAGAGCAGATCATCAAGACTGGAGAGCTGCAGCTGAAAGCAATGCAGCATATGGATCAGTACGGTTATGAAAGAAAGAAAAAAGTACCGGAAATGTTGGAAGTTCATGGGAGGGATTGACAGATGAGAAAATGGCCGGAAGAAGTAGTGGAATGGATGCGCAAGAATACTGCGGGAAAGACCACGAAGGAACTGACAATGCTTATCAACCAACAGGGATTTGACAGGAAGTATGGCATGGTATTCACGGACGGCATTGTCAAGAGCGCGAAGAGCCGGTACGGTTTCAAAAGCGGAACGCCTGCTGGGAATCCGAAAGGACATTCTGCAAAATATCCAGAAGGGATGGAGGAATACATTAGAAGCGTTGCCAAGGGGAAAGATGTCAAGGAGATTGCAAGGGCAGTATCCGATCATTTCGGCATAGAGTTTTCGCCATCCCGTTGCAGGGAATACAAAAAGAACCATGGCATTGTAAGCGGTCTGGACTGTCGGTTCAGGGAAGGGCATGAGCCAGCAAACAAAGGAAAGAAAATGAGCCGGGAGAAGTATGAGAAATGTAAGGCAACAATGTTTCGAAAAGGCAGTGTTCCGGCAAACCGTATGGAGATCGGGGAATATACGCATACAACAGAGGGATATCTTGTCCGAAAAGTGCAGGAGAAGGGGACTCAACGGGAGCGATTCGAGTTTGTCCATCGGAAAGTATGGGAAGAACGTAACGGTCCGATCCCAGAGGGGAAGATGGTGGGTTTTCTGGATGGCGACAAAGATAATTGCAGTATAGAAAATTTGGTATTGCTTGATCGTGCAGAGAATCTTGAATTAAACAGGAGTGGATTGCGATTCAGCAATGCGGAATTTACGAAATCAGGAGTAGCGGTGGCAAAATTGAAAGTGGCCATAGGAGAAAGGAAAAAGAAGAAGGGAAGTGGAGTGGAGAAGATTGAGATTACCAAGGAGTGATCCGGTCAAAACGATTAGAGAGCAATAGATAAAGAATGTTATTGATTGAGGTGATAAATGTGAAAATAGCAGCTAAGATAATTATGAATTGTTTGAAAGAAAAAAATATGAAGCAGAGACGATTAGCTGTGATTATGGGAGAAGATGTGAGAAACTTAAACCAGCAGCTTAAACGGCTAAAAGATATGAAAGTAGAACGCTTTATTGACGTTCTGGAACATCTTGGATATCGGCTTGATGTTGTTGATAATGGAGGGATAACAAAAGTCTGTAAGGAATATGGGGATAAGGTTGTTGAAACTGGGGAGCCAAAAGGATTGTTTTGGTATGAAGTAAATAATATGTTTACTGCCATTGACAATACAAAGCCTGAACTGTTTTGTAAAAATTTTTGTGATAAAGAAGAGATGTTTCAATGGTTTCAAGACAGTAAATGAACAAAAAGAAGTTGTAACGCCTGTTTTTGACGGTATGAACATAAATCTGGAAGATTCCAAAAATTTTAGAAAAAATTTCAGTTTTTCTATTGACACTAAAAACGTAGGTGCTACGATACGTCTACGATAAAAATAAGTCAATAGGAGGTACAAGGTTATGACAAAGGCGAGTTTGAAGGAAAAGTATAAAGAATGGAATCGGAATATTGGAATTTTAAACGATAAGGCAGATGATACATTCAAAAAACTGCAGGATCTCAATGCAGAATATGGTTCTGGAGAAAGATGGTGCAGTGCATTTATGAACCTGAAAGGATTGATCGGAACAGAGAAAGAATCAATAGCTGAACATATGTATAACCAGATACAGCAGGCGAGGGGGCAGATGGACAGTCTCATAGCTTTGGCGAAAATGACGAATAATTTTGAAATATAGAGAGGTACGGTATGAACATGAATAAAGAAAAATTTAGAGAACTGAGCATGGAGGTTCTGCCGATGATAGCAGGAATAATGAAAGTATTGGAGAGTAAGGCAGAGGGAAAATCGGCAGGTCTCCATCTGAATACAAAAGACGGGTATTTCAGTTTTGACTTATATGGTACTGGCTGGGAATTTTGCAGGTATAGCAATGAGGATAAGGCTTTAATCCGGTATCAGTACAGAGAAGAGATAGAGATGCTGGAACAGGCGCAGGAAAAAGAGACATTCAATCATACAATGGAAAATGTAATTGAGATTGCACAGACTTTTATAAGGATGGCAGACTATAATTACCATCTGCTCGAAATAGACAGTACAGAGTGGAAGCAGAAATTTGTGGATTGGGCTAACGAATTTGAGAAAGAGTGGGTAGACGATTCCGCAAGGGACTATCTGGACGAGATAGGAGATTTTGCGGCTGAGAAAATCAACGATTACTACTTGGAGGTGAAGGCGTAGGAGATTATGGTTCCTGCGACACGCAAGGTTCTGAAGGAGGTCACTGTATGAGTTCTCAATACAAATCGGTAAACAATGGAAAAGGAACTGACCTTATGATTAGGTCCGGAAATCTAATGGAGGAGGCTTATATTTCCATAGGCAAGGACGGAACAGATATTACTGTTAGAGGCTGTGGAAAAGTGCTGTGCTTTGATAGTTGGAGCAATTTCATCTCTGCGATAGACGAAACAAAGGCTGCGTATTTCCGCTCTGACGAGGAATTTTGCAGGAGGCGGTCGGATGCTGAAAGTAGGAAGTATTGAAGAAAAATATGGCGAATATTCCATCAATCGGAAATATTACAGGCAGGACATGATTTTCAAGGACGAGGATGCCTGCCGGAACCGGAAAGACGAGCCGTGCTATGCCCCGGAGCTGTCCTACTCCGTATATACCGGAAATGACATCCTCAATATATTCAACGGTCAGCAGGAGTTCGCAGATGAATTATTCGAGGGGCTTGACTGGCAGCATCCAGAAACTCTGATGGAGGACTGGATCAGAAATAATGATTGGGTTGTCTGTGACGGATGCGGGGAACTGGTAGACTATGGGAACAGCAGCAATTACAAGGTATGCCAGAGCTATGGAATAAATATTGAGGCATAAATAAGATAGGTTAAAGATAAAACTTTTAAATTATAGGAGGATGTTAGATATGGAAAGAATTTACTACAGTATCAATGAGGAAGCGGCTAAGACAGCACATAATATGATGTCATTTCGTGATTATCAGGAAGGGAGCAAGACGGCAGAATACCGGCATTATGTGGACGAGGCGTATGACTTGGCAGATAAGGTAGCAGAGGCAAGGCCAGATGAGGCAGAGAGGGTATATGAGCTGGCGGAGATGTATTCAAGAAAGATGGCGGAGAATCTAAATGATGCCAGTCGCATTGGCATGATGTGTCCGTCCGTGATGATTTCTGGAGCAGGGAACTTTCCGGTTAAGAAAAAGGAAAAGCAGAACGCAGCATCCGACAGAAATTATCAGCAGTTTAAAGAGATACAGGAAATCCTGGAAAAAATGAAGAGCATTTTATACGGGAAAGAAATTATTGTATCTGGAAACAAGGATGCGGTTGAGAAATTAGAAAAGAAACTGGACGGGCTGAAAGCCGTACAGGAAAAAATGAAGGCGGCAAATAAGGCGGTCCGGATGAAAAACACGGAAGAAGGAAATGAAAAACTGAAAGAGCTTGGATTTTCTGAAAATCAGATTTTAGAGTTACGGAAACCGGATTTTTGCGGGAGGATTGGATTTCCAAGTTATGCACTGCAGAATAACAATGCAAATATCCGCAGAGTGGAGGAAAGGCTGAAATCCTTAAAATCTGTAAAAGAACAGGGGACATGGGAAGAGGAATGCAGGTTCTTCAAGATTGTGAGGAATACAGAAGCGATGAGGCTGCAGCTCATCTTCGATGGAAAGCCAGAGCCAGAAGTGAGGGAAATTCTGAAAAGCAATGGATTCCGGTGGGCGCCGAGCAGCCAGGCATGGCAGAGGATTCTCAACAGAAATTCCGAATATGTCCTCGGGACTGTTATCAAGAAGATGGAAGAACTGGTGGAATAATAAAAATGTTTTGGTGCAGAAAAGGAAAAGATGGTGCAGCGTTTAGAGCTGTAGCCATCAATGGTGTGAATTTGGATGAAAGTGATGGATAAAAGAAACTATTGGACGGCATTAAGCCGCCCGGCAGAAGCAGAGGAGAGATGAAAATGAATAAGGAAATGGCAATGGAAGTAAAATGCACACGGAACTGCAAACAGAAGGACAGTGAAGGAAAATGTCTCGCACCTTCAATCACAATCGGGGAGAGCGGATGCAGCGCATTTATCAATATGCCGGAATTTGAGCCATTCAGGACGGATAATGTTGTTATTTACGACAAGGCAGGAATCCCGTCCATCATGGTGCGGTTCTCAAGAACTACTAATGATGAACTGTTCGGAGGTTCAGAAAAAGTCCATCCTGCATTTATTATAGACGGGCAGGTTTATGATGAAATTTACATAAACAAGTATCCGAATACTGTCATCAACAAAAAGGCGTATTCCCTTCCAATGCAGAAGCCGAAGACTGGTGTTGCATTTGATGAAGCTGTGGAGGCTTGCCGGAGCAAGGGAGAAGGATGGCATCTGTGGACTGCCGCAGAGAGAGGGCTTCTTGCCAATCTCTGCAAGAGGGACGGCGTGTTTCCTCATGGTAATACGAATCGTGGGAAGTGGCACGGAGACGATTCTGAAAAGGGAGAAATATACGGAGAAGGAAAGACTCTGGCCGGCTCCGGTCCTGCGTCTTGGAACCACGACCATACGCCGTTTGGCGTATCAGATCTTTGTGGCAACATCTGGGAATGGTTTGCAGGACTGCGGCTTATGAATGGAGCTTTGCAGTTTATTTCGGACAACGATGCTGCTGTGGTTGATCTCTCAACAGAAAGCGGAGAATGGAAAACAATGCTTTCAGAGGGAAAGCCAATCTGCATTGATGCAACGGAGGGTATTTTGTTTACAAATAATGGTGGGGAACTTGATGGGAGTAATGGATGCGATTACTGTATATGGGAAAATGTGAGATTCGATTTCCACATCACTGAGGAGATGAAAGAACTCGGTCTGTATCCCGGCGAACCGAGAACCTATCTGTATGCAGATACAGATGGTGAACGTTTGCCGCTTTGCGGGGGCGGCTGGAGCTATGGTGCCGGCGCGGGCGTGTTCTATGTCAGCCTGAACAATCCCCGTTCGGATGTGGGCTGGCACATCGGCTTCCGCTCCGCTTTTTACCGTAAACTGGATTCTGAAAACTGACGTCTGTTTTGTCTGCTGTTAAGAAGCTATATGAAGAAAAGGAGAAATTATGAACAAAGTAATTTTAATTGGCAGGTTATGCCGAGATCCAGAAATCAGCTACTCGCAAAATGTAAACAGTACCTGCGTTGCAAGGTATACCCTTGCGGTGGACCGCCGGTTTAAAAAGGACGGCGGACAGGAAGCTGATTTTATTGGATGCGTGGTATTTGGAAAGGGCGCCGAGTTTGCTGAGAAATACCTTTCCAAAGGGATAAAAATTGCCATTACTGGACGTATCCAGACTGGCAGCTACACAAACAAGGAGGGAAGGAAAGTTTACGTTACGGACATCATCGTAGAAGATCAGGAGTTTGCCGAAAGCAAGGCGGCAGGCCAAGGGAGCAGGAACAGTTCCGGTGATTCCGGCAGCAGCAGCCCGTTGCCTGCTCCGGCCGCTAAGGACGGATTCATGGATGTCCCGGATGATATTGCTGACACACTGCCATTTGATTTATAAAAGGAGGTACACTGTCTATGTATTATGATAATGATTTTTATGATGAACCGTCAGAATTTGAAATGCGGATGGATGAGTTTAAAGAAAGCATTGCAAAGTCTGTAAAGAAAGAATTTATTGAGGAAATGGAAAGGCTGAGAGCTGAAAATAAAAACCTGCAGGGAATAAAAGAACATTTTGAGCAGGTAAAAAGGGACTATGAAAAGAAAAAACAGGAATGTGGCAGAAAGATTTCCGAGGCAGAACAGAAAGCCAGGCGCATGAGGGCGCAGGAGATAATGGAGCAGTATAAGATATTTTTATGGACTACAACATGGAATTATCTGTATGGGCAAAAGTGCGATAAGTGCGATAAGGACAGAAGAATTGAAGTTACATTGCCATCCGGAAAAAAGATAAAAGATGAGTGTAAATGTTCAAACTCAAAGACACGCGTGATGCTCCCTAAGAGAATGGCAATGTATGAAATAGCAGACAGGAATACGGGAATTGCTGCTTGGTACAGGGCTTGCGGGAAGAGAGATAATCAGTATTATATACTTGATTACGCGCCAAGTGTGTATTTAGAAAGGACAATAGAGCCTGGGACAAGTTTCGATGAGGTAGAGAAAATCAAAGAACAGGGAACGGTATTTTTCACTACAGAGGAGGAATGCAGGGCGTATTGTGAATACCTGAACGAAAGAAACCTTGTGCCAAGCAATGCTGTCTATAATTTGGATGGGAGTGTATATGAAAATGAGGAAGGATAAAAAAATACATAACCGCATAGTAGAACTGGAGACATCCCTGATGAATTACAAGGCGGAACATGAAGGCGTAGAGCTGGCAGATATGGAAGAGGAATTGTTCCAACTGAGACACATAGAAGATTTATGGGAAAAGCTGGGCTGTATTACTATTGATCCGGAAACCGAAAAGATCGAGGATGAATTTTTCGGTTTCCCTGTAGGAACGCATAGGGAAGAAATATGGCACTGGTTTGAGGCGACTTTCAACATATCTGTGGCCGAGGATATGATGGGATTATGGGAGGCGAAAGAGTGAAGAAATATGAGCTGAATCGAAAAATATACAAGGATGTCAAGAAGATGGACCACGGGCAAATGAGTGATTTCTGCAGAAATATTTATCAAAGAGGATATGAGGCAGGGAAGAAAGCAGCGGAGGGATTGTCCGAGGAGGAGGTCCGCAAAGCTATTCTGGAAATAAAAGGGATAGGGAAAAAGAAAGCTGATGACATCGTGCAGGCAATCGGACAAGCTGAGAAGATAAAATGGTGCTGATAAATTAAAGAAATTAGAAAGAAATAACAGTAGATATTACTTAGTATTTCTGGTAATACATAATAAAAAAATAATAGAAAGTATTTGTAGAATGTATAAAATGGATTACTGGCGTTTATAAATGTGTCAGTAATCCATTTTTCTGAATTAGTAACTTGAAAAATTTTAGTGGTGATACTTAATACTTCACAAATGTAATATTTTGTTTCAATTTATAAACATCGCGTCCCCAAAAGAAAAGAAGCGATAACGTTTATTGACAGCTTCCTGATAGGCGTCCATAATGGCATCTTTTCCCGCCAGTGCGGAGACAAGCATTAAAAGCGTGGATTCCGGCAGGTGGAAATTGGTGATCAGCCCGTCCAGGACTTTGAAGCGGTATCCTGGATAGATGAAAATATTCGTATTCCCGTTCCCGGCATGGACGATCCCCTGATCGTCGGATGCAGATTCCACGGTCCGGCAGCTTGTCGTGCCGACGCAGATGATTCTGCCGCCTGCCTGTTTTGTCTGGTTGATGATGCTGGCAGCTTCTTCTGTCACCTGGTAATATTCTGAGTGCATATGGTGCTTCTCCACATCTTCGACTTTGACCGGGCGGAAAGTGCCGAGGCCGACATGAAGCGTAACCTTAGCGATTGTTATGCCGCGATCTTCTGCCTGCTGCAGGAGCTCTTTGGTAAAGTGCAGCCCTGCGGTCGGAGCGGCAGCGGAGCCTTCACGGGCGGCATAGACGGTCTGGTAACGGTTTTTGTCTTTCAGCTTATGCGTGATATAGGGCGGAAGCGGCATTTGTCCGATCTGATCTAAAATCTCTTCAAAAATGCCGTCATAGGAAAACTGTATCAGCCGGTTGCCTTCTTCGACGGTTTCTAATACCGTTCCTTTCAGAATGCCGCCGCCGAAGAGAAGAGCCGTTCCGGGCTTTGCCTTTTTTCCGGGCTTTACTAACGTTTCCCAGATATCATGTTCCCGGCGTTTTAACAGAAGGATTTCTACTTTTCCCCCGGTAGCTTCCCTTGTTCCGTACAGCCGGGCAGGGATTACTTTAGTATCGTTCAGTACAAGGCAGTCCCCTTTCCGAAGATAGGAGAGGATATTCCGGAAGGTGGTATGTTCATAATTTCCTGTATGTTTATCCAGAACCATCAGGCGGGAGCCGGAGCGGTCCTCTAACGGGTCCTGGGCAATCAATTCCTGCGGAAGATCATAATAAAAATCTTTGGTCTGCATGGCTTGTCCTTTCTTTGGCATATTTTTGAGTCTTTGTTCATTATACAGGGAAGCGGGAAAAAAATCCATAGGATTTTACAAAGAAATTTTCTGTGAGAGGAAAAAGAGTTCACAGGAAAGACACGATTTTATGCTAAGATCAGATGGATTTATACATTTAGAAAGGAAAATTTAAAGGTAATTACATAGTATGGAGGAAAAAAAGTTATTATTTGTCTATAATCCACATGCGGGAAAAGAACTGATAAAGAATAAGATTTCTGAGATTATCCAGATTTTTTCCGGGGCTGGCTATGATGTGACGATCTACCCGACCAGGCAGCAGCAGGACGCGACGCAGCGGATTCTGCGGGACGGGGAAGAGTATGATTTGGTGGTCTGTTCCGGCGGGGACGGGACATTGAATGAAGCGGTGGACGGGCTGATGAATCTGGAAGACCCGCCTGTCTGCGGGTATATTCCGGCAGGAACGGTCAATGATTTTGCGAGCAGCTTAAAGATTCCCAAAAACATGATAAGAGCGGCGGAAATGATTGTGGAAGGAGTTCCGTACTCCTGTGACATCGGTTCTTTTAACGGGCGTTATTTTACTTATTTTGCCGGATTTGGCGCATTTACGGAGGTGTCCTATGATACTCCGCAGGCGTATAAGAATCTTCTCGGGAAAATGGCTTATATTCTGGAAGGAATGAAGCGTGTCCCGAATATCCAGTCGTACCATGCGCGTGTGGAGCATGACGGGGAAGTTCTGGAGGCGGATTTTATTTTTGTCATGATCACCAATTCTCATTCCGTAGCGGGAATCAAGGGATTTTACGGAAAGAAGGTAAAGCTTAATGACGGGATGTTTGAGGTGCTGTTAATTAAAATGCCGAAGAACATCATGGAGCTGCAGAATATTATGAATGCGCTGCTTGTCAAGGAACAGAATGAATATATGCATTTTTTCCGTACAGACCATATTAAATTTACCAGTGAGACAACAATTCCGTGGACGTTGGATGGGGAGTTTGGCGGTGATTTGAAAACAGCGGAGATTTGGAACCATAATAAGGCATTGTCTATTATTGTTCCTGTTTAGAAGGAAGGGATTTTTTTGAAACGAAAAAAAATAATGGCGGCGGCACTTGCGGGAATGCTGGCGGTGTTTCCGCTGGGAGAAAATGTTCCGGGGCTTGCCGCGTCTGTGGAACATGAGCCTGCTGCAGGAGCTTCCCTGGAAGAGAAAGCAGTTACCGATATGTCAGAATATGATGCGGATGAATTTTTAGTCATTTATGAGAAGGATGCCGGACGGGAGGAAAAAAAGGAAGCGGTGGCAGGGCTTGACGCCAGGAAAACGGAGATTACTGACTGGTGCGATAAAGTGGAATTGAAGCCCGGGGAAGATTTGGAGGAAGCGGTGAAAGCGGTTGCGGAGGATGAGAATGTCGCATATGTGCAGCCGAATTACCGGTATTCTGTTATGAGCAGTTCTTCCGCAGAGGATGTGGTGAATATAACGGAAAGTGAGTTTTCCAAACAGTGGTGGGCTTATAATGACGGCACTTTTGAAGCGCCGGAGAATGAAGCAGAATATCGTTTCCCTTTCTTTGACCGGGATTTTTGGTGGTTTGATGATATCATGGGCAATCCTTTCCGGGAGATAACCAGTATGAAAACAAGCGCTGCTGCCGGGATTGATACGAATACTGTAAAGGCATGGAACGAGTTTCAGGGCGGCGGAAGGACTGTGAAAATAGCGGTTATTGATACGGGGATTGATTACAGTCATTCCCAGATTAAGGACAATATTTGGACTAACAGCGGGGAGATCCCCGATAATGGGCTGGATGACGACGGCAACGGGTATATCGATGATGTCTATGGATGGGATTTTTACTATGATTCCAATGAAATTTATGTCGGGACAGCAAGGAGCCGCGGCAATGCAGAAAACGAAGATGAACACGGGACCCATGTGGCAGGCGTGATTGCAGCCGCAATGGACGGAACCGGAATTGCCGGAATTGCTTCCAATGCTGATGTGGAGCTGATGTGCCTGAAGGTCCTGGGCGGGACGGAAGGCGCCGGGGAGACGGAGGATATTGTGAAGGCGATTGAGTATGCGGAAGAACAGGGCGCGGTTATCTGCAATATGAGCTTTGGCATCAATGAATCCGATATTCCGTTTTACTATCAGGACTATGACAAAGCCATGAAAGCGGCAATTCAGAATTCCTCTATGTTATTTGTGACGGCATCGGGAAATGATGGGACGGATAATGACAGGGACGGCGTGTATCCATCGTCTTATGATTTTGATAATATTATTTCTGTCGCGAACTTAAATTATGACGGTACGTTAAGCCCGTATTCTAATTATGGGGCGGAAACGGTGGATATTGCGGCGCCGGGAATGTATATTTACAGCACTACGCCGGGTGAGACCTATGCTTATATGTCAGGAACTTCCATGGCGGCGCCGATGGTGACGGCAGCCTGTGCGATGGGATATGCCTATGCGAAAAATCCGGATATTCTTGCAGTCAGGGAACGGATTCTTGCCAATGCGACAGCACTTTCCGGGCTGTCAGGGAAACTTGCGACGGGCGGTATGCTCAATGTCTATGACGCAGTTGCGGATTTGGCAGCGAACGAATACCGTTATGAGGGTACAAATCAGGGAAATGCGGATAAGGAAGACAGCAATGCAGAAAATACAGATAAGGAAGACAGCAATACGGAAAATACAGACAGGGAAGACAGCAGTGCAGAAAATACAGACAGGGAAAACACCGATACAGAAAATATAGAAAAATTTCCGCAGGAAAATGGAAATTCTGCAGGGGAGCCCGGTGTTTCCGGTACTGATTCTGCGGTATCCAATGGACAGGATTCTGTCATTGGGGAACAGTTTATCAGCGGAGGGATTATTTACCGGATTCTTTCTGATACCGAGGCGGCAGCGGCAGGAACGGCGGACAGCTCTGCCAAAAAGATTACGGTGGCGGCGTCCGTGCCATATGGAAATTCCGTTTATAAGGTAACTCAGATTGCAGGGAAGGCTTTTTATAAAAATCAGTCGGTGAAAACATTATCCGTCGGGAAGAATGTAGCCGTGATTGGAAAAAGTGCGTTTCTTGGCTGTAAGAACCTGAAAAAAGTGACCGGGATGAAATCCGTCAGGAAAATCAGGGCGAAGACATTTAAAAACTGTAAAAAATTGAAATCGGTCCGCCTTACAGGGGCAGTATCGTCGATTGCCGCCTCTTCGTTCCAGGGGTGCAAAAGCCTGAAAATTAAGGCGGTGAAAGGAAGCTATGCGGCGGCCTATGCGAAAAAGAAGGGGATTAAGGTAAACTATTAAGATGGATAAAAAGGTTCGGAATCGGCATTGACATTGCCTGCTGGTTCCGAACCTTTTTGTTTATGCGAGCAATTCGCGAAGCGTGTTTCATCCCGTTTTGAATGAAATTAAATTTAAATAAGGAAAAGATCTTCCTGTTTGATATTATTTTTATCAGGGATAGAATCCCGGAATTTTTTTGCTTCGGAAAAGAATTGGTAGAGGCCGTTCTCATCTTCTTTTTCCAGCATGGAAATAACCCCGTCAATAGTTTCCTGGAAGGAGCGGAGCAGCTTTAAAATGCTTTCTTTATTGGAAAGGCAGATATTCTGCCACATTTCCGAGGAAGAGGAAGCGATTCTGGTGATGTCTTTGAATCCCCCTGCCGAAAGCTGTTTCATGATCTCTGCCTGCTGTTGGGAGCGGACAAGGTTCACCAAAGAAGCTGCGGCAATATGCGGAATATGGCTGATAGCTGCAACTGCTTCATCATGCGCGGAAGGTTCCATAAAAATCGGTTTGGCATTTAATTCTTCAATGGCTCTTTGCAGGAGCTCCTTCATATAATTCGGCGTTTTCTCCGTTGGCGTCAGGATGTAGAAGGAATTTTCCAGAAGCGTATCACTGGAATAGTGGTAGCTTGTTTTTTCTGCGCCTGCCATTGGGTGCCCGCCGATAAACTGCTGTTCCAATTCGAGCTCTGCAACGGCTGTATGGATATTTCCTTTTACGCTCCCAACATCCGTCAGGATACATTTTTTATTGATAATCGGTTTTAACTTCTCCAGGTAGCTGATATTTGTCAGTACCGGGGCACATAGGAAGATAATGTTACATTCGCTGAACGGCTCTAAACTGGTCTCAATCCGGGAAAGGACGCCGTCAGCAAGCGCTTCCTCCAGGTTGGGATTGGAAGTTTTCCGATAGTTATAAGCGATAATCGTTTCCTTTGGGTGGATTTTTCTTCTTACCCGTGCAATCGAACCGCCAATCAGGCCGAGTCCGATAAAACCAATGGTCAAATGGCCCATTTCATTTCACCCTTTCTTAAATTATGCGATAAAACGCGTGCCTGTACGTCCTTTCATGCTGTCTAAGGCCCTGTCCAGGGAAGTAATGATGGATTCCCTTCCTTCTCCGGAAGCGGCAAAGGTAGCCGCAGCGTCTACCTTCGGGTACATATTGTTCGGGGAGAAATGTCCCTCTGCCATATAGCCCTGCGCCTGTGTGAAGGTGACAAGATCCAGCGGTTTTTCATCCTGCTGCCCGAAATTCAGGCAGGCCTTTTCCACCCCGGTCAGAAACAGCAGCGTATCTGCGTGAAGCAAATCGGCAAGCTTCATGCTGGTGTAGTCCTTTTCAATGACGGCACTGGCTCCCTTTAATACCGTTCCCTGCTCCAAGACAGGAATTCCGCCGCCGCCGCCCGCAATCACGATTTGCCCGGCATCGGTTAACGTCTGGATGGCATCGATTTCATAGATTTTAATCGGTTTTGGTGCGGAAATGATCCTCCGGTATCCCCTGCCTTCTTCAAAAATAATATGATGCCCCTTCTTTTTTTCTTCGTTTGCCTCTTCTTCGGTCATGTAGCGGCCGATTTTCTTGGTAGGATTGCTGAAAGCCTTGTCGAAGGTATCGACCTGTACCTGGGTAATGATTGTGGACACAGGCTTAAAGATACCGCGGTTTAAAAGCTCTGTGCGAATTGCATTCTGTAAATCATAGCCAATATAGCCCTGGCTCATGGCACTGCAGATAGACATGGGAGCCACGGTGTAATCAGAATGAAGATGTCCGAATTCGGTCATCGCTTTATGTATCATGCCGACCTGCGGGCCGTTTCCGTGGGTAATGACGACCTGATGTTTCTTTTCCACCAGATCGGCAATGGCCGCCGCCGCTTTTTTTACCGCCGTTTTCTGTTCAGGGAAGCTTTTGCCAAGCGAAGTATTGCCCAGGGCAATCACAATTCGTTTTTTTTCCATAAGTAACAACCTCCGTTCTCTAGTTCAATATCCTCTATTATATATGATGTGGGAATTTTGTTCAAGTTGATCTTTAATTTCCGAAAAGAGTTGACAAATATAGAAAAAAGTGGTAATTTTTCTTTAGATACGATGAAAATAAAAATTGTTTTGGTTGTGGAGCAAAGTCCGCTGTGATATTTGCACCTGTAAAAGGGTTCAGATAGAATGATACAGAAAACATTAAAATCAGAGCTTTTTAAAAGGGTATTGCGGAAAAAGCTCACATCAGAAAGAGAGGTTGGAGTATATGAAAAAGTATCAAAATGTGGGAAAATTATGTAAGGCTGCAGCAGCTTCTGCGATGCTGTCAGTATTGGCGCTGGGATCTACGGTATCTTATGCAGCGGAGACAACGCTGGTTCAGGATAGTGACAGTGCTGTCGGCAGTCTGTCAGAGGATGGTAACGATTCGGAAGAAGTGGAAGTTACCGATCCAAGAGAAAAGTGGAATTTTGTGGATATGACAGGCACAGAAATTGGGAAAAAGAGAGAGCCGGGGCATGAATATCTGTGGACAATGCCGGTTCATACCGTTTATGAGGTAAAAAATATTTACCGGAAGTCGGGGCAGAAGCTTCAGGTATCAGGGGCAATTACCAGTGGTGTGAATAAATTGTGCAATGTAGGAATCATAGAGCCGGACCATAATGGAAGATATGTGGAAGATTATGATACTGTGACGCACACCTTTGATCTTGATCAGACTGGATATTATAGTGTCTTTGCGAGAAATGTAAATGATGTTGAAATTGATATTAGTTTTTCTTACTATCTTCGTTAAAAATAAGTATATATTAGAATCTGGGATAGAAAGTGGCTTGAGAAAAGTTTCCTTGAACATTTTATTGTTGTTAAGTCTCTGTCCATGACGAAAGCTGCCCTGCCGAAAGGAAAAGTGGTCCGTTTATGGCAGTATTGATAGTATTGTGGACAGAGCTGCGCAAACTCACGAGAGAATTTCTTATTGACAAGACGCGGAAATAATGCTATTATTCCATTTACCATTGAAAAAATTTTGCGGTTATTAAAACACAGGTAGAAAGGGAGAAAATTATGCGTTCATTAACGGAAAGCGAAGAAATTGTGATGAAAAGTGTCTGGGAGCTGGGAGGCAACTGTACTCTTTCCCAAATTGTGAAACAGTCCACAGAGCATGGAAAGAGCTGGCAGTTACAGACAGTCGCCACTTTTCTAAAACATTTGGAAGAGAAGCAGTATGTCCATCCTTATAAAGCTGGCAGATTTCTTCACTATGAAGTGCTGGTGCAGGAAAAGGATTATAAAAAAGGCGCTTTCAGGCGGTTTCTTGATTTCTGGAATAAGGGAAAGATAGAGAGTTTTGCCTGCGATTTGTTTGGGGAAGAGCTGTTGTCCGATGAGGAGATTGAGAAAGTAAGGAAAGCGCTGCATGAATCTGGTCGTTAATCTTTTTTTCATGGTGCTGCTGACGGCTTTGACCGGGGTTTTTATGCAGATTTTGTGGTGGTTTGGGTTAAAGATCTGTGTGAAAGGAAACCCATTGTTTGTTTATGCGGGTCTGCGTCTGGTGTGCCTTAGTTATCTTTTTCCGGCTGCATATATTGTGATATTACCTTATTTAAAAGGAAGTTTTTATTATGTGGCAGGAGAAAGTTATAATTTAAACAGTATGTTAGAGCTGACACCGCATGTAAAGGCAGTTTTGGAACTGGCAGCACTGGTGTGGTTTTTGTGCTTTTTAACGATAGCTTTCAGGCGGTTGGCACAGGTAATGAAGGAGCGGGAGTTCCTTGCAGACTGCAGGAAAGAGGAATCGGTAAAAATTCTTGCTGTCAGGGATGAGTATTGCAAGACAAAGGTTCCGTTAAAGAGGAAGCCTGAAATTTACCGGAGCGGCGGCTGCAGTTCCCCGATGTGCATGGGGCTGTTTTCCAAGAAAATTATTCTGCCAGAAAAAGAATATACAAACAGGGAACTTGAGATTATATTTTTGCATGAAATGACGCATTTGCAGAAGCATGACTTGGAACTGAAATGGCTGTCGGTATTGATTACAATGATTCATTGTTTTAATCCGATGGCTTTTTCTCTGCTTGGGCATCTGACAGCGTGGAGTGAAATCCGCTGTGATATCTGTGCCTGCCGTGCAGGAGCAGGGTTATTTACGGTAGATGATTATTTTGATTATATCCTGGATATGATGAAGGAGCAGAACCATTCTGAAAAGGTTTCTTTTGTTGTTACCGGGCTGCTGGAAAAAAGCTCACAGATACAAAAGCGGATTGAATATACCCGGAGTTATGGTAAAAACAGCGGATTTATGAAAGCTGTTTCTGCTGTTATGATGCTGGTTATTTTATCAATGGGATTAACAGGCGCATGTTTGGCGAGTTCTAAAGGAGTGCAGCTTTATGATACTTATATTTGGAAACATTTTGGAAAGGAAGAAGAGAAAAATACGAAGAATGAAGAAATAATATTATCTGAAATAAAAGAAAAATGGAACTTTATGGATATGACTAATTCTGTTAAAAGATTGGAAAAAGTAATGACCTTGCAATGGAAAACTGGTGTAGAGGAAGCTTGTGAAATAAAAGAAATTTATCGAGAAAATGGAGAATTTATTAAAATCAATGTTAAGTATAAAGAACAGACAAATGGGAAACTTATGGCTGGTATTATTGAACCAAACGGCATAGGAAGGTATATAGAGGGAGTGGGTTCTATTAGTTATGCTTTTGAAATTAACCAAACAGGGAATTATAGCATTTTCTTTAAAAATACGGATTCATTATCGAAAGATGTAAGCTTTATATGCTATTTATTAGATAAAGAAGATAGAGTCAAAAAATAAATTTCCCCCTTGACAACAGAATCAGGATCAAGTATACTCTCTGCTTGTAAAGAAAATTGCTTTACAGGTGGTGCTTATGACAGAAGAGGATTCTCTGGATCAGCTCTATGAGCTTTCTTTATTATATGATTTTTATGGGGAACTGCTGAAGGAAAACCATAAGCAGATGTTTGAGGATTATGTCCTGAATAATTATTCTCTTGGCGAGATTGCAAAGGAGCGGGGGATTTCCCGTCAGGGCGTCCATGATTCCGTGAAGCGCACGAGCAGGCAGCTAAAGGAATATGAAGAAAAGCTTGGACTTTTGGAGCGGTTCCGTAAATTGAAGAAAAAGGTGGAAAAGATACAGGAATTGGCAGACGGCGAAGGACTGCAGGAAATCTATCAGTTATCGGAAGCGATTTTAAAGGAACTTTAGTTCAGCCGCTTTAGCGGCGGCAGGCGCTTTTATGAATGGGAAGGCTGAATGGTTATGGTTTGGTGAGGAGGTTGTCTATGGCATTTGACAGTTTATCGGAGAAGCTGCAGAATGTATTTAAGAAGTTAAGAAGCAAAGGCAAGCTGACGGAGGCCGATGTCAAGGCAGCGTTGAAAGAAGTGAAAATGGCACTGCTGGAAGCCGATGTCAACTTTAAAGTCGTTAAAAATTTTGTAAAGACCGTGCAGGAGCAGGCTGTCGGGCAGGATGTAATGAACAGCTTGACGCCGGGGCAGATGGTGATTAAGGTGGTAAATGATGAGCTCTGCCGCCTGATGGGTTCCGAGACAACAGAGCTGAAAATCAATCCAGGCGGCATGACGGTTGTTATGATGTGCGGCCTGCAGGGCGCCGGTAAGACGACGACGACAGCGAAGATTGCAGGGAAGCTAAAGCAGAAGGGGAAAAAGCCGCTGTTGGCTGCCTGTGATGTTTACCGTCCGGCGGCGATTGAGCAGTTACAGATTAACGGGGAGAAGCAGGGCGTCGAAGTGTTTTCTATGGGTAATAAGCATAAGCCTGTGGACATTGCCAAAGCGGCGCTGGAATATGCGGAGAAAAATGGTTTTCAGGTAGTGATTATTGATACTGCGGGACGTCTCCATGTGGATGAGGCCATGATGGAGGAGCTGCAGGAGATTAAGGAGCATATCAAAGTAGATCAGTCGCTTCTGGTAGTGGATGCCATGACCGGGCAGGATGCCGTGAATGTGGCGGAACAGTTCGATCAGAAGGTCGGCATTGACGGCGTAATCCTTACCAAGATGGACAGTGATACCAGGGGCGGTGCGGCGTTATCGATCCGTGCCGTGACCGGAAAGCCGATTTTATATATCGGCATGGGGGAAAAGCTTTCGGATTTGGAGCAGTTTTACCCTGACCGTATGGCATCCCGGATTCTGGGGATGGGAGATATCTTGACGCTGATTGATAAGGCGCAGGCAGAGATTGACGAAGATAAAGCCAAAGAGATGGAGCGCAAGTTCCGCAAGGCAGAATTTAATTTTGAGGATTATCTGGAGCAGATGAACCAGATGAAGAAGATGGGCGGCATTAAGGATATCCTGGGAATGATGCCGGGTATGGGTTCGCAGCTTAAGGGGCTGGATATTGACGACGATATGTTTAAGGGCATTGAGGCGATGATATATTCCATGACGCTGGAAGAGAGAAGAAATCCTGATATTATCAATCCGTCCAGAAAAAGGCGGATTGCCAGGGGAGCAGGCGTGGATATCAGCGAGGTCAATAAGCTCATAAAGCAGTTTGAGCAGGGCAGGAAGCTGATGAAGCAGATGTCCGGCATGATGAATAGCAAGCGGAGCGGAGGACTGGGAGGATTATCGAAGTTAAAGCTTCCGTTCGGTTTTTAGGAAAATGAATCCGGTTATAAGAAATCTTGGATTTCTTTAACATATATTGTTAATTAATTTACAGGAGGTGAAACGAAAATGGCAGTAAAAATCAGATTAAAGAGATTAGGACAGAAAAAAGCTCCTTTTTATAGAGTTATTGTAGCTGATTCCAGATCTCCGAGAGATGGCAAGTTCATTGAAGAAATCGGTATTTACGATCCGACACAGGAGCCAAGCGTTTTCAGAGTTGATGAAGAAGCAGCGAAAAAATGGTTGTCTAATGGCGCACAGCCAACGGAAATTGTTGGAAAGTTATTTAAAAAAGCTGGCATTATGTAATCGTTGGAAAGGCCGGTGGAAAATGAAAGAATTAGTGAAAATTATTGCCTGCGCTTTGGTTGATCACCCGGAGGAAGTTGTGGTCAGTGAAACGGTAGAAAAAGAAGAGGACAGAGAGACAATCGTTGTCCACTTAACTGTCAATGCGGATGACATGGGTAAGGTCATTGGAAAGCAGGGCAGGATTGCGAAGGCACTCCGTACCGTAGTGAAGGCGGCAGCTTCCCGGGAAGACAAGCGGGTCGTTGTTGAAATTCAGCAGTAATATAAGATGTAATAGTTCAAGAAAACAGCAAAAGAGATGTGCCTTGCACGTCTCTTTTGATTTACGCGAGCAATGAGCCAGGCTGACAAGCTTGTTTGTCAATTTGGCGAATGCCGCGATGCATCTCGTTTACGCGAGGAAATAAGGTGGTTATGGGAGAATGGAAATTGTAGAAAAATTTATACAATATGCGAATAAAAAAGCACAGGAAGAGCCGGAAAAGGGATGGGACCGGATGTTAATGGGGTTTAAAGCAAACTGTTTCAGGACAAGGTTCCTTCCCAAGAAAGGGATTGCGGCAGGCTACCAGAAGCTTGAAAATATGATGATGAGGCTGGTGGCGGATTCCCTGAGCCACAAGGACAGCTATGTATGGGGAAATATTTTTGCTCCCTGTGAGATTATGCACGCTTTTGGGATGAACAGCCTTTCCATAGAATGTCTGGCGTGTTTTCTGACCGGGTATCATCTGGAGGATTATTTTATTGACTTTGCGCAGGATCTCGGGGTTGCGCCGACGCTCTGTTCTTATCATAAGACATTTGTAGGGGCTGTGACAAGCGGAGTAGTCCCTGCGCCGTCCTATGCGGTTACGACTTCGCTTTCCTGTGACGGGAACTTAAATACGTTCCGTTTTCTGCAGAAGAAGAAAGGGGTCGGGTTTACTCTGCTTGACGTGCCTTATAAGGATGACGAGGCAGCGGTTGGCTATTTGGCGGGACAGTTAGAAGAGATGGTGCAGAAAATGGAAAAGGTTCTGGGAAAGCCGTTTGATATGGGAAAGCTCAGGCAGGAGCTTGAGACAGAGAATGAAACAAGGAAGGAACTAAAGAAACTGTATCAGCTTCTTCAGGTGCATTATTATCCGGGCGAGGTAGTGAGCCAGCTTTATTTAATGATGGGCGTCCATCTTTTAATGGGGAAACAGGAATTTTTAGAACTGATACAGTTTATGAATAAAGAGATAGAAGGAAACCCTGTATTTGAAGGGAAAAAGATTTTATGGGTGCATTTAATACCGTTTTATCAGGAGACTTTGCAGCATTATTTTAACAGCAGCAGGGATTATCAGGTGCTTGCTTCCGATATTGTGCTGGACTGTGACGAGGAGCTGGATGTGGAAAGGCCGTATGAAGCCCTTGCAGAAAAATTGCTCCGAAACGTGTTTAACGGCTCTTATAAGCAGAAGACCAAACGGGTTTTGGAATTAATGGAGCTTTACCGGCCGGATGCGGTGATCCATTTTAACCACTGGGGCTGTAAGCAGGCTTCCGGGGGCAGCATTTTATTAAAGGAAGAAATGAAGAAACGGGATGTGCCAATGCTGATTCTTGACGGGGATGGCATTGATAAAAGGAACAGCCATGACGGGCAGATTAAGACAAGGCTGGAAGCATTTTTGGAAATGCTGGAGTGATATTGCCGTTTCCCGGGGAAGCGGCCGCAGGAGATGAACAGGGGTTCCCATGAAAAGAATCAGGAAGGAGAGAACCAGATGATCGGTTATATCTGTAAGTATACGCCGGTTGAGATTTTAGAAGCGTTTGGTGAAAAACTGGAAAGAATCCAGCCGGAAGTGACTTCGTTTGAACAGGCGGATGCCATGATGCACCCGAATATCTGCAGTTTTGTCAAGGGCGTGCTGGAAGAAGCGCTGTCGGGAAAATATGAAGGAATTGTGCTGACAACCTGCTGTGACAGCGTAAGAAGGCTTTATGATGTTTTAAAAGAGAAAAAACCGGAAATGTTTTTATATATCCTGGACGTGCCGAGGATTACGGGAGGCGCCGGGAGAAAGCTGTATGAGCAGAGGATTTTGGAATTTATCAAAGCTTATGAGGATTTCAGCGGAAAGAAGTTTTCTGAAGAAAAGTTAAAGGAAGTATTGGAGAAAAAGAAAGGTACGGCGGAGCCAATGCTTTCGCTCAAAAAGGATCGGCTCAATATCGGCATACTCGGCGCAAGGGCCAACCCCAATATTGCGAAGATTTTAGAAGAACATCAGGTTTCCGTTGCGTTTGACTTAACCTGCACGGGACTGCAGAGACGGTTTGAGACCGGAAAAGAAGTGGTGTCTGATTATGTACACGGGCTTCTGCGGCAGTTCCCGTGTATGCGGATGAAGGCGGCGGCGAATCGGGAAAAGCTGATGGAGGAATACGCGGACAGCGTGGACGGGATTGTCTATCATACTGTGCAGTTTTGTGATAATTATTCCTATGAATATGCCTGGTTAAAGGAAATCTTAAAAAAGCCGATGCTGTTATTGGAAACGGATAATACCAGCCAGAGCTACGGGCAGATCCTGACCCGCATGGAGGCGTTTTTGGAATCGCTTGCCCCGGCAGAAAAGGCAGAAAAGAAAGTGACAGGAGGGAAGGCCATGTATGTACTGGGAATTGACAGCGGATCGACTTCAACCAACGCAGTCATTATGGATGAAAAACGAGAAATTAAGGCGTTTGCCGTGGTGAGGACCGGGGCAAAATCGGGCGAGAGTGCGCAGAAGGTACTGGAGCTTGTATTAGAGAAGGCGGGGTTAAAACGGGAGGATCTGGCAAAGATTGTCTCCACCGGATACGGACGCGTCAGTATCCCGTTTGCGGACGAAAATGTGACAGAGATTAGCTGCCACGGAAAGGGAGCGCATTATTTTAATCCGAAGATCCGGACGATTCTGGATATCGGCGGGCAGGACAGCAAGGCGATCCGCTTAGATGAAAACGGGGAAGTTGTGGATTTTGTGATGAATGATAAATGCGCCGCCGGAACGGGGCGGTTTTTGGAAGCGATTGCAAGGACGCTGGAAATCGACATCAGCGAAGTGGGGCCGGAGGCGTTAAAGTCGAAGGAGGAAATCGAGATTACCAGCATGTGTACGGTATTTGCGGAATCGGAGGTAATTTCTTTGATTGCCAATAATAAGGAAAAGGCGGACATTGCCAACGGCATCTGCCGGGCGATTGCCAATAAATCCTATTCCCTGTTAAAGCGGGTCGGGCTGATTCCAGATTATATGATGACCGGAGGCGTGGCGAAGAATCCGGGCGTTGTCCGCGCGGTCGAGGATAAACTTAAGGCAAAGCTTTATATCTGCCCGGAGCCGGAGATTGTCGGAGCGGCAGGGGCCGCTATTTATGCATTGGAACATTGTTGAGGTAGAGTATGTTTTTACGGATTTATACCATGACGCATAAAAAATTTGATGTGCCATCGGATAAGATGTATGTCCCGCTGCAGGTTGGGCGCGCCTTATCAGAGGATCTTGGCTATTCCGGGGATGATACCGGGGAGAATATTTCGGAGCTTAACCGATATTACAGCGAGCTGACCGGGCTTTACTGGGTATGGAAAAATGTACGGGACTTAGAGTATGTCGGGACATGCCATTACCGCCGTTATCTGGTGAATGCGCAGAACCTGGTCTTTACGGAAGCGGAGTACCGGGAGCTTTTTAAAAAATATGATATGATTACGACAAAGCGGGTAGAGTTAAAGAATTCTTACTATGACGGGTTTGCCGAGGTTCACCATAAAAAGGATCTGGATGCGGCGGCGGATGTGATCCGGGAGAAATCCCCGGAGATCTATCCGCTGTTTGAGGAACTGGTGCATGGAAATGAAAGTTATTTCGGGAATATTTTTTTGACCTCAAAGCAGCTTTATGATGAGTACTGCGAGTGGCTGTTTGGTATTTTTTCTGCAATGCAGGAGCGGATTAATGTAGAAACGTATGACGATTACCATAAGCGGGTATTCGGGTTTATTTCGGAATTTTTACAGCTGGTATGGATTCGTTTTAAGAAATTAAAGGTATGTGAATGCACGGTCGGCATGATTGGAGAAAAAGCGGAGACGAGAGAAATGAAAGAGCGGCTGTCCGGTTATTTCCGGCAGAAGGATTTTATAGGAGCGAAGGAATTTCTCTTAACATCCCTGCAGAAGCGGCCGGATGTGCTGTTGGAGGCTTCGGATATTACCGGGGAGCTGAAGCTGTCCATGCAGGTGATTTCCGCCTGTGAATTTGAGTACCAGAAGCGGGGAAGCTGTATTTTAGACAGAATCTGTGAATTTCGGGAACTCATGGGTTTCTTTGCGGGACTTAACCGCGCAGTGGAGCATATAAAGCGGGGAAAAGAGACAAAAGAAGATCGGGAATTTCTCCAGAGGGAAGAGGTATCCAGAGAGATGACAGAGGTTGCCGCAGCGGTGTTATGTAAAACGGATGAGGCGGAAAGCGTGAAAAAACGCATGGAAGCGCTGGGAATTTGGTAGAAAGAAAGGCGGGCTTATTGTTGGCAGAGATAAAAAAGATCAGAAAACAGATCCATTTTTCCGGACGGGTACAGGGCGTCGGGTTTCGTTACCGGGCGAGCCATGCCGCCAACGGGCTGGGCGTTACCGGATGGGTGAGGAATAACAGCGACGGTACCGTGGAGATGGAAGCGCAGGGAACCGAGGAGCAGATTAACAAAATGCTCGTCTTAATCAACCGGGGATCTTATATTATGATTGACCGCATGGATTCTAAGGAAATCCCGCTGGAAGAAGGGGAATATGGCTTCCATGTCAGATAAACCCATCGTTCGGCTTGTTTGCATAATTTTCTTGGCTGTGAGCGGGGAAAAGTGTACAAATTGTAAAATTTCCGTTCTCTTGGATAAAATGTTTGAAAAAATGCAGAAAAGATGGTAAGCTGTTATAAAATGATCAAACAAAAAATATAGAAAGGATAAGCGCAGGCTGGTACAAGGAATGGATTTGGAAAAGATTTTGGAAGTATGCAAGGAAATTTCCATAACGGCAGGGGAAGCGATTATGGAGATCTACAATTCCTGCGAAGATATGCAGGTAGAGTATAAGGAAGGGGATATGCCGTTGACGGCGGCGGACAAGGCTTCCAACAGACTGATTGTAGAGAGGCTTACAAAGGAGTTCCCGGATATTGCCATGCTTTCGGAGGAAGAAAAGGATCATAAGGAACGGCTTAAGAACGATTACTGTTTTGTTGTCGATCCTTTGGACGGAACGAAAGAGTTTTTGAAAAGGAACGGGCAGTTTACGGTGAACATCGCGCTTTCTTATCAGCACAGAAGCATTCTGGGCGTGATCTATGTCCCGGCGGCGGGAGAGCTTTATTATGCCCGGAAAGGGAAAGGCGCTTTTTTAAGGACAAGGGACGGAGAAGAAAAGAAGCTCCATGTTTCCAAGCGTACAGAGGATCTCCGTGTCGTGATGAGCAATTCTCATGGCTGTGAGCAGATGGACAGGCTTTTGGAAAAATACCATCTGACTAATTTTGTTAGTGTCGGCAGTTCCTTAAAGGGCTGTATGGTGGCGCGCGGGGATGCGGAGGTTTATTACCGCTATAACCCGACGATGGAATGGGACACGGCGGCAATGCAGTGCATTGCTGAGGAAGCGGGCGCTGTTTTTATGCAGATGGATAATACGGAAATGCTTTACAACAGGGAAGACAGCTTAAATGCAAAGGGATTTTATATTATTAACTGCAAGGAAAACTATATGTCTTTATAAGGATTGCAGGCAGATAAGGAGTGGCATTCATGAAGAAATTATTATGGGTTTTTGTCGGCGCTGTCAGTATGCTGTTTCTCGGGGCGATTGCGCTGGGATTTATTTACATCCAGAATAATGATAAGTTTTATTCCGGCACGATGATCAACAGCATTGACTGCACCAGCAAGACGGTGACGCAGGTGGAGACGGAGCTGTTATCGGCGATTGAGGATAAGGGCGTGACAATTACCGGGCGGGAAGGGCTTAAGGTATCGTTTACGGCGGAGGAGCTCGGTGTCTCTTATGATTTTGGAAATCAGTTAGAGGAAGCGCTTTCTAACAGCCAGGCGATTACCAATTTATTCCGGTCGAAGGATTATCAGGTAGATTATGAATTAAAGACGGATGATAAAGTCATTAAAGATCAAATGAAGTCTGTATTGGATTCTCAGGAAATCATAGATTCTCAGGATGCTAAAATTGTATTCAATAAAAAAACAGGAAAATATAAAATTAAAAAAGAAATCTACGGCAATTACTTTAATGTGGAGGCCGCTGCCAAGCTGGTAAAAAAAGCATTGCAGGAAGGCGAGGAAGAAGTGGATCTGGAGTCCTGCTATCTGGATTCTCCTGCGGTATTAAGCGACGATGCCGAATTATTGCAGAAGGTAAAAGATCTGAATAAATATATGATTACGATCACGCTTGATTTCAGCGACCGCAAGGAGAAAATCACTTCAACCATGATCCAGAGCTGGATGCAGGTAGGAGAGGACGGCAGCGTAACCTTTGACGAGACAGCCATGCGCACATACCTCCAGGAAATTTCCAAGACCTATGACACCTATGGGAAGGAGCGGAAGTTTACGACGCACGACGGCAGGAAGATTAAGGTGAGCGGCGGCAGCTATGGCTGGATGATCCATAACGGCGACACGATTGTAAAGCTGGAAGAGGCGATTAAAGCCGGGGAAGACGTCACGATGGAGCCGGCGTATTCTTTCCGCGGCTATGTGCGGGATAAAGATGACATCGGGGACACTTACATTGAAATCAGCTTAAAGGAGCAGCATGTCTGGGTGTTCATTGACGGAGAAGTCAAGGTCAGCACGGACTGCGTGTCAGGAAATACCAGCCTGGGACGGGGAACGCCGACAGGCATTTACCCGATTAACTATCTGGAAAGAGACGCCACACTGGAAGGCGAGGGGTATTCCTCTCCGGTTTCGTACTGGATGCCGTTTAACGGCAATGTCGGGCTGCATGACGCTTCCTGGAGGGGAAGCTTTGGCGGGGAGATTTATAAGTACAGCGGTTCCCACGGCTGCGTGAACCTGCCTTACAGCGCAGCAAAGAAAATTTTTAAAACGATCGAGCCGGGAATGCCGGTTGTTGTGTATGATAAGTAACAGGAAAGATAAAGGGCGGATATGAGTAAAAAATTAGCAGTTTTATTGTGTTTATTTTCCGTGGTATTATCGGGGTGCAGCCTGTTTTCTGCTGAGCTTGTAAAGCTTCCGGACCCTTCCGGCGGCGAGCCTGCGAAAGAGGAAGAAAAAGAAAAGAAAACCTTAAAGGAACGGGCTTATGCAGACAGGAAAGAAGTGACGGACACGGCGACGATTCTGGGGAAAGCGCAGGAGCTTCTGCAGAAAATGACGCTGGAAGAAAAAATAGGGCAGATGTTTATCGTCAACCTGGAGCTGCTGGACGATTCCCAGGGAAGTTATTATGAATTTCGTAAATGCACCAAAAAGATGAAAAAGACGCTGAAGAAATACCCTGCGGGCGGCGTGATTTTATTTGCAAGAAATATTGAAAAAAGGAAGCAGGTGCTGAGGCTGAATGCCGGGCTCCAGGAAGCCAGCCCGTATCCCCTGTTTGTGACCGTGGACGAGGAAGGCGGGGACGTGGCGAGAATCGGGAGCAATAGGAACATGAAAACCTCAGCGTTCCCTCCGATGGAAGAGGTAGGGAAACAAGGAGACGCGGGCTATGCGCAGGAAATCGGGGAAACCATAGGAAGGGACATCGCTTCCCTGGGGTTTAACGTGGATTTTGCCCCGGTTGCGGATATTAATACATCCGAATTGAACGAAGAAATCGGGAACCGTTCGTTTGGCTCGGACACGGAGCTGGTATCGGATATGGTGGAGGGTTTTGTGGGGGGAATTCAGAGCATGAATGTCAGCGCCACGCTGAAGCATTTTCCGGGACAGGGAAGCTCCACCGGTGATACCCACAAAGGGGCGGTGAACCTCGAAAAGGATATCACGAACCTGCGGAAGACAGATTTTAAGCCGTTTCAGCGGGGCATGAAGGCAGGGGCGGATTTCATCATGGTTTCCCATATTTCTATCAGCCGCGTGACAGAAGACACAAAACCGGCGAGCATGTCCGAGATTGTAATGAAAAGCATTCTGCGGACAGAGTTTGAGTATGACGGCGTGATTATTACGGACGCCATGGATATGGCGGCGATTACTTCGGAATACACGGCAGCATCTGCGGCTGTGGCATCCATTCAGGCGGGAGCCGATATTGTGTTAATGCCGCAGAACTACAAAGAGGCCTTTCAGGGCGTTTTAGACGCCGTGAAAGAGGGAACGATTCCGGAAAAGCAGATCAATGAGTCCGTAGAGCGGATTTTGCGGGTGAAGGTAAAGAGAGGATTGTTTGGTGGGGAAACATAGTTGAAACAAGGGAATGAAAATGATATAATAAAAAAGTTATATGAAAGGGAACATAATTTACAGTAAACAAAACAAAGAAAGGATAAGCCATAAGATGTTTGTTCCGGCATTTATGGCAGGTGGAGAAAATGAAAAAAGAAACTGGAAGCAAAAAAATGCTGTCTGCAAGGATAATAGCTGTTCTTTTGGCAGTGTTTATGCTGCCGGCGCAGGCGAAAGCGGAGTCAGAGATTTATCTTGGCA
>CANREH010000019.1 GCA_947629585.1 uncultured Lachnospiraceae bacterium | reverse complement strand
CTGATAACAAACGCGCCAGGGCGGACGGTGTATACAGCGCGGCAGACACAGGAAATATTGAAAGCACAAAGCCAGGCAGGAAGCGCAGCGGCAGCAGCACAGGCGGCGGGAGCGGCCAGCATAACAATCAAGTCCATAGAAATGGGCGTGACAGATATGCTTTTTTCCGCAATAAAAGGTATCATGGATGGAATCGGCAGGGAAAAGGAAACCATCGGCGGGATGATTGGGAAAACTGCAGGTGTGCTGCGTATACCGGGATTTGCAAAGGGTTCAGGAAATACGCCGGATACCTTCATTGCCGGAGAAAAAGGGCCGGAGCTGATAACAAACGCGCCAGGGCGGACGGTGTATACAGCGCGGCAGACACAGGAAATATTGAAAGCACAAAGCCAGGCGGGAAGCGCAGTGGCAGCAGTACAGGCGGCGGGAATAGCCAACATAACAAGTAATAATGCCACGGAAAATGTGCCGGGAGTAAGTGCGCCGGAGCTAAAAAGCATAACCAGGCAAAGCAGTATAACTGTAACAATAGATAATAATCCGATAATCCATGTTGATGGCGAAAAGCCGGGAGATTTGGAAGAAAAGCTGGAGGAAAACAACAGGCGCTTGCTCCAGCAGGTAAAAAACCTGCTGGACAAGATGAATGATGATGAAAGGCGGTCTGCATATGCGTAATACCTATACAACAATATCCGGGGATATGTGGGACAAGATAGCTTATGAACAGATGGGAAGCGTCCTGTATACCGACAAGCTGATAAGGGCGAATGCAGAATACGCTGCCTTGTTTGTTCTGCCTGCCGGGATAGTCCTGACTATCCCGGAGGTTGAAGGCGAAGCAGATATGGAACTGCCTCCGTGGAAAAGGGGGATTTTATCATGAGTGATAAGAAGCTGGCAAGGCGTGTGCAGTTAAAATTAAAATTTAATGGCGTGGATGTGCCGGAAAATATCAGCCTGCATTTGACGGGGGCAGCTTACACAGATGAAGAAGAAGACAGCACGGACGATTTCCAGATAGAGTATGAAGACAGGGAAAATAAACTGCTGGGGAAATGGCTGGAAATAACGCCGACAATGGAAAAAAGCAAACGGCAGGTAGAAAAGAAAGTGGAAGATGAAGAAACAGTTCATTATGTAGTGAAACGCGGCGATACTTTACGGGCGATTGCAGAAGAATATTTGGGAAGTGGAGAAAAATATACGCAGATAGCACAGGAAAATAATATCAAGAACCCGGATCTGATATATCCGGGGCAGGTGTTCAGGATAACAACAGGCGGCGAAACGTCAAGCATAGTAAAAAAATCAAAGGACAGCAGAAAAGGGAAGGAAACAGGAAGTTCCGGTATTTCAAGCGGAGCAAAGCAAAAGCTGGTATCTGCCGTACTGGTGCAAAAGAACTGGAATGGTACAGGAAAAGACCTGACACTGGATATGGGCACATTTGAGATAGACAGTATTGATATGTCTGGGCCGCCAGACAAAGTGACAGTGAAAAGCACTTCCATACCATATACTTCAAGACTGCGCATGGAGAAGAAAAGCAAGGCGTGGGAAAACATAACATTAAAAGGAATCGGGCAGGAGATAGCAGGGAAAAACGGGCTGAAACTAATGTATGAAGCAAGTGACAACCCGGCATACAAGCGGAAAGAGCAGGTGCAGGTTTCCGACATTAAGTTTTTACAGAACTTATGCCATGCGGCGGGCATGGCATTGAAGGTTACAGCCTTAACAATCGTAATATATGATGCTGCCGAATATGATAAGAAACCTGCGATACGGACTTTCCAAAAAGGCAGCAGCGATATTATTTCCTATCAGCTGGGAACCAGCCTGACGGATACGGCATATACTTCATGCCATGTTTCCTATACAGATCCGGACAGCAAAGAAACGATAGAATATACGTACACCCCGGACAGCAGCACAGGAACGGGGCAGACTCTGGAAATCAATGAGAAAGTGAACAGCAAAGCCGAAGCGGTCAGGCTGGCGAAAAAACGGCTGCGGGAAAAGAATACACAGGAATATACGGCAAGCCTGAAAGTCGTGGGCGACGTATCGCTTGTGGCGGGTATTACAGTAAAATTGAAGGGTTTCCAGCAGTTTGACAAGAAATACAAAGTCACGCAGGCAAAGCATAACCTGCTTGACGGCTACACGGTTGACTTGTCCTTAAAACAGGTATTGGAGGGGTATTGATGGCAGATTTGACAGAACTGAAAAATATTGTGCGGAAAGGAATCGTGCAGAGTGTAGACAAAAAGAAAATGAAAGCCCGTGTGAAATTTGGGGATAAAGGCGGCATGATATCCGGGGAGCTTCACATTCTGATACAAAAACGGCATATCATTCATAACACGGTGGAAGCATGGCTGGAAGATGAAGCAAACAGGATAAAAAAAGATGTGACAGACATATCAATAAACGCTTCTTACCATGATGATGAAATTGTGCGCGACCCGTCCCCGTCCGTGCATAAAGCATGGCTGGCATACTGGCTTCCAGAAGTAGGGGACATGGTCCTTTGTCTGATGACGCCAGACGGGGACGGGGAGGGATACATATTAGGAGGCATAAAATAAATGGCGCAGATAGGAAGTTTCGGGGATCTGACTTTTAAAGTGTCTGATAAATCTGTGCGCACGTTTGACGGCATGAGCTGGGACTTTTCCGCAAAGTACGCAACGCATGACAGACATATCAGGGCAGACCTGCTTGAATACATGGGGCCGGAAATAGAAACCATATCATTTTCAATGGTATTTTCCGTATTTTTGGGAGTAACGCCGTTAAAACAGATAAAGAAGCTGCGGAAAATGATCAGGAAAGGATATGCGGAACGGCTTGTGATTGGCGGCAAGGTATACGGAAATTATAAGTGGGTGATGGAAAAAGGGACTGTTGAACTGCAGAAGTTTGATAAAAACGGAAATCTTTGGGCTGCAAAAGTAAATGTAACGTTGAAAGAATACCCCAAGAGGTGATTTTTATGGAGATCGTAAAAGGTGATGGGAAACTGTTGGAAAACATAGACCTTGCCCCGGAAAATGTGCATCAGGAAGTACTGCAGAACATAGCAGTCATACTTGATACAGTGATGAAGTCTGCGCCTATGCTGCGCGGGCTGGGCCTGCCGGGGGAACTTTTGAAAAGGCCAATAAACACAGTACAGAATATGCTTGTAGCGTACATCTATGACCAGATAGACGAATACGAGCCACGGGCGATAATAGGAAGCGTGACATTTGAAATGCCGGATTATTCCTATCCAATGCAGGGGATATTGATACCGGTAGTGGAAGTTGAGGGAGTGAACGAAGATGGAGAATAGGGAATACCCCGACATACAATTTCTTGAGACAGACACGGAAACCATAGAAAGCAACATGATTGCGTTATATGAGCTTTTCATGAAAGAAAGCGGCAGGAAGGATTATAAAATGCAGCCGGCATCCCCGGAAAGGCTTTTCCTGTCATGGTGTGCGGCGATCGTGGTGCAGCAGAGGGTATTAATTGACGAAGCGGCAAAAAAGAATGTGCCGCGGTATGCAACGGGAGAATATTTAGACAGCCTTGCAGAGCTTTTCAAAGACATTGAAAGGCTTCCTGCAAAACCAGCAGTTACCGTTTTCCGGTGCTACATATCGGAAGCGCAGAAACAAAGCGTGATAGTGCCTGCCGGGACGCGTATCAGTTTTGATGAACTTGTGTTTGAAACGACGGAAGAATTAGAGATACCTGCCGGAAGCACGTATGGCGACGTAGGCGGGCAGTGCCAGAGCGCCGGAACTGTTGGGAATGACCTTGCAGCAGGGCAGATAAAAGAGATTGTGGATGTATACGACTATTATTTGAAAGTCGAGAACATAACGAAAACCAGCGGAGGGGCGGAGCAGGAAGAAGACAAAGAATATTATGAACGCATGAGGGAAAGCATGGAGAGCTTTTCCACTGCGGGACCGGCAAACAGCTATATATACCATGCAAAATCCGTGACGGCAGCAGTGGCGGATGTGGCAGCGACAACGCCGGAACCGGGTGTTGTTGATGTGCGTGTGCTTCTGCAGGGCGGCGAACAGCCGACGGAAGCAGTACTGCAGAAGATATACGAAAAATTAAATGCTGATGATGTGCGGCCGCTGACGGATACGGTGACGGTATCGGAACCGGAAGAAGACCCGTTTGAAATTGACGTAACTTTCTGGATGGAAAAAAATACACAGGCAAGCAGCAGTATTATTGAAAAGGAAACACGGGCGGCAGTAGAAGAATACATAATATGGCAGACGGGGAAAATGGGACGGGATATAAACCCGTCTTATTTAGTGCAGAAAGTCATGGAAGCCGGGGTAAAGCGTGTAGAAGTAAGAAAGCCGGTGTTTAAAACTGTGGAGGCAACACACGTTGCACGCATTGTCAGGGAAACCATGCAGGTATTAAACGGGGGTGTTGAGGTTGGCTGACGCAAAAGGGATAAGAAGCCCCGGAAGGGACATATACAGCGTAAATTTTGCGGACTATCTGCCGGAAACGCTGAAACGGGACCCCAAAATGAAGGCGCTGGCAGCAGCAGTCACGGAGCAGATGCTTGGAGTGAGTGCGGAAATTGACAATGTGCTGATATATTCCAGAATTGATGAACTGCCGGAAGAGCTAATTGATATACTTGCTTTTGATATGCACGTTGACTGGTACGATTATTCATACCCGCTGGCAGCAAAACGGGACATTCTGAAAAACAGCGTAAAAGTCCATAAAAAAATGGGAACAAAATATGCGGTAGAAAAAGGATTAAGCGGCCTGTACCCGATTAGCGAAGTGGAAGAATGGTTTGAGTATGGAGGACAGCCACACCACTTCCATATTGTCTGTGACGTATCGTCAAACAGGATAACGGCAAGTTACAGGGAAATTGTAGATGCCGTGAAAATGTACAAGCGGCTTTCAAGCTGGCTTGATGAAATAGTGTATCAATCCCGCATTTACTGCACAATCATGACCCATACAGACTGTTTTCTATATAAAAACCCATTGACAGACAGGTTATTGACGGGAACATACCCGCAGAGAAACAGGAAGGGAGTACAATCCGGGAGCTGCATTGTAGTAGGGACGGAAGCAGCAGGGTTTATATTCCTGCCGCCGCAGGCAGGAACTATCCCGGAACGGAATGTTGTATTCCGCCATTCCGACAGCCGGATCAGCGTAAATACAGAGTTAAAAGCAGACAGGTATCAGAGTGTACCAGCAGGGCAGAAAAACGCCGGGGAAGTGCCACAGAGAAACCGTAAAGGGGCAGCAATGGAAACAGGCATTATAGTAGAAGATGGTGCGGAAGATTTTCTATATTCCGTCCCGGAAGCAGGGACCGTCCCGGAACACAATGTTGTATTCCGCTGTTCCATAACGCAGATTGACGCAGAAACGGCGTTGAATGCATTGGGATATAGAAATATACCAGCAGGACAGAAAAATGCTGGAGAAGTGCCGCAGAGAAGCCGCAAGGGAGCAGAAGCAGAGACGGTCATTGTGGCAGAGGAAGAAAAAGAAAATTTTCTGTATTCCATCCAGGAAGCAGGGACTATCCCGGACAGGAACCGCAGAGGGAAAACGGGAGAGGAAACCGTCATAGTGGAGGAATGGGCAGAAGATTTCCTGCATTCCATTCCGCAGGCAGGGACCGTCCCGGAACACAATGTTGTATTCCATCATGCTGACAGCAGGATTGACGTGGATACAGAGTTAAAAACAGACAGGCATCAAAATGTAGCAGCGGGACAGAAAAATGCCGGGGAAGTGCCGCGAAGGAATAGAACAATGACAACAGCAGAAAACAGCTTGGCAGTAGAAGATGAGGCGGCAGGTTTTCCATATTCTGTCCCGGAAGCAGGGACTGTACCAGAACGGAATGTTGTATTCCGTTATGCTGACAGCAGGATTGACGTAAATACAGAGTTAAAAACGGGCAGGTATCAAAATATACCGGCAGGGCAGGAAAACGCCGGGGAAATGCCGCAGAGAAATATAGAAGGGCAGCAGGCAGGGGGCGGGATCATAGGAGGTGAAGCACAGATGGAAGTTTTCCGGCACAAAACAACTCTTTGCGGAAATAAGCGGAAGCTATGAAAGGGGGTGAAGAATCATGCTGACACCGCAGGCAATCGAAGATTTTAAAGACTTTCTGGACACTATCATTGCATATGCACAGGTAACAGTGAACGGGAAGACGGAAAAAGTCCGAATACACCGCAGGGAACGCCTGAAAGATGGCAGGGTTGCGGTGTATATCAACATTACGCCGGAACTTCAAACGGCGGCAACGATACAGAAAGTCCAACTGTACAATAAGAATAAGCAGCTATGGGCAGAGAAGGCGGAGAAAATACAGCTTTCAGACGTGCAGGAGGGTGCGCTGTATCGTTTTGTATTCAAATTTGTAGAACAGGAGGTGTAAATCATGTATAACTGGACAGACTGGCAGGATCATGTGACGCAATTCGAAGACAGATATACGGAAAGCCGCAATGATGATGGGACGATAACCCATACGCCAGTAGAGGGGGAAATCCTGCAGCAGGGGACACCGCAGAGCGCAAGGAATTTCAACCATATGGAGGACGGCATTTCAAACGCAGGGGAGCTGGCGGCGCTGCTGGCAATCGGGGCGATACACCGGCGGCAGCAGATACAGGACCTGTCTGGCGACGTGCTGGAAGTGGAGCTGACAAACAGCATGGAATACCCGTTTAATAATTCTGTGAAAACGGTTGCACTGGCCCATCCGAGGAATAACCTTGACTATACCGTTGCAGCGGAAGTTGTAGAGTGTTCAGGAGGAAGCGTAGGAGACATTGAAGTGACCGAGAAGCTTGTCAACGGCTTCAAAATTGAGCATACCGGGAGTGCAAAAAAAGCAAAACTGAAAGTATTTGTGAAAGGCGGTTTTTATTAATGGCAAATGTGATCATAAAACGGGAAGAAACAAAGCAGCATGAAGCGTATGTGCTGCGTTCTTTCGGGGTGCATGGGAAAGGAACCCCGGAGCAGAGGGAAGCAGCGGCAGTGATAGCGGCACGAAGCCGGGAAATTGTAAAGGACGGCAAAAGGAGGTAGAAGAAAGATGGCTGCAAAGAAAATCAAGGTAGTAGAAAAAACACCTGGGAAGCATATTTCCTATGATGAGCAGGAAAATAAGCTGATTTTCGGTGATGATGAATTGTCCGTAAACCTGGCAAGCAGGGAAAGGGATTATGAAGTGACACTGGATATCTGCATTGACACGGAAGGCGGCATTGTTATAGGAACCGGCGGCAAGGCACAGAAATATGCTGCGGAAATTATGATACCGGCCAGAAGATATCGTGTTATTGAGGACGGCGTGGATGAAAATGGAGAACCACGGGAAGTACACATACCGATTGCGTTTGACATAGCGCTTTGTACGCTGGTTTTATGGGGAATGGAGGAATAAAGCATGAGTAATTTTGATGATTTGGCGCTTGCCGTGGCTTCTTTTGGCGGCAACAATAAAGTAATTTTTGACGACGTAGGGAAACCGTCTATTATGGTGGGTGTCCCTAAAATGAAGTTTTCTGACATTATATCTGGAGGGACACAGGAAACATTGCCGTGGTGGATTATTGACGGGGAAGAAAAAAATGTGATATGGGTATCTAAGTACATTAACTGCGTAGTGAATGACCGCGCGTATTCGCTGCCTATGAAAGATCCACACTGTTATGTTAATTTTGACCAGGCCCTGCAGTATTGCCGTAAAAAGGGCGCGGGATGGCATTTGAATCAGAATGGCGTTTTTGCAGCACTTGTATTATGGGCAGAGAAAAACGGGACAATCCCGAGAGGAAACACGAACTGGGACGCAAGCTATGTAAATGCATGGGAACGTGGCGTGAATACCTACATAGATGGGAGCCATAAAGGAGGAAGGACAGCGACGGGCAGCGGGCCGGTGACGTGGAACCATGATTATAGCGAGGCAGGAATTGCGGATCTTTGCGGGAACTGCTGGGAATGGGTTTCAGGTATGCGGCTTATGGATGGGGAAATTCAGATTATCCCATACGGCCATGCAATGAAACCGGACTGCAGCATGGGAAAAGACAGCACGGAATGGAAAGCGATCAAGCCTGACGGCACACTGGTTGAACCAGGAACGGCAGGCACGTTAAAGATTGACAGGACGAGCGGAAGTGACGAAACCTTAAGGATAAATACAAGCGTAACGACGCAGACAACAGACAGCAATGATACAAATGTAATGTTTAAAGATACGAAAGCAGTTGAAAGCGTGGATATACCAAAAATTTTAATTGCAGCCGGGCTTTTCCCGGAAGCAAACATGAAAACGCCGGGCAGATTTTGGGCGAGAAACAACGGCGAGAGGCTGCCTATCCGGGGTTCGAGCTTCAACAGCACTTCCGGTGGAGGCCCGGCAGCGTTGTACTTGTACTACCCGCGTTCTTACAGCTACAACAACGTGGCTTTCCGCTCCGGCTTTGTTGAATAACTGGAAACTGAAAACTGATAAACTGAGGGGCTGGCGGCAGACAGCCCCTTGCATCTGAAAACAAAAGGACAGGGGAAAAATGGCAGAAGAAGCACAAAATCCGCCGGAGCTTGACCCGGTACGGGACAACGCAACGGCGGAGGACTTCAAAACAAAAAACAAAGTGTATGAGCTGATACTTTACACAAACCCGGAAATTGAACAGTTCCCGCGGGCGCAGAGAAAACTTGCGGATGATATACGGGAAACCATGCTTTCAATCCTGCGGCTTATCGTGACGCTGGAAAATAAGCACTACAAGAAAACAACACTGGGGGAATTGGATAATGAAGTGGACGTGCTGCGCCACCTGATAAGGTTAGCCGTTGATCCGCAATATACCAGGAGCAAAAAGCCCTGTCTGTCATTGAAGAAATATGAAAACATATCCCGTAAAATCAATGAAATAGGGCGTATGATCGGCGGCTATTATAAATCTATCAAAAAATAAGCGGGCAAAAACCCGTTTATTCATAATTTGGGAAATAACCGTAATAGAGGACTTGCCATGCCTATCCGGGGTTCGAGCTTCAACAACACTTCCAATGGAGGCCCGGCAGCGTTGAACTTGAACAACCCGCGTTCTAACAGCAACAACAACGTGGCTTTCCGCTCCGCTTCACCCCTATTGCCAGAAAGCCGCAGGCATAAGTGCCTCCGGCCCGTGCGTATGGGTTAAAGGGGTTATTTTCCATTCCAAAGGGAACCATGACCGGGAACCGCAGGAAAAAGATTGAATTGCTGTGAAGACAGTTAGTACCCATATCAACGCCAGGAAGATTATAAAACATCTTTCCGGCATTGATATGGTGAAAGTCGGCTGGAAAGCTGAATATTATATGTCACGTTTGAAATGGCAGTACCAGAGTAGATTTGCACAGCGTATTTTTTAAAGACAAGGAGGGAGGAAGCATTGAAGAAAATCAGAGGGCTTTTCCCTAAGATATACGATTTTGAAAACTTGTTTTATGCATACAAGGCAGCTATAAAATGTAAAAGATACCGACAGGACGTAATGGAGTATACGGATCGTCTGGAAGATAACCTGATAATTTTGCAGAATGAATTTATATGGGGTACGTATGAAGTAGGAAGGTACAATATTTTCTATGTGTATGAGCCGAAAAAACGGCTTATTATGTCGTTGCTTTTCAAAGACAGGGTTGCACAGCACGCCATATACAGGCAGCTCAATCCGTTAATTGAAAAACGGTTCATATATGACAGCTATGCCTGCAGGCAGGGAAAAGGGACACACGCTGCAATAGACCGTTTGCAAAGATGGCTGCGCCAGACGGACAGGAAGCCGCAGCGGTATTATTACCTGAAACTTGACATTGCAAAATACTTTTACAGAATTGATCATGAAAAGCTGAAAGAAATACTGGCACGACTGATTGATGATCCGCCGCTTTTAGAGCTGCTGGCAAAAATCATTGACTGCGAAGATACAAAGTTTGGTTTGCCGCTGGGTGCAGATGTAGGGGACGTGGCTTTTGACAAAATGCTTGATGATGTGGGGCTGCCTATCGGGAACCTGACTTCACAGATGTTTGCAAACCTGTACCTGAATGAGCTTGACCAGTATTGCAAGCATAAGCTGAAAATCCATTTTTATATCAGGTATATGGACGATATTATCATACTCCACCATGATAAAAAGTATCTGGAAGAAGTCAAATTAAAAATAGCGGCATTTATTGGCGAAAAGCTGAATCTGCAGTTAAACAGGAAAACCTGCATACGTCCTACCAGCATGGGAATTGAGTTTGTGGGATTCTGGGTATGGCCAACGCATAGAAAGCTGCGGAAGAAAACTGCAAAGAAATTAAAAAAGCGGCTGCGGTATATGTTTCATGCCTATACGGTGGGAGAGATTGACAGGGAAACGCTTGACAGGAGCGTAGCTTCCTACCGCGGCATACTAAAGCATTTTAACAGTTACGGTTTAAGGAAGAGCCTGAACAAAATGTATATACAGGAAGTTTATGCAAAGCAAAAGAAAGAGCAGACAGGGGATATCAACAATAGGAATCATTAATTAAATAAGAGATAGGAAAGGTGGTTTATATGGAAATGGAAAAAGCAAGGATTTATATGACACAGGGAGCTGCGTCTGCGCTGACGGCGCTTATAACGGCTAAAATGGGCGTCCTGTTTTATGCGCTCATTATTTTTATTGCCGTCATGGTCATTGATTTTATTTCCGGGATGATGGCGAGCAAAAAAGAGGCAATCGAGCATCCGGGGGATGGAAATTATGGATGGAGCAGTCGAAAGGGGACGCTGGGGATTCTCAAAAAATTCGGCTATATCCTGGTAGTTGCCGTAGCCGTCATTGTGGATTTCCTGATTGAGAAAGTGGCTGGAAGCATGGGGATTGATATGCCGGCATCCACTTTTTTTGGGCTGCTGATAACAGTATGGTTTATTTTGAATGAGTGCTTAAGCATTGTGGAAATGCGGTACGTCTTGGAGTGGAGGGCATACCGCCATTCCTGACAGACGCCATTGCGGCATTGAAGCATAACATAGATGAGAAAGGCGGGGATAACAATGGGAAAAAATAAGGTAGTAAATATCCATGCAGGACATAATCCAGATGGGAAAACAGCGTGTGGAGCGGTAGGCTTGATAAAGGAAAGCACGGAAGCGAGATATCTGGTAAAAAAGATAAAAGAAAGGATGGAGGACGCCGGGATTACGGTACATAACTGCACTGTGAACAATGGCACAAGCCAGTCGGATGTGCTGCAGAAAATTGTTGCGAAATGCAACCAGCACAAAGTAGATCTGGACATTTCCATACATTTCAATTCCGGCAGAAGTGACAGGAAGGGCGACGGGAAAACAGGCGGCACGGAAGTCTGGATGAGAGGCTGCTCTGGGATTAAAAAGGCGGCAGGAACAAAAATATGCAATAAGATGGAGAAACTTGGATTTACGAACCGGGGAATCAAAGAAACAACGAGCTTATATTTTTTAAACCATACAACTGCCCCGGCCATTCTTGTGGAAGTCTGCTTTGTAGACGATAAGGACGATACGAAACTATATAAAAATAAAAAAGATATCATTGCTAAAGTAATTGCAGAGGCAGTGATAAAGATTTTAGAATAGGAGTGGTTATTGTGGAAAATTATATCAGTACAGGAAAAGAGGAACAGAAAGGAAAAAAGGCGGCAGCGACAAATAACGTCCCGGACGGGGCGCTGGAAGATAACCTTGATGGAAGCGTAGATGTGTATAATGAAGCCGGGGAAAAAGTCGGAACCATAACGGCAGAGGAAGCAGAAGCGGCAGAAAAGAATGTGAAAAACATTGTGATTGAAGAAGGCGGCAGGAAGTAACTGCCAAACGAAACTATAAAAAAGGCTGCAGCAATAAGAATCAAATATATAAGACAGGGTATTGCCTTTGAAGCAAAGTATGCTGTATCTTGCCTATATGTTCCTTAGTGCGGCAGCCTTTTTTTATGGACGATTTTCATTTCAAAAAATATAGACCGATTCGGACACAAAAAACTTAAGAAATGCAGAAAATATTAGCGGAATATTCCTGCAAAAAGATAGAAAAATTTGCAATTATGTACTTGAATAAGTATAAAAAACCTGCTATCATTCTAAATGAAACTATAAACGGGCAAGAAGACAGGAGGCATTGCAAATGGCAGAAAAAAAGAAAGGCGGGACAGCCGCAACAAGAGCGAAAAACAAATGGAACAGGGATAATTATGATTCTTTCCAGATTACTTCCATACCAAAAGGAAAGGCAGCAGAGTGGGCGGAGATAGCAAAGGAATTAGGATATAAGAGCCGGAACCAGATGATAATTGCCGCAGTTGAAGAAAAAATAAAGAGGGAGAGGGGGGAGGCAATAAATTAACATGGAAACAGAAATGTATAATTATTTTAATAATTTGCTAAAAACTATTGACATTATACTTAAATAAGTATATAATATATACTGTAACAAGGGAATGGCAGGAAAGGAGTTAAGCATGGAGGAAAACGAATTGACAAATAACCAATTTAGAGGAATTATAAAAATGATAATAGCGCTTATTAGAAACGATACGCCAAAAGAGGAATTGATTGAATACTTAACAGAATTGATAAAAGAATAGTTAGATAGAGGCTTACACAGGGGGCGGATACCTAAACAATCCTGCTGGCCGCCCTCATGTGCTGTTTATATAATAGCAGGATAAAAAGAAAAAATCAAGGGCAATACCAGAAAAAGAAAATCAATAAAGGGAAGACAGCTTTTGCATTCAAGAGAAAATAAAGATCAGGTTTTTGATATTGAAACATCCCCGAAAAACACCGGGAATGTTTTCGGAGATGCAAAGAAATAAAATGAAAGCAATAATCTATTTGGAAAGCAAAGCATTGACGATCTTGTTAAACTTTTCAATAGAGATTGCACCATTAAAGTAAAGTTCTTTGTAGTGGTCAACGTCATCCTGTACATGATCTTTAAATTCTTTTGCCGCTTTCCTGCTTGGTTTTGGCATTTCGAGCAAGCCAAGATCGGAAGCAAGTCTGTAAATGTGTTTACAAGGAAGCTGACGGCTATCAAAATCATAGCAGGTGCAGTGATTAAGTGATACATCATAAGTGCCATCACGTCCTGTTATGACAGCCGTTTCCTTTTGGGTGTCCACAGTGACATTTTCAGAAGTAATACGTTGAGAAAATGCAATGCGTTTGATTTGTTCATAATCGGTATGAACATTTTCTTCCCAGTTTCCAAAATTCATACAAAAACCCCCTTCAAAGTGTAGTTAAAGACAAAATATGTCACATCACGACTATACACCGGGGGGGGGTATTGTCAATAGTTATTAGACAATTTTAAAACATGGATTGAAAGGAACAGGGGAATGAGAAAAGGAAGACACATGACAAGGGATGATAGGATAAGGATGGAAACTATGCTGAATAGCGGACATTCCAAGAGAGAAATTGCTGACTATCTGGGATTGCACAGAAGTACGATATATAGAGAGTATGACCGTGGGAAATATATACATACTTTATCTGATCTCACAGAGGAAGAAAGGTACAGCAGCGATTTGGGGCAAAAGGCGCATGATTATGCCCAGGAAGGAAAAGGCAGGTCATTAAAAATAGGAAACGATATAGAATTGGCGAAATATATAGAAAATAAAATAGTGAATGATAAGTTTAGCCCGGAAGCGGCATTGGCAGATATTGCTAAAGAGGGAAGGAAGTTTAAAACAACAATCAGCGTAAGGACATTGTATAGGTATATAGATAATGGCATTTTTTTAAAGCTGACAAATAAGGATCTGCCTGTTAAGAGCAAAAAGAAGAGGCATAATAAAAAGGTGAAAGTGCAGAAAAGGGCAAGTGCCGGGGAAAGCATAGAAAACAGGCCGGAAGAGGCAAAGGATCGGGAAATATTCGGTCATTGGGAAATGGATACGGTAAAAGGGAAACGTGGAGTAACAAAGTCCTGTATGCTTGTGCTGACGGAGAGAAAAACAAGGGATGAGATTATTATCAAGCTGAAAGACCAGACGGCGGCATCCGTGGTGGAGGCATTGGACAGGCTGGAAAGAAAATGGGGAGATATGTTTTATAAGGTATTCCGCAGCATTACGGTAGATAATGGCGTGGAGTTTGCAGACTATGAAGGCATGGAGAAATCTGTACGGAAAGCAGAAGAGAAACGAACCTTTGTATTTTACTGCCATCCATACAGCAGTTGGGAACGTGGCACGAATGAAAATAATAACAGGCTTATCCGCAGGCATATACCAAAAGGGGAAAATTTTGATAACAAGACAGATGAGGAAATAGCTTATATAGAGGAATGGATAAACAATTATCCAAGAGGGATATTTGACTATAAGACTTCTACAGAACTATTTGAAGAAGAATTACAAAAATTAGCATTAGCATAAAAATTAGTATTCTTAGATCTATATTAATCCAAACAACACTGTTCCTAAAACTTCTATTTCTTAATATATTATTATTAAATAATTAAAATTTTAAGTATGCTATTGTATCTTAATCTTTATTTATGATTAGTTTAAATTAATAAATAATAAAAAAATGAAAAAAAGTGTCGCAAAACTATTGACAAAATGCACTTATTGAAGCTGAATTAAATTTTTCTTGACCAAATCTTCTCTCTATGTTAGAATGGCAAAAATTGAATAAACAGTAAGGTGCCGGAACAGCCTATGGCTGGTTCCGGTGAAAAGGGAAACAGGTGCAAATCCTGTACGAACTCGTCACCGTAATCAGGGAGCTGAAGCCAATATGCCACTGGGAGACCGGGAAGGCGGCCGATGTGATGATCTTTAAGCCGGGAGACCTGCCTTATTGTTGTACGGAAACTTATAGTTTCAGGCCACGAGTAACTGGCTGTACGTTTTGAGCTTGCAGAAGGATCTTTTTTTGAGAAAATTTTGCAGGTTTGTTTTGCGTACAATCCCTTACTGAATGTGGTAAGGGATTTTTTGTAACAGTTCAGCCATGCGGCAAAAATAGGAAAATTGAACCGTCGCATGGGGCAATTTCCCTATTTTTGACATATGGCGTTCTGCCAGAAGCGAGATTTTAGCCGCTTTAGCGGCGAAACAGGCTGCAGAGCAGCCAAATCGAGCTGATGGCTGAACTGTTACGATTTTTGTATAAGAAAGGAGAAAACAATGAAAAAAAATTTGGCAGCAGCTTTTTTGTTAATCGGTATGATGGCAGGTTCCCTGGCATTGGCGGGCTGTGGAAAGAAAACTGCAGTGGAGGACGCCGATCAGGAAACCGCAGTGGAGGATGCTGCTCAGGAAGCTGCAGTGGAGGATGCTGATCAGAAAGCTGCGGATGAAGCTGCCTCATTGATTGACGCCATTTATGTGCAGGAGAGGACGGAGGATACGGACGAGCTGTGTACGCAGGCGAAAGAGGCGTGGGATGCGCTGACGGATGAACAGAAGGAGCTGGTGGAAGGAACCAATGCCGATCCGGATTATTTTGGCAGGGATACCGGGGATGCCGCGAAGGATGACCCGCGCAATCAGGATGAGATTGGGGAAAAGGAAATTTTAGTGGTGAGCTTTGGAACTTCTTTTAATGACAGCCGTATTGACGATATTAAAGGAATTGAAGATGCGCTGCAGAAGGCATATCCGGACTGGTCCGTAAGGAGGGCATTTACGTCGCAGATTATTATTAACCATATCCAGGCGCGTGACGGCGAATGTATCGATAATATGGATCAGGCACTGGAAAGGGCTGTGGAAAACGGGGTAAAAAATCTGGTCATACAGCCTACGCATTTGATGCACGGTGCAGAGTATGATGAATTGACGGAGGCAGTGGAGGCTTATCAGGATCAGTTTGAAACCGTGAAGATTGCGGAGCCGCTTCTTGGCGAGGTGGGTTCGGACGCGGAGGCAGTGAATGACGATAAGGAAAGGGTTGCGAAGGTGCTGACAAAAACGGCGGTAAAAGCTGCCGGATACGACAGCCTGAAAGCCGCAAAGAAGGATGGCGCTGCATTTGTATTTATGGGGCATGGCACTTCCCATACGGCGAAGGTATCTTACAGTCAGATGCAGTCCCAGATGGAAGAGCTTGGCTATGAAAATGTCTTTGTCGGTACGGTGGAGGGAGAGCCGGAAGAAACTTCCTGTGAGGCTGTAATCGAGGCTGTGGCGGATGCAGGCTATAAAAAGGTGGTTCTGCGTCCGTTGATGGTGGTGGCGGGAGATCATGCCAATAATGATATGGCAGGTCCCGAGGAAGATTCCTGGCTCAGTATGTTTCAGGCTTCCGGCAATTTTGACAGCGTGGAGACGCAGATTGCCGGGCTGGGCTCTGTTAAGGCAATTCAGAAGCTTTACATAGAGCATACGGCGCAGGTAATGGATTAAAAAATAAGGACAGGCAAAAAAAAGAGAAGGAAAAAGAAAAAAATGAAAAAAATAAAAGAAATAAAAGAAATAAAAAGAATACTGATAGCTGCAGCAGCGTCTTTATTGCTGCTTAGCGGCTGCGGAAGTAATGGAATGCAAAAAGAAAACAGCGATAACGCTTCTCTTTCTGTAAAAGAAAATACAGAAAAGGAAGCAGGGGATAATTCTGACGGAGAAAAAAAGGCAGAACTGGCGGACGGGATTTATACGGCGGAGTTTACAACGGACAGCGGTATGTTTCATGTCAGCGAAGCCTGTGACGGGAAGGGAACCCTCACGGTGGAAAACGGAGAAATGACGATCCATATTTCCCTGGGATCAAAGAACATTGTGAACCTTTATCCGGGACTTGCAAAAGACGCCCAGGAAGAGGGAGCGGTTTTGCTGGAGCCGACGGAGGATACGGTTACTTACAGCGACGGGATTTCGGAGGAAGTGTACGGCTTTGACGTGCCGGTGCCGGCCCTGGAAACGGAATTTGACTTAGCCTTAATTGGGACAAAGGGCGTATGGTATGATCATAAGGTCAGCGTTTCCAATCCAACGCCTGCAAAAGACCAGAAGGAGGAAAGTCCGGAAGAATCCCAAAAAACAAAAACCATAGACGTCAAAGATGGCGAATATACAATAGAGCTTACGATGGAGGGCGGCAGCGGCAAGGCGCAGATCCTGTCTCCTGCCCAAATCAGGGCTGAGGATGGGAAGATAACGGCAAGGGTGGAATGGAACAGCCCGAATTATGATTATATGCTGGCAGACGGGGAGAAATATCTGCCTGTGAATACCGAGGGCAATTCTGTATTTGAGATTCCGGTAACGGCGCTGGACGAGGAATTAAAGGTGATTGGGGATACGATAGCTATGAGTAAGCCGCATGAAGTGGAATATACCCTTACGTTCCATTCGGATACGCTGCAGGCTGCGGAATAAGAGGAATTTATGATGACAGGAAGAAAAAAAAGCTTACTGTTAGCCTGCCTGTTTCTGGCGGGGCTTTTGGGGTTTTGCGCCTGCGGCAGTTTTGCCGATTCGGCGGAAACAGAGGGAGCAGGGGGAACAAAGGAAATAGAGGGAACAGAGGCAGGATTTAACTGTGAAAGCAGTATGGAGCTTGCCTATGCGGAAAATTTTTCCGTGGATTATCTTAAGAATGGCTGTACGCTTCTGACGACGGAGGATGCAAGAATTCTTGTGGTTCCGGAGGATAAAGAGGTTCCGGAGGGACTGGACGAAGATTTGGCAGTAATAAAACGCCCGGTGAAAAAGCTTTATCTTGTGGCGTCTGCAGCTATGGATATGTTTGACGCTCTTGACGCAGTCGATACGATTTCCTTTTCCGGACAGGAAGAGGACGGATGGTATATTCCGTCGGCAAGGGAAGCTATGGAACGCGGCGATATGGTTTATGCAGGCAAATACAGCCAGCCGGATTATGAGATGATTGTGTCAGAGGGCTGCAGCCTTGCCATTGAAAACAGAATGATTTCGCATTCGCCGGAAGTGGTGGAAATGCTGAAAAAGTTTGAGATTCCGGTTGTGATTGACGATTCCAGCTTTGAGACGCATCCGCTTGGCAGGGTGGAATGGATTAAATTTTACGGCGCACTGCTGGGAAAGGAAGAAGAAGCGGAAAAATTATTTGCGGATCAGCTTGCCATTTTGAAAAAAATGGAACAAGAGGAAGCGACCGGAAAAACCGTGGTTTTTTTCTACCTTACATCGAATGGGCTGGTACAGGTGCGGGAAAGCTCTGATTATATACCGAAAATGATTGCACTTGCCGGGGGACGCTATATTTTTGATGATCTGGGCGATCCGGATTCCCACCGCTCTACGGTGAATATGCAGATAGAGGAATTTTATGACAGGGCGGTGGATGCGGATTTCCTTATTTATAACAGCTCCATAGACGGCGGCGTGGCATCGGTAGAAGAGCTGCTTGACAAATGTGCGCTTTTAGAGGATTTTAAAGCGGTAAAGAATGGGAATGTTTTTTGCACGACGAACGATATGTACCAGCAGTCCATGTCCATTGGCTATCTGATGGAGGATATCCATAAAATGCTTTTGGGAAAAAAGGAAGGAATGAAATATCTTTTTCAGCTTTTGGAGCAGGAAAAATAAATGTTAAGGAAACAAAAAGCAGGGGGATTTTATGCAGAGGAAGAAAAAAGTACGGCGGCTCATGGCGTTTCTTCTGCTTGCGGCGGGAATGATGATATTTTTTGCCATGAATATCTGCCTGGGAAGCGTAGAGATTTCTTTGCCGGAGATTGTAAAAAGTATGTCCGGGCAGGGAATGGATTGGACGAAAGGAAGGATTCTCCGGGAGATCCGTCTGCCGAGAACGGTGGCTGCCCTGATTCTTGGAGGCGCCCTGGCGCTTTCCGGGTATCTACTGCAGACATTTTTCCATAATCCGATTGCAGGCCCTTTTGTACTGGGAATTTCTTCCGGGGCGAAAATGATGGTTGCGGCTGTGATGGTATTTTTTATGGGAAAAACGGGAGGCTTAAGCTCCGTGACGCTGATCCTTGCGGCATTTCTTGGGGCGGTATTATCAATGGGCTTTGTCCTTATCATGTCCCGCAGGGTGGAGCAGATGTCCATGCTGGTGGTCAGCGGGGTGATGATTGGGTATATCTGTTCTGCGGCGACGGAGCTGATCGTGACGTTTGCGGAGGATGCGGATATTGTGAATCTTCATAACTGGTCGAGAGGAAGTTTTTCCGGAATGAACTGGGACAATGTGAAGGTAATGGCGGCGGTGACAGCGGCGGCGTTTCTCGCAGTTTTTTTCCCGGCAAAGCCTCTTGGCGCTTATGAGCTTGGGGAAGCCTATGCGAAAAATCTGGGGGTTAATATCCGGATTCTGCGCATGCTGATGGTTATTTTATCGAGCGTATTGTCCGCCTGTGTTGTGGCTTATGCCGGGCCGATTTCCTTTGTCGGGCTTGCCGCCCCGCATCTGGTAAAAAGCCTTTTGGGGACGGCAGAGCCTGTTTTTATGATACCGGCGTGTTTCCTGGGCGGAAGTGTCTTCTGTCTGTTCTGTGATCTGCTGGCAAGGAATCTGTTTGCCCCGACAGAGATCAGTATCAGTACGGTTACGGCAGTCTTTGGCGCCCCGGTCGTGTTATGGGTAATGGTAAGGCGGAGGAAGTAGTGTGGAATATTATTTTTATACGGAAAAGATGAGCGTGGGCTATGGGCGTCCGCTGATTGAAAATATGAAAATCTGCCTGAAAAAAGGGGAGATTTTGACCCTGATCGGGCCGAACGGAGCAGGAAAGTCTACGGTTTTAAAAAGCATCGCAAAGCAGATAAGCCTGATTGCCGGAGCGGTTTATCTGGATCGGCAGGATATTGGCGCTATGTCCGGCACAGAGCTGTCAAAAAAAATGGCGGTAGTCATGACGGAGAGGCTGCGCACGGAGCTGATGACCTGCGAAGATGTAGTGGCTACGGGGCGTTATCCTTATACCGGACATTTTGGCATTTTGTCGAAAGAAGATCGCAGGAAGGTAAAGGAAGCAATGGAGCTGGTGCAGATACCGGAGATTGCGGATCAGGATTTTACCCGTATCAGCGACGGGCAGAGACAGCGTGTCATGCTGGCAAGGGCAATCTGCCAGGAGCCGGAAATCCTTCTTCTGGACGAGCCGACTTCTTATCTGGATGTGAAATATAAGCTGGAATTTTTCTCTGTTCTGCAGGAACTGAGAAAAAAGAAGCGGATAACGGTGATTATGTCAATTCATGAGCTGGATCTGGCGGAAAAGGTTTCGGATAAAATCCTCTGCCTGAATGGAAGCTATATGGAAAAATTCGGCACGCCGGAGGAAATCTTCCGATCGGGCTATCTTAAGGAGCTGTTCCATATTTCCCTGGGGAGCTTTGACGAGGAAAATGGGAGCATGGAGCTGGAGGCTGTTCAGGGAAAACCGGAAGCTTTCGTGATAGCGGGTCTTGGAATGGGAAGAAAAACGTACCGGAGCCTTCAGAGGAAAGGGATTCCGTTTGCGGCAGGAATTTTGTTTAAAAATGATTTGGATTATCCTGTGGCAAAAAGCCTGGCAGCAAACGTATTTGCGGCGGAGGCCTTTGAGCCGGTTCCGGAAACAGTGGTGTTTATGGCAGAGAAGGAGCTGGATTTGTGTAAAACCGTGATCTGCTGCCGGGAAACGTTTGGGACGCTGGAAACCGTTAACCGGGATTTGCTTTTTTATGCACGGCAGGCAGGGAAAGAAATCATCATGCCGCAGGCTCTTTTTGGATAAAGAGACAGATTAGGCGGGAAGAAGCCGCTTAACCTGTCTCTTTGTTTGTGTCCGCTGCGCATTGTAACAGTTCAGCCATTAGCTCGATTAAAATTTCTGCCAGTATGCTTGTAATCGTTTTTATTACAGAGTATAATGGGACATATAAGGGACGGGAAAGCGCGGCAAAGCGGATTTGATGAAAATATGTGTATCAAAAGACAGAGAGGTAATGCGATGAGCAGTTGGATTTTGGTGATTGATGATGATACGGCAAATCTTAAGATGGCGAGCCGTATTTTAAGCGGGGAAAAGCTGCGGGTGAGCTGCCTGAAGTCAGGGGAAGATGCATTAAGGTTCCTGAAGGGCAACCGGCCGGATATTATCCTTTTGGATGTCCATATGCCGGGGATGGACGGCTTTGAGACGATTGAGGCAATTCGGGAAGATGAAGCGACGGCGGATATCCCGGTGATTTTCCTGACGGCGGACGACGACAGCGCGACGGAGACCAGGGGATTAAAGGCGGGCGCGATGGATTTTATCAAGAAGCCGTTTGTGCCGGAGGTGCTTTTGCTGCGGGTCAAGCATACGATTGACTTGATCCGTCTGCAGACGAATCTGGCGCATGAAGTGGAGGAGAAGACGCAGGAGGTGACGGCGCAGCATAAAAGGCTTGACAGGATTTCTATGCAGATTGTAACGGCGCTTTCCGGGGCGATTGACGCCAAAGACACCTATACGAACGGGCATTCTACGAGAGTGGCGGATTATTCCAGGATGATTGCAAAGCGCGCCGGATTTTCCAAAGAGGAGCAGAGGGATATTTATATGATGGGGCTTCTTCATGACGTTGGGAAGATTGGCGTGCCGGATGCCATTATCAATAAAACGGCAAAGCTGACGGACGAGGAGTTTGCCGTGATTAAGACGCATCCGGTCATGGGGGAGAAAATCTTAAAGAATATCACGGAATTTCCGAAGCTGATGACAGGCGCCAGGTGGCACCACGAGCGGTATGACGGCAGGGGATACCCGGACGGCATTGCCGGGGAGGAGATTCCGGTAGAGGCGCGCATTATTGCCGTTGCGGATTCGTATGACGCCATGAGCTCCCGGAGGAGCTACCGGGATGTGCTTCCGCAGGCGCAGGTCCGCGCCGAGGTGGAAAAGGGGAGAGGAACACAGTTTGATCCGGTGTTTGCGGATATTATGTTGACGATGATTGATGATGATAAAGATTACGAGATGAGAGAGAAGTAGGTGAGTGAATGCACAGTGAAGAGAAACAGAGAGTGGCGCATCTGGTGTTATTGCTCTGCTATACATTTTTTGCAGTGGTACTGACTGTAGAGTCTGTTCTCCTCGGCTGGGAGAAGGGATTCATACGGCGGGAGCTCATAGGGCTTGTTCTGTGCTGGGGGCTTCATATTCATGGGAAAGTATCGCCTGTTGTCCGTCAGTGGATTTATTTTGTCGTTACGATGGCTGCCTTTGTTTTTTATGGGAGCCATAAAACCAGTGTCTATGACATGGCTCCGGTGATGATTGGGATTATTATCATTTATTATACTGCCGAAATATATATGGCTATCCGTCTCTGTGTGGCGGTTTATTTTCTGGTGATGGCTTATGATCTGGTCTTCGTGATTGGGGATAAGTTTGAATTCAGCGCGCTTTCCATTTCCAGGACCCTTCTTCACTTTACCTTGGTGTTCTTAGCAGGCTATCTTGCCAATATTTTAGTCAGGAAGCGTGTCAGGGAAAGGACGGAAACGGAGGAGAGAATTGCCGCGCTGGAGGAAATTAACCGCAGGACGGAGGATTTTCTGACTAATGTATCCCATGAGCTGCGCACGCCGATCAATGCCGTTACGGGGCTTACGGCGGTGATGTTAAAAAGCGAGGAGAAGGAAGAAAAAAGGAACGATATCCGGGCAATACAAAAGGCAGGCCAAAGGCTGTTCGGGCAGATTGAAGACATTCTTGACTATACGGAGATTGATACCGGAAGAATCAGGATCAGTGAAGAGCCGTATATGCTTTCTTCTATGGTAAATGACATTGTGATTGGAAACCGGATTATGGATACAGAGTCCATGCCGGAGCTGATTTTTGATATCGACGCAAAGATTCCTTCCATACTGTCAGGGGATGGCAGGAAGATCAGGAAAATTATTACGCACCTGGTTGGCAATGCGATTAAGTTTACCAAAAAAGGGGGCGTTTACGTCCGGATAGAGGCTATCAAAAAGACGTATGGCGTTAACCTCTGCATAGAAGTAAGCGATACCGGGATTGGGATTGAAGAGGAGAATATCAGCAAGATTACGGAAAAATTTTACCAGTCCAGCCAGGGAAGGAACCGCAGGGCGGGAGGGCTTGGTCTCGGCCTTCCTATTGTGCATGGGATGGTCTCGGCAATGGAAGGCTTTATGAGGATTGAGAGCCGGCCGGGGAGCGGCACAACGGTCCTGGTCAGCGTCCCGCAGAAGGTATCGGATGAAACGCCGGGCATGGTAGTGGAAAATAAGGAGCAGCTATGCCTTGCCTGTTACCTGCGGCCGGAAAAATATGAGGTGCTGGAGGTAAGGGGTTATTATGATAATATGATTTCCCATATGGCGCAGGGACTTGATCTGGCGCTTCACCGGGTTTTTGATCTGGAGGATCTGAAAAAACTGATTTCTGTCTATCAGCTGAGCCATTTGTTTCTTGGAAAAGAAGAGTATCAGGAAGATACCGCTTATTTTGAGGAGCTGGCTCAAAGTATCCGGGTAATTCTGGTGGCGGAAGATGGCTTTGGCCTGCCGAAAGAAAGCAGGGTAACGTTTCTGCCAAAACCATTTTACTGCTTCCCGGTCGTAAGCCTGCTCAATGCCAGAAGAGATAAGGATATGGAAGTGTCCAAAAAAGAGAGGCTTCTCTGTCCGGGCGTGAAGGTATTGGTGGTGGACGACGAGCCGATGAACCTGATGGTGGCAGAGGGGATTTTTAAAGGCTATCAGATGAAGGTAACGACGGCGGAAAGCGGCAGAAAGGCGCTGGAGCTTTGCGGAAAAGAGGATTTTGATTTGATTTTCCTCGATCATATGATGCCGGAGATGGACGGGGTGGAGACCTTAAAACAGCTCCGCAGCATTCAGAAGACAGATAAGAATCTGACGGTAATCGCCTTTACTGCCAATGCAGTCAGCGGCGCAAGGGAGATGTTTTTACAGGAAGGCTTTGATGAATTTATTTCCAAACCAATCGAAACATTGGAATTAGAGCGTATCTTAAAGAAGATGCTGCCAAGATCTTCTGTGGAGTTTGTGGAGGATACTTATGTGGAAGAGAAGAAAGAGGGAGGGACGGAGACGATGGAAACAGAAAAAGAAAGGGAATCAGAAACCGAAACAGTGCTGCCGCAGAAGGATATGATGGAATGTCTTCAGAATGCGGGGATTGATACGGCATTGGGGCTTTCTTACTGCCAGGGAGAAGAGAGCTTTTATAAAGAACTTCTGCTTAAATTTGCAGAAGATGCAGGCCAGAAAAAGGAAGAAATAAACCGCTTTTATGGGCAGGAGGATTTTGCGAATTACCGTATCCTTGTCCATGCGCTGAAAAGCACGTCGAAAATGATAGGAGCTATGGAGCTTTCGGAGATGGCGAAGGGCTGTGAGGATGCCGCCAAACATCAGGATGCCGAATATATCAATGCGCATCATCAGGAGCTTCTTGTTAAATACGATCAGACCGTGCGGGATCTGTTTGAGGCTGTCGGCGGCGGGACGGAAGAGGCGGCGGAGAATTTTGAGGGAGAGGAAATAGGGAAAGAGGAATTTTTTGAGAAGCTGGAAAGCTTAAAGGAAAGCCTTTCTACGTTTGAGGAGGATAAGGCGCAGGCTTTGATTTCAGAAATGAGCGATGCCGCATATCAGGGAAAACCCGTCAGGGAGATGCTTAAGGAGATACAAAAGGATGTAGAGGATTTTGAGTTTGATAGTGCGACGGAAAAGACAGAGGCGCTGCTTAAGGAAATAAAAGGCGGTGATGACTGATGAGTCCGAAGAAATTTATTCAGGCGATAGGGAATCATAAACTGGGGCTTCAGGAGCGGCTGTTCCGGCTGATTGTGCTGATTGGCTTTTGCGGGCTGGGAGTCGGGGTAATTGTCGGCTTTTTTTCCGGGGAAAGCAGCAGGAATCTGTTTCCGCTGATCCTTTCCATGATTATTTTTATGGGAATTACCTGGGTTGCGGTCCGTTTCCGTAAAATACAGCTTGGGGCGGTCCTGATTGCCGCTATGGTCCTTTATCTGGTGCTGCCGTTTAATTTCCTGACGTCAGGGGGGATCTACGGCGGGGCTCCGATCTGGTTTTTGTTCGGGTTTGTCTTTACAAGCCTTGTGGTGAAAGGAAAACAGAAGTATGTGCTGATTGTAAGCGGCTATGTCGTATTTTTTGCCTGTTATTACATAGCGTATTTTTATCCGGAGAAAATTATCCAGCATACAATGGAAATGGCCTATGTGGATTCCATTGTCACGCTGACAATTGTTTCCGTCATTACCTGTGGTATGATCATGTTCCAGAATGTAATTTATCAGTCGGAAAACAGGATTGCAAAGGAGCAGAGGAAGGAGATTGAGGAGCTGAGCCAGGCGCAGAACCGTTTTTTTTCCAGCATGAGCCATGAGATCAGGACACCGATCAATACGATCATCGGGCTGAACGAGATGATTTTAAGGGAAGAGGTTTCGGATGAGGTGGCGGCGGATGCAAAAAGCATCCAGGGAGCAAGTAAGATGCTGCTGGCGCTGATCAACGATATTCTGGATATGTCAAAGATCGAGTCCGGGAAAATGGAGATTGTTCCGGTGTCGTATGACCTGGGCGCCATGCTGTCGGATATCGTCAATATGATCTGGGTGAGGGCAAAGGAAAAAAGCCTGGAATTTCATATCGACGTGGAGGAGACAATCCCGGCGCAGCTTTATGGGGATGAAGTGCGCATTAAGCAGATTTTAATTAATTTATTAAATAATGCGGTTAAATATACGAAAGAGGGTTCGATTACCCTGTCGATTCAATGCAGAAAAATGGAGGCTAACTGCGCGCAGATCTCGTTTTCGGTGGCGGATACGGGAATGGGGATTAAAAAAGAAAGCATCCCTTATCTGTTTACTGCATTTAAGAGGGTGGAGGAAGAAGAAAACCGTTATATTGAAGGAACGGGGCTGGGGCTTTCCATTGTGAAGCAGCTTGTCGATCTCATGGACGGGGAAATTGAGGTCAACAGCGTTTACAGGAAGGGTTCGACCTTTGTAGTGACGCTGCCGCAGAAGATAGTAGGGGAAGAAAAGATAGGGGAGCTTGCTTTAGAAGCAAGGCACGCCTTAAATACCAGGGAGCATTATAAGCAGCTTTTTGAGGCGCCGAAAGCGCATATCCTGATTGTTGACGATAATGAAACAAATTTGATGGTGGCAAAAAAGCTCCTTCGGAATACACAGGTCAATGTCGATGCAGTTACCAGCGGCGCGGAATGCCTGAAAAGGACGCTCAGGAAGCGGTATGACGTGATTTTGATGGATCATCTGATGCCGGAAATGGACGGGATAGAGTGCCTTCATGCCATCCGCAGCCAGACAGGGGGACTGGCGCTTGAGACCCCGGTGGTGATCCTGACGGCGAATGCGGGAGGCGAGAACCAGGCGCTTTACCGGAGGGAGGGCTTTGACGGGTATCTGTTAAAGCCGGTCAGCGGTATCCAGTTGGAAACGGAGCTTTTGAGGCATCTGCCGAAGGAGCTGGTAAAGATTGTCAATTCCGAGAACTTCAGCGCATCAGAAAGCCCGGTGTTGGAGCATAATAAAAAACGCCTGGTTATGATTACAACGGACAGTGTCTGCGATCTTCCGGAATATCTGACAAAAAAACACCGGATTATGGTTATGCCGTACCGGGTGTTGACCGATGGCGGCGAGTTTTTAGACGGGCTGGAGGTTGAGACGGACGGACTTCTTTCCTATATAGAAGAAGGGAATGGGAAACGGGTGCATTCAGAGGCGCCGGAAACGGCGGATTATGAGAAATTTTTTGCGGATCATCTGACAAAGGCGCAGTATATTGTCCATATCACGATGGCAAAAAATGCCAGCAAGGGATATGAAAATGCGCTGGAGGCTTCCAAAACCTTTGACAATGTCAGGGTGGTCGATTCCGGGCATCTCTCCAGCGGCATGGGGCTGATGGTGCTTCACGCCTCGGACTGCGCCGAGGACGGGATGCAGGCGGAAGCTATTGTAAAGGAATTGGATCGGATGAGGCAGCAGGTGAGGACCAGCTTTATTGTAGGAAATACGCAGTACCTGGCGCGTGCAGGAAGGATTTCATCCAAAATTAATACCATCTGCCAGGCGTTTATGCTTCATCCGGTGATTGTCCTGAAAAAATACAGCATGAAGGTGGGGGCGATCCGGATGGGCACAAGAGAGACGATCCGGAAAAAATATGTGGCATCGGTGCTGAATACGGCAGGGGAAATTGATAAAAAGCTACTGTTTATTACCCATGCGGGGCTTACCAGCCAGGAGCTTGATAACATTAAGGAACAGATTGCAAAAAAGATCACGTTTGAAACCGTGATCTGCCAGAAGGCGTCGCCGGCAATTTCGACAAATTGCGGGCCGGGCAGCTTTGGGCTTTTGTTTATGATGGAAAACGGATAAAAGATCGAAAGGAGTATAAAAATGAAAAAAATATATGGATTTTTGGCAGTGGCAGTCCTTTTACTGATAACAGGCTGCGGGAAAAAAGAGGACACGATCAGTTCCAAAATCAGCCAGGGACAGTCGGATCTGGAGTATGTGCAGGAAAAAGGGACGCTGATGGTCGGCGTCACGGATTTTATGCCGATGGACTATCAGGACGGAGGCGAATGGAAAGGGTTTGACGCTGATTTGGCAAAGGCTTTTGCAGAAAGCCTACATATGAGCGCGGAATTTACATTAATTAACTGGGACGACAGGGTGGAGCTTCTGGAAAAGGGAACGATTGACTGTATCTGGAACGGGATGACGCTGACGGAGGAAATGGAGAAGAAAATTTCCTGCACAGATCCCTACCTTTCCGGTGCGCAGGTATTGGTGATGCCGAAGGAGGAGCTGGAAAAATATGGAAGCCTGGAAGAATGCCAGCACTTTTTATTTGCCGTGGAAGAGGGTTCCACAGGGGAGGATCTGGTAAAAGAGAAAAAGTACCGTTATACCGATTATGCGATGCAGAAGGAAGCGTTAGAAAGTGTCCAGGAAAAAGAGGCGGATGCCGCTGTTGTGGACATCATGATAGCCGCCTGTGATACCGGGGAGGGAAAAGAGTTTGAAGACCTAGGATTTTCCTTGTCTTTAAATAATGAAAAGATAGCGGTCGGTTTCCGCAAAGGCTCTGATTTAACGGAGAAAGCCAATCAGTTTTTAAAGGATTCCTATGCGGATGGAACGATGGAGTCCCTGGCAGAAACCTATGGGCTAAAAGAGACGCTTTTACAGTAAAGGATGGTGGAAGCAAAGATGAAACAGGACATCGGTGGGAAAAAGACAGAAATGGATATGTTAAACGGCAGTATCGGCGATAAGCTTCTTTTGTTCGCACTGCCGTTAGCGCTGACGGGAATGCTGCAGCAGTTATTTAATGCCGCGGATGTCGCGGTAGTCGGGCAGTTTGTCGGGAAAAATGCGATGGCCGCCGTTGGAAGCAACAGCTCGATTATCGGTTTATTGGTAAATGGTTTTGTGGGGATTGCGCTGGGAGCGAATGTTGTGATTTCCACGTTCACCGGACAGAAAAATGAGGACGGAATCCATAAATGCGTGCATACCTCGGTTTTGTTCGCCATCCTGGGCGGCATTGCCGTGACGCTTTTAGGGGAAGGGATTGCCCCGGCGGTCCTTAAGATGATGGCGGTGCCGGAGGACGTGTTCCCGATGGCGCTGGCATATCTGAGGATTTACCTGCTGGGGATGCCGGTCATTTTCCTTTATAATTTTGAATCCGCTGTTTTCCGGAGCCAGGGGGACACGAAGACGCCGCTAATCTGCCTGGTGATTTCCGGAATCATCAATGTGATCTTAAATTTGTTCTTTGTCTGCATTGTCGGCATGACGGCGGACGGGGTTGCGCTGGCGACGATTATTTCCAATCTGATAAGCTCTGCACTGCTGTTCGTGTTTTTGTGCCGGAGGCAGGATAAATTAAAGCTCCGGGTCTCTGATATCCGGATTCATGCGGATATCCTGAAGAGGATGGTGCGTATCGGGCTGCCTGCGGGACTCCAGAGCATGGTGTTTTCCCTGTCCAATATCTGTATCCAGTCGGCGGTCAACAGCCTCGGCTCCGATGTAATGGCGGCATCTTCCGCAGCGTTCAACATAGAAATCCTTGCATATTACCTGGTCAATTCGTTCGGGCAGGCATGTACGACGTTTGTGGGGCAGAATTACGGGGCGGGCCAGATAAACCGCTGCCGCAGGATAACACGCATCAGCCTTGCGCTGGATGTGGGAATTACGGCAGTGGTATCTTTGATAATTTTAGCGTTTGGGAAGCCGCTGATTGGTATTTTTAACAGCGATCCTGCCATTGCGTCAATCGGGTTGGTAAGGCTGCGCTTTATCCTGTCGGCCGAGGCGGTAAATGCAGTTATGGAAATCATGTCCGGCTCCATGAGGGGCTATGGCTATTCCCTTGTGCCTGCCGTACTGACCTTTATCGGGGTCTGCGGCATCCGGATAGGGTGGGTCTATACAGTATTTAAAGCATCCCCTACCTTCTTTTCCCTGATGATGGTCTATCCGGTAAGCTGGTGCATGAGCGCCCTGGTGCTTGTGGCGGCGTATCTGTTATTTATGAGAAAAATGCCGTAAGGAAGCCGCAGAACCTCCGGAAAGGTTCTGCGGCTTTGCAGCGTCTTCTAAAGCCTCAAGGCAGCAGGTATAACGATATTTTGACAATTCCCTTACGCTGCGCTCCACAACGTAACACCATCCTTCCTCATGTTTTTAAAAAATGGAAGGACAGTTTCCCATTCTTTAAAATTATCATAATCAATTAAGAGAACGGACAGAACTTTATCATATTCCAGTTCCAGATCGACTGTAAAATCGATCATCCTGTCATGCATTTCTTGTGTATAGGGATGGACAATAACTGCAATATCAATATCAGATTCTTCCGTCTGTGTTCCTCGGGCAACAGAACCATATAAAATAATCTGCTCTAATAAATCGCCAAAGATGCTTTGTAAGCCTGGTACTATCCTGTTAAAGATATTTTGATAGCTATCCATACAAACTCCTTTATAACTTGTGCGGATTTCTGCAAAGTTTAGAAAAAACTTAAATGCTGATATCGAGGTTTGCGCCGACATTGGGATTGACGCTTGTTTCCATGACTGCCTGGTCAATCAGCCCGACCATGCTCATGCCGAGATCTTCGGTTAAATCCAGTGTCTTGTCAAGGACGGCAGTACTTACCTGTGTCTGTAAGGCATTCGCAGACATCGCCATAGATAATTCAGGAATATCCATCAGAGATCCCTCCTTTCATGTGTTTGTATTTTATGAGGATAGTATAACATAAATATCGGCTGGATTCCAGAATAGAAAGTTTTTTGTTTGAAAAAGTTGTGGGCAGAGGATTGCATTTCTGGGACAGACAGGATATAATAAACATATTCTATTATTATAAAGGAGGAAATTACAGATGAAAAGAAGAATTTTGACAGGGCTGATTGCGCTGTCGCTTGTTGCAGGTATGCCATTTGCCGGAGGGGTAATGGCAGTTCACGCAGAAGAAGCAGACACAGATGTTACAACAGAAGAAGCAGACACAGATGGAGAAGTGGTTACAGAGGTTACAAATGATAAGATTGTTTTAAAAGCAGATTTGGCGGATGCTGATGGCTTTCTCAGTTTATGTGTCGGAGATGAGGCTGATGTCTGGGCTGATGTTTATGACAGTAACGGGGAAAAGCTCGAATATGAAAAAGACTGGATACTTCTTAGTGATGAAGAGCTCGATGAGGTCGGTTTTCAGGTACAGTTTTATTCGGAATATGATGACGCCAAGAAAGCAAGCGAGGATGAGAACCGCGGGGATTTTGAAGCGGGGGGGGGTCATTCCTGCTGAAGCATTTGGGAAATATGTTTATAAGTGGACAGGAGCAGCACTGTTAGACGAAGGCGGAAATGTAACGAGCGACATGGCATTTAAGCTGCTGCGCTCAGAATATCCTGTAGTGACCTGGGGAGATACAGATTATCAGAAATTTTCCTTGAATCAGGATAAAAAGACCGTCAGTGTGTGGGCAATATACAATGGAAATGATCCTTTTGACGCCGCTTTTCAGAAAAGCATAACGGTTGGCGGGAAAAAGTATAAGGTCAATGCGATCGGAGATAATGCACTTGAGAATACAAATGGATCGAAAGGATTACGGTCAGTTACGTTACATACGGGTATTAAAAGTATCGGAGAGAGTGCTTTTAATGGGGCGGAAAATCTAAAAACCATCACGATACAGGGAAATATCACGTCAGTTGAGAAAAATGCCTTTAAGGATATTAACAAAAAAGCGGTGTTTAAGATAAAGGCATCCGCATCAAAATATAAGAAGATCGTAAAGCTAATCAAGAAATCCGGCGTTGCAGGTACAGTGAAATTTAAGAGAATGAAATAGTTTATTATTGAAGATTATACGAGAGATTCGACTGAGAGAAAGCCGGAGAAGAAGAGAAAATACTGGAAAAGGATTTCGATATTCCAATGTAAGCCAATGAGTGCAGAGACGAATATTATATGTAATTCGGGCAAAGAGATCAGGCTTATGGATGGAATTTTGCAAAAAGAAAATCAAACTCTTAAGGGAAAAAGAGATTTTAATATAGAGGTCGGGTCGAAAGTATAGCCCTTCGCCGCAAGGCGGAGGACTTTTCTATGATATATAACATAAATAGCGGCTGGCGCAGGCTGAACTGTTACGAAAATTGCAGGAAAATTTATTTCACCCTGTATCCTTCTGAACTAAAGGATACATCGACGGTGTTCCTCCAGCTATCAGTACTATCGCTTAATAAGTGAGGATACATCTGCTCTGGAAGGCTGTCTATATGAAGCAGTACTTTCCTGCTGTAAATGTACCTGTAACCTTGAACTGATAACAATATCCAGTGCCAATAGGATTAGAATCCTTAAAGTCACAGTGCTGACCAATGCTCTTGGATTCTCATCATTCAAAATCTCGCTGATACTAGCACCACGCAGCTTACCGTCAGTACCGCTGCCAACCAGTGCTGCATTTTTCAATAAATTACATTGATAGCCTATATAGAAGTAATGATTTATTTCATTAGTACCAGTGAACAAACTCAGGAATGGATAAGGCTGTCCTCTCTGATCAGTAGCACTAATCCCGCCATTGGCCTGATAATTGAACAACCACGGATTAGACTCAATATTCTCTGGCCCAGTTCCTTCTGTGCTCAGTTCACGCTGCACAGTCATACACAGGTATACATTATCATAAGAGTCGCCTAACAGCTCGTCCCAGGCTGGCTTTGAGTCGCCCTGGTCAAAACTAAAGGTAACAGAAGGAACGTCGTCGATAAGCTCAGAACCTTCTTTCACATATCCCTCATGGGTATTAAACTTGGAATCGGTGTCCTCGATACCCGTTTCTTTCTCATTCTTAGTTCCGCCAGCTTCGGTAAGATCTAAAAGACCACCTACGCTTGCTCTTACGGATGGAGTCAATGTTACATCCGGGAATGGCTCGAATTTGTAAACTAAGGTGACAGGTTTGCCTGTACCTGCTGCACGGATTGCAACATGATCTTTCAGATTATCATTTTCAAAAGCAAGATTCTTGTATTCCTTGTAAGGAGAAATCTTCTTTTCCTCATCCGATAAAGTACCCTCAACAGCATCGTTGGTGTAATTGAGGTAAGCCTCCACAATTTTATAAGTGACAGTAATCTTTTTCTCTTCCTCGGAGTTGCCGTCCATATAAACGCCATATTCATCTAAAGCTGCATCCGTCAAGGTTTGTGCAATACGTTCGTCTGCATCAGCACCTAATGCAGCCGCCACCATACCGTAGCGATAGGTTGTTGAATTATCTCCCAGATTTGGAAGGTTGTAAGAAATCCAGATATCGGCAACCTGGAATTTATTACCATATTTGGATAGTTCATTCTTGATTTTAGTTGCTACTGTATCATCAAGACCATCAGCAGAATCTGATACACTTTTATCCTGTGCTGTATCAATAATAGTAAGTGTCCCAATACTGCCAATCTTCAACTGTTTTTCGTTGTCTACCAGATCATGCTTCTGGAACCCTGTACCGGATTTCGTACCCTCTGGCTCTTTAAACTTAAGGGCGTTGTTAGTTTTAGGCTTTTTGCCCGCTTTATCAAAGTCTTTAGCAACAATACTATCTACGCATACAAACCTCTTCAAATGGTAGGTCATGGAAAGATCGGAATTAGCCTTTTGTGTAAAGAAATCTTTCACCACTTCCTCATTCTCTTTCTTGTCGCGAACTTTGTAATCAGCATCTTTGAAATATTTGTCGATATTATCTCCGAGATTTGCAGTGAACCGGAATTGTAGCTTTGCGGTATCGTCGATTACTGCTGTTTCACCAATGGATGCGCCAATGGTAGCCTCACCACCATTACCATCACTGTCTTTACTGCCTTCTTTTATAGCATCATTGTACTTGTTTGACCTGATGCCAAGATTGACGCTGTACTGTGGGAGCGCCTCTTTCACACTTTCTGTCCACGGGCTGATGAAAACAAGGTTCGATCCGTATACATTCTCATTCAGTTGGAGTACGGCACCAGTATTTTTAAAACTGTAATCACTTGTTCCATAAGTAAGACTTACTGTACTGCCGGAGCCAAATTCTATCTCATGTCCAATCACATTTTCAAGGTAATTTGAACTTAAAAGTGATTTTTTATTTTTGTCCGCTGGGCAGCTTTTGATATTGGAAGCTGCGACTGCCGCCCGGCACAGATTATACATATAAATACCACGTTTATTATTACTTACATCAGCAGAATTCTTCTCTGTGCTTACCGTGTAAGTGTTAGCAGTTGCAGGATCGGTAACTTTTTTACCACTATCCAGATTAAGAGCTTCATCAATATAATCCCCAGTTGGGATCATATATACTCCTTCTGTGCTTCCGCCAGGCTCATCCACATAAGTGGAAGCGTTGCCAAGAGCTAAAGTATCGTATACAACTGTATCTTTGCCAATCTTATTTAATGTGGCAGGATCATCCCATCCATCCAAAAACTGACGGATAACATCTGCCCATGTTTGTGTTAACTTACTATCAACTTTCTTCATGTAGCTGTTATTCGCTGCAACAGAATATAAAGAAAGCAAAAGATCAAGCTCATGATAGAACACAAGCTGTTTTTCCTTTTCAGACATTTTTGCAACGGAAGAACCGTTCTCTGTTATATTATTCCATAAGGAAGTAGAACTGTTTGGTGACAGATAATCAACGATCTTATCCATTGGTTCCAGAACATACTCGCCACCGGTATACTCTACATAGGAAATAGCTTCCCAAAGATCGAAAGACTTATCAATCCGCCCATCAGTAATCACTTTTTTCCATGCATTATCTTTTGCCAACTTAGGAGCAAGAGTAGCCATATCATACTTATTACCGCTTTTCTCATACAAAGCGTTTGTAAAAATATGTTTCACGCGAGGAGAATTTACATCTTTATCATCGTTCGCACCTACGCTGACACTCTTATTAATACCACCTGCATCACCAGATTCACGAAAATATATTATATGACTAGTGATCTTATCTGAGGTTTCCAGATTACTCTTATTGGAGTAAAGCAGTGCTATTTTCTTAGTGTTCAGCCAATTTGGTAAATCAGAATTAGGAGATTTATTATAGCAATTAGAAGATGGCATAACCATCATCCCATCATTAAATCCCATAATAGTATTCCCGTAATATAAGCCTGGATTTTTAGATAAATCCAGCTTCTTACCATCTCCATATGGCAGCACGCTGTCTCCCGCAATATTCCCTTTCGTCAGAAGGGTCGCCATGTTCAGCTCGCCTTCACCACTACGACTGACATAGTTCAAAAGCTTCAAAGGTGAAACTGTTAAAATAGGATAGTAGATAATTTCACCGTTACAGTCCCTGCTTGGTGTAAATGAGGTACCTTTGATGCTACCGCCATCACCACGAGTTGCTGCGTACACAAGAATTCCTGTGACCATAGCAAAGCACAGGAATAAAGAAGCTAAAGCAACAAGACGCCTGTAAATTACGCCGTGTCTTTGTTTCTTCTTAGGTGGAGATTTTGTATTTTCTCCATAATCTAAAGTAGGGCCTGGTGGGGATTCCCCGATACCGTTCTCCGGTGGGGATTCCCCGATACCGTTCTCCGGTGGAGATTCCCCGATACCGTTCTCCGGTGGAGATTCTCCAATACCATACTCCAGATTCTCGTTCTTTGAAGACTTAGAAACTTCGGTAATTTCTCTGTTACTGTCTTCCATAACTTAATCTGCCTCCTTCTCTAAAACAGGGTTTCTAAACTTCATTAATGTGGGAAATATGTTAAGCTCCCACAAAAAGTGGAACATACAATTAAGTACATTCCACTGAGGAGACAAATTATAGAAAATAAAAAGACTGACAGCTATTACACTGTCAGCTATGAACTAATGATTAAATTTAATAATTGTTGAATGCTGTTGTAACTCTCTGAATTGTATTAGTACTCCATCCAGGATTAGCTTTTATACAAATTTGTAACATTAATTGTGAATTAACCCCATAAGTATTAGACATTTCATGAAGCTTAGCTGCAAGTTCGTCAATAGTGTAAGAAGATTGACATATAGAAGATAAAACATCAGAATGCTCCAAATACACCTCATTCTCACTACACCCAAAATGCTGCATAAGAGCCTGTGTGAAGGCTGGATCGTATTCTACTTTGCAGAAATAAATATATGTGGCTTCGAGTTCAGATTGAGTCATACGATCTTGTTCTAAACGAATTTTATACGTAGTATAAAAATTATCTTTGCCATAATAAATATAATCACAATTAGCACTGTAATATTCATCATACTTATTTCCTAAATATTCTTCTGCTCCAGCTGCTCCTTCAACACCAAGCTTTTCTGCAACAAAGTCAATCCACTCTGCCTTGCTCATAGTAGTCATCTGGTATAAATAGTCATAAGAGAAATATTGAACACTATCCATATATAAAGCAGCGCTTACCTGGTCAGTATTAATTCCGATATCTTGATTCTCTAATAATTTTTCTTGTGCTTCTTTAATTTCTTCTTCGTCCATCTTGCCTGCCATCATAGTCTCTACGGTATCATATCCATTTATAATAGCGGCACCCATCGCGAAATTTCCCCGCAGTATATTCTCCAAATGCGCAGAAGAAGCGACAGTACCTACTAATACAGAAACAGCGTCTGCTCCGCTCTGGTAGCCGGCATTCTCTGAAAAGGTTTCCTGCCAGCCACTCCACCATTCGTTAATAGCTGTAGTTTCAATCGTCCTATTCACGGCAGCGATCTCGAAATCACCCGTGAAGTATTCAAGATGGCCCTTATAGCTTAACTGACTACGCACATAGGAAGAAATATAAGCATATTCTGACGCAATTTCACTATAATTGGACAGTTCCATACCATGATAAGCACGGTACATATTTGACAAATATACATTCTGTCTACCCTTCTCTAAAGCAAGAGCATCCATTTTCTTGCAAGCATTTACTACCTTATTCTTACTAATTGCCGTGGTGCCGCCTGTGTTATACTTGGATAAATCAAAGGAAATCGTCCTTGTCTGTCCCTGCAGAGAATTGCTGCCAGTATGTTTCTGGGTACTCTCCAATTCGCACAAATACCAACCAGCATCTTTCCATTCCTTTGTATTATCATAGTGCATGGTAAATTTCACATCATTCTTTGTTTCTTCATAGATAACGGCACTGCTAGACTCTGATTTATCAGCTGTGGTATAGGATGTGCTGCTATAATCTAAAGATTTCAGTGCAGTATTCTGGTTCAATGTACCATTCTTCCATTCCGGTGAGCTAAAGAGGACACGATCCAGTTTCCCATTGTAGAACTCAAGCATAAAGCTGGTCTCTTCACCATTTTTCTGATAATAATAGCAGGTAGTCTCATAGTCATGGCATCCCTGTCCAACAAATACTGGATTTCCGTATTCTGAATTAAGCTGATTATTCAAATCCGCTTCGGAGGCGCCAAGTGTGAAATGATATCTGCCAACGCTTACAGTTTTGGAAATATTATGATCTGCATTGGCTTTTGATTCATTTCCATTGGTACTCGTTTGACCTCCCTGCATTGCAAGCTTTATTGTTACCTTTGCTGTGCTTGACTTACTTCCCTGTGTTACCTTTAAATTACACTGGCCAGTCTTTTTTACTTTTATAGTGACAGTTACCTTTTTACCATCCTGATTTACTTTCTTCACAGTACCTATACCAGAAGCCTTTGTTACTTTTACTTTTCCAGCTTTATTAAGCTTAAGGGTTACTTTTGCCTTATTAGTATTTAATTGTGTCTCATACTTGGTAGTCTTTAATACCCCGGAAGCTGCGCTGGCTGTATTGGATGTCACCATAAAGGTGACGCCTAAAGCCATCATGCCTGCGAAGACCACACCTCTCTTCAGACTGTCTGCTGTGATGCTTGTGATCTTTTGCCTGGCCGCCTGAATAGACTTTCCTAAAAAACTATTTTCATTAAACAAATTAAAATGTGCCATTACCTTCACTCCTCTCTGTATCTGTAATGGTCTATAATCTAAAGTTTCTAAACTTCGTATTTATAAGGATTTTTCTGAAATCCATAGAGGGCTGTGGGGCATTATCCCGGCAACCCTAATAGCTTATAACAACTATTGCTCATTCTACCAAATGGCATATTTAAATGCAAGTACAAGATAATTTAAAGAATTAATTATTTCAGAATAAAGATTAAGCACTGTAATACTTGGATTCCTCTTATTATGGGAAATACAATAACTTCCACAAAAAAGTGGAATATGCAGTTAAACACATTCCACTGGAGAATACATTATAGAAGTTAAAAAGGGCTGCCATTAATTAAAATAGTAGTCCTAAGCTAAGAAATTAGGATTTAGATTCCTTTTCCAGCTCCTTAATTATTTTTAACAATTGTAATTTTTCATCATTCCAAGCAGCCTTCTCATTTTCTAGGGCAGCTTTTTCATTTTCTAAAGCTGAGTTCTTATCTTCCAGAGCTGTTCTTTCTAATGTCCAAGCAGCTTCTTTCTCTTCCCATTCAGCTCTTTCCTGAGCCACACCATCAGCCCTGCCCTCATTATACTTTTCACGGTATTCCATCATTAATGTCATATACTCCAACCTCCATTCCTTATTTTCTTTTATGCTGTCAACCTTGTCCTTACTTCTTTGCAAATCTCCGGATCTTTCATTGCCTTCACAAAAATAAAATCATTGGCAAGGGAAAGATTTTCCCAGCGTTCTTCTTTTGGTAATTGGTTTTCCATCTGAGATAAATCTTCTGCTTCTTTTTCGGACATGCTAAAACCTCCTGCCCCTATCATAATCTATTCGAGAAGAAATTTCAACTATTTTTTGATAGATCAACTAAAGGACTGCCAGCTGTTATACTGGCAGCTTTAACAGCTTATAGCAATTATTGCTTATTCTGCCAAATGGCATACTTAAATGCAAGTACAAGATAATCTAAAGAATTAATTATTACAGAATAAAGATTAAGCGCTGGAATACCTGGATTCCTTTTATGGGAAATACAGTAACTTCCACAAAAAAGTGGAATATGCAGTTAAACACATTCCACTGGAGAATACATTATAGAAGTTAAAAGGGCTGCCATTAATTAAAATAGTAGTCCTAAGCTAAGAGATTAGGATTTATTATTTTTTTCCAGCTCTTTAATTATTTTTAACAATTGTAATCTCTCATCATTCCAAGCAGCCTTTTCATTTTCCAAAGCTGAGTTTTTATCTTC
>CANREH010000018.1 GCA_947629585.1 uncultured Lachnospiraceae bacterium | reverse complement strand
AGGGGATTGAAGTTGTTTTTCTCAGCGGCATCCACAGCCATGAAAGAAATATTATCCTGAAGCAGTGTATTCAGGAAGGCATCGAAATCTATGTGATACCGAGAATCGGCGACACGATCATGAGCGGCGCAAAGCAGATACATATGCTGCATCTGCCGATCCTGAACGTAGAATGGCAGAACCCGCCGGCAGAATATTTGATTGTGAAAAGGGCGCTGGACATTGTGATCGCGGGATGCGCACTCGTTGTTGCGTCGCCATTCATGGTGATTACAGCGGTTGCTATCAAAGCCACGGACGGCGGGCCGGTATTCTATAAGCAGAAGCGCCTGACGAAGAACGGACAGGAGTTCTATGTGATGAAGTTCCGTTCGATGCGCGAGGACGCGGAAAAGGACGGCGTCGCCCGGCTATCCGCCGGGGATAACGACGACCGGATCACGCCGGTGGGGCGGATCATCCGCAAATGCAGGATTGACGAACTTCCACAGCTTTTTAATATCCTGGGCGGCTCAATGACGATCGTTGGTCCGAGGCCGGAGCGGCCGGAGATCGCAAAGCAGTACATGGAGGAGTTGCCAGAGTTCGCGCTGCGGTTAAAGGGGAAGGCAGGGCTGACCGGGTATGCGCAGGTCTATGGGAAGTACAATACGGAACCGTATGACAAGCTGCAGATGGATCTGATGTATCTGGCGCATCCGAGTATCGTGGAGGATCTGAGGATCATGTTTACGACGGTGAAGATATTGTTCATGCCGGAGAGCACGGAAGGGATTGCCGTGGGGCAGACAACGGCGACGAAGGAGCCGGAGAGGCTTCCTGATATGACAAATAAAACCCCCGTGGGAGTTTCGGGGGGGTATTGGAAGCAGAAGATAACAGAGGATAGAGATACAACTGGAACTCTGGCGGCACCATATGCGGTCATGCTCCATGGAGGCTATCGAATGGAGGTGGCCGCATGAGCGCTGTCTGTAAGAAGCAAAATCGGTATGAGCAATATAAACGTATCGTTAAATTCTTAATTGGCGTGGTCATCCTGTCATTGGAAATGGTTGCTTACGGGTATGTATGGGTGAACTATTATAACCAGCATATGGAAGTCCCCTACAACCGTACCGGTCACTGGCTGATGGTTGCGATGTACGGTCTTCTGCTGGTTATTTTCAATATCATCTATGGCGGTTGGCGGGTCGGCTATTTAAGAACAAGAAATATGATCTATTCGCAGACGCTGGCCGGCCTGTGCGCCAACTTTATGATCTACCTGCAGATCACGCTGCTGACAAAACATTTTCAGAATGTGGGGCCGCTGTTGGCGATGACGGCAGCGCAGTTTGTAGTCATCAGCATCTGGAGTACGATTAGTACAAGATTATATCGGATTCTCTACCCGCCCAGACGGGTTCTTTTAATATATGGGGAGCATCCGGTAGCAAGTCTGATGGGGAAAATGAATACCAGGAATGATCGGTTCGTGGTGTGCGAAGCGGTACATATCAGCGCGGATAAGGACTGGAACAGCGAAACTGCAGAAACCCAGGAGGAACTTGCAGAAATTGAACGAAAGATCGAGCTGTACGAGGGAGTGGTAATCTGCGACATTCCTTCTCATGTAAGAAACGTCCTCTTAAAGTACTGTTATGGAAAATCGGTGCGTACCTATACGACGCCGAAGATCTCTGATATTCTGCTCCGCAGCGCGGAAAAACTGCATCTGTTCGATACACCGCTATTGTTGTCAAGAAATGTGGGCCTGACCTTCGATCAGAGGTTCGTGAAGCGGTTGATGGATATCGTGCTGTCACTGGCGGCACTTATTATCCTGTCGCCAGTGTTAATAATAACAGCCGTCGCGATCAAGGGATATGACGGCGGACCGGTATTCTTCCGGCAGAATCGCTGCACGAAGGACGGAAAGATTTTCTCCATCTGCAAATTCCGCAGCATGATCGTGGACGCGGAGAAGGAAGGATACTCAATCCCGGCGACGGAACGCGACCCGCGGATCACGCCGGTGGGTCGGATTATCCGCGCCACGCGGATCGACGAGCTGCCGCAGATTCTGAATATCCTTAAGGGCGACATGAGCATCGTGGGGCCGCGGCCGGAACGGGTGGAGCATGTGGAGCTGTATACGAGGGAGATCCCGGAGTTTCCGTATCGGATGAAGGTGAAGGGCGGACTGACCGGTTATGCTCAGGTGTATGGGAAATATAATACGACGGCGTATGACAAGCTGAAATTGGATCTGATGTATATACAGAATTATTCGGTGCTGCTGGATGTGGAGATCATTTTGCAGACGATCAAGGTGCTGTTCATGAAGGAGAGCACGGAAGGGTTTGAGAATGAGGTGAGCGCGGCGATGGCGCAGGAGAGTGCGGCGAGAGATGCAGCGCCGTAGAATAAGTGGGATGCATGGAGAGTGCAGATTTAAGCCGAAATCAGAACTATTGCGTGCAAATTCGCATGCGAATATAGTTGCATTTGCAACCGATATCGTGTATGATAGAGGCAAAGGAGTGATATAAATGCCGAATATAAAACCGATATCCGATCTGAGAAATTATTCTGAAGTACTAAAGGAAGTAGATATGTACCACCGAGTATATCTGACGAGAAACGGTCATGGTGAGTATGGTATACTTACGATGGAAGAAGTCGACAGGTTAGACCAATACCGAGCGGCATACCAGTTGTTTATAAAACTGAAGAATGCGGTGAAAAACGCGGATAAAGAAGGTGGGATATCGATGAGTGAGTTAGAAAAGATGATAGATATGGAATTAGGAGAGGGAAATGCAGCACATTTGAGACGACATCGCAGTCTGGAGGAGCGGGCGGGAGATTTTGGCGGAAAACTGGGACCGTATGAGGAGTTTGAATGGGGTGAGCCTGTCGGACGTGAATTACTTTAATATGACGGAGCTGGTGATCTTGTACCCGATTGCAGATGAACCCAGAAGATTAAATAGAGTGTAAGATATTAAAAGTGCATGAATTAATATAGCTGAGACTGGGATTCCCCGGCCGGATACTTAAATGTATCCGGCCGGGGAGTTTTTGCAATTAGTGGAAGCAAAACTGTTGTAGAGAAAGGTTTTGGACAAAGATAGAGATGAGGGTTCTGATCGTATGCCAGCATTATTATCCGGAGAATTTTCAGATCACGCCCATCGCGGAACAGCTGGCGGCGGATGGGATCGAAGTCACTGTGCTGGCGGGACTGCCGAATTATCCTCTTGGAATCGTGCCGGAGGAATATAAAAAAGGACATCGTGACGAATGGATCAATGGCGTCCATGTTCTCAGATGTTTTGAGATTGGACGAAGGAAGGGCATTTTCTGGCTGGCAGCCAATTACATGAGCTTTACGCTGTCATCACTACATAAAGCCGGAAAGCTGAAGGAGGATTATGATCTGGTCTTCATTTACCAGCTCTCACCTATCCTTATGGCGCTGCCTGGCTTAAAGTATGCAAAGAAGCACAAGGTTCCAGTGCTTCTGTATTGCTGTGATCAGTGGCCGGAGTCTCTGAAGGTGTACATAAAAAGCGAGAAGAACCTGCTGTTCCGGATCATGAAACGGGTCAGCAGGTATGTATATGCATCGGCGGACAGGGTGTTTTGTCAGTCATCAAGTTTTGTGGATTATCTGGCACAGACCCATGGGCTGGATCGTGACAGACTGGAATATCTGCCGGCGTTTGCGGATGAGTCGTATCTGAAAGAGGATTTCACGCCTGCGGATGATACGGTGGATTTCGTGTTTATGGGGAATCTGGGGTATGCGCAGAACCTCCCGGCGCTCATATCAGCGGTTGAGATGATTCGGGATGTTCCAGGATTTCGGGTGCATTTTGTGGGGGATGGTTCCTGCCTGGATAAGTTGAGGTCAGTGATTCAAGAGAAGAAACTTGAGGATATCGTAAAAACTTATGGCAGGCGCCCAGTGGAAGAGATGCCGGAGTTCTACCGTCTGGCAGATGTGTGCCTGGTGTCCCTCATGGCCGATAACGCGATCGGGCATACGCTTCCATCAAAGGTCCAGGGATATATGGCCGCGGGGAAACCAGTCATCGGAATGATAGACGGCTCTGCCCGGAAGGTGATAGAAGAATCCGGGTGTGGGATATGCGTGGCGGCAAACGACATAAAAGGTATGGCTGTGGCTATGAAAGGCTTCATTACAAATTCTGTAAAATATAAAGGATGCGGACAGGCAGGACGCAGATATTTCATGGATAATTTCAGGAAAGATATCTTTATGAAACGTCTGGAAGATAAATTTGTGGAAATGACAGGAGAGAAAGGCTATGTCAGTATTTGAGAATAAGACACTAATGATCACAGGGGGAACGGGAAGCTTCGGCCATACAGTGCTGAAGCATTTTTTGACTACAGATATTGGTCAGATCCGCATCTTCTCCCGGGACGAGAAGAAGCAGGATGATATGAGGCATGAGTTGCAGGCCCAGTATCCGGATTATGCCAATAAAGTGAAGTTTTATGTGGGGGATGTCAGGAACATCCAGTCCCTCTATGACGCCATGCCAGGAGTCGATTATATCTTCCATGCTGCCGCCTTAAAGCAGGTGCCCAGCTGCGAGTTCTTCCCGATGGAAGCGGTTCGCACGAACGTGGAGGGTACCAACAACATGCTCCACGCCGCTATCGACTGCGGCGTGAAGCGGGTGGTCTGCCTTTCCACAGACAAAGCGGCATATCCGATCAATGCTATGGGTATTTCCAAGGCGATGATGGAACATGTCATATCGGCCAATGCTAGGGTAGCGGCTGAGAGAGGCGGGACTGTGATTTGTTGCACTCGGTACGGGAATGTCATGTGCAGCCGTGGTTCTGTAATCCCTTTGTTTATAGACCAGATCAAATCCGGTCGGCCTATAACAATCACGGATCCCAACATGACACGTTTTCTTATGAATCTGAATGAAGCAGTGGAATTGGTTCGTTTTGCTATGGAGCATGCCCAGCCTGGAGATCTGTTCATTCAGAAGGCGGACGCATCTACGATTGGTGATCTGGCGACAGCAGTGCAGAAAATCTTCGGTGAGACGGAAGTGAAGGTTATCGGGACGCGGCATGGGGAGAAGCTGTATGAGACACTGATGACCCGCGAGGAGCGTCTGCGCAGCGAGGATATGGGGAAATATTTCAGAATCGCGGCGGACAGCAGGGATTTAAACTATGATAAGTATTTTATCAAGGGGCAGGTACATACGATGGCGGACGAGGCATACACCAGCCATAACACAAACCGTTTGGATGTGGACGGCGTGGTAGAGAAGATTCTTACTACGGATTATGTGCAGGGAGAACTTGCAAAGGGAGGAATGACGGCATGAAATTTCTTGTGCTTGGCTGCAGGGGAATGGCCGGTCATATGATATCAATGTATTTGAGGGAGCGGGGACATGATGTGACCGGATTTGATAGGATTGCCTCTCCATATCTGGAGACAGTGATAGGGGATGCCATGGATGGTAGCCAGATAAAAGAACTGGTACGCGTGGGGAAGTATGATTCGGTTATCAACAGCATCGGTGTTCTTAATCGCGCCGCAGAGGAGGACAAGGCGGCTGCTGTGGGCCTGAACGCTTACCTGCCACATCTTTTGGAAAAGGTGACAGAGGATCTGGATACACAGGTCATTCACATGAGTACGGACTGCGTCTTTTCGGGGGACCGGGGCAGTTATGCGGAGGGTGATCTGAAAGACGGAAGGACATTTTATGACCGTTCCAAGGCGTTGGGAGAACTGGAGAACAGCAAGGATGTGACACTCAGGAATTCTATTGTCGGTCCGGATATTAATCCGGGTGGAATCGGTCTCCTGAACTGGTTTCTGCAGCAGAAGGGGCCGGTAAAAGGGTATCGGAGGGCCATCTGGACTGGCCAAACGACCTTGCAGCTGGCAAAGACCATGGAAGAGGCAGCGAAACAGAGGGTGAGCGGTCTTTATAACATGGTTCCGGACAGATCTATTAGTAAATATGAACTGATTTGCCTATTCAATCAGTATATCAGAAAAGAACAGATAGAGGTCGTACCGGATGATGCATTTGCCGCTGATAAGTCTCTGAAAAGGACGAAATTTGAGGGCTTTCCGTACCGAATCCCAGACTACGAGAAGATGGTGTATGAACTTGGGAACTGGATGCGGGATCACAGGGATATGTATCCCCATTACGACTTATAAGGAGCAGGCAGATGGAGAAAACAGGCAGGCTGAAGCTGATGACCATCGTGGGCACCCGTCCGGAGATCATCAAGATGTCAGAGATCATAAAGAAATGTGATAAGTATTTTGACCATGTCCTTGTACATACAGGTCAGAATTATGATTATACCCTGAATGAGGTTTTCTTCCGGGATCTGGAGCTACGGGAGCCGGACTATTATCTGGGGGTCGTTGGGGCTGACCTAGGCGAGACCATGGGGAATGTGCTAGCGAAATCATATCGTTTAATGCAAGAGGTTCAGCCGGATGCGTTGATCGTGTTGGGCGATACCAATTCCTGTCTGTCGGTGATTTCTGCTAAACGGTTGAAGATACCGGTTTTCCATATGGAGGCGGGAAACCGGTGCTTTGATGAGAACCTGCCAGAGGAGATTAATCGGAGGATCGTTGACGTCACAAGTGACGTGAACCTGTGTTATACAGAACATGCCAGGAGATACCTGAATGCTGCGGGAGTGCCAAGAGAGAGGACTTATGTGGTCGGCTCTCCTATGGCAGAAGTCCTGGGAAAGTATGAAGCGGCGATCGATGGAAGTACTGTTCTGGAACAGCTGGGTTTGGAGAAAGGGAAATATATCCTTCTGTCCGCTCACAGGGAAGAAAATATCGATAATGAAGGGAATTTTTTTGAACTGATGGAGGCAGTCAACACCATGGCGGATGTGTATGGCATGCCGGTTATCTACAGCACCCATCCGAGAAGTGCGGCATTCATTCAGAAAAGGGGATTCCGCTTCCATGAGAATGTACGTTCATTGAAACCATTTGGATTCTTCGATTACAATCATTTGCAGAAGAACGCCTTCTGCGTGGTATCGGACAGTGGAACACTGCCAGAGGAAGCAGCATACTATAGATTCCCGGCAGTGTCGGTGCGGACAAGCACGGAACGGCCGGAAGCGCTGGATAAAGGTGCATTCGTAATCGGGAGTATTACCACAGACCAGGTGCTGCAGGCGGTAGAACTGACAGTTTCCATGGCGGGAAATGGAGATGTGGGGGAGGTTGTTCCCGATTATGCGGATGGGAATGTGAGTACAAAAGTGGTGAAGCTGATTCAGAGCTATACGGGGATTGTGAACCGGATGGTATGGAGGAAATAGATGAACTTAAAGTCAAATGAAAAGAATTTGAATGTTGATGATAATGCTTTTGATATCATCAGATTAGTATGTGCCTTTACAGTGTTCTGGGGACACTTTATTACTCATTTTTCCATAAATTCCGTTGTAGCTGACTATATTGGGTATTTTATACGAGGCGTACCTGTTTTTTTTGTATTAAGTGGATTTCTAGTTGCTAGGTCTTTGGAACGCTACTCCCCAAGGGAATTCTGGATACGGAGATTTGTTAGGATATATCCGGCCATGTGGGTATGTATTATCTTAAATACCATGATTATTTTGGCTATTTATGCAGTCAAACCTTCGCTTAAAGAATTTTTAATTTACATTGTTACTCAATTTACTGTTTGCCAGTTTTTTACCGGAGGATGGCTGAGAGGATATGGAGTAGGCGTCCCCAATGGAGTACTTTGGACAATAACTGTAGATATTCAGTTTTATATCCTGGCTGTCTGGCTCGTAAAAGTATTAAAGAACAAATCTATGAAAACATGGTTTTTGACAATCGGGGGGGGTAGCGCTGCTAAGTCTTTTATTAGAAAAACATAAAATGATGTATCCTGAGATACTGTATAAATTACTTATCGTATCCATCATTCCTTTTTTATATATTTTTCTGTTTGGTATGATGACATATTATTTTCGCGACAGTATAGTAACTTTTCTTGAAGAACATACGGGAGTTATTGTATTGATATATTTTGTATGGTCTTTTATACCGGAAAAATGGACAGGAGTGTTTCAAGGGCCAAGATACAACATTGTTACGACATTGTTGTTAATCTGTGCTGTTTTTGCGATTGGATACCATTTTGGCAGGCACAGGTTTAAGATAGATTACTCCTATGCGTTTTATCTGTATCATATGGTGGTCATAAATGTTATCCGTCATATGTGGATTGAAAACATAACGACAGCAACCGAGTTTATAATAGTTTTTCTGGTAGCTGTCTTATCAACAGTGTTTTTAGGTTGGCTGTCAGTGTCTCTGGTAGACAAAAAGATTGGAGCGAAGTGGCAGAAAGGATTGCTGCTAAGATTTTGTAAGGAGTAAACGCATAAAAGAACGATTCGGTTTATCGTTATAATAATGTGCGGTTGATATCAACATGCTTAATTTGGAAATAATTAAATATTTAAAGAAAAGAACAATAAAGGCTGTTCTCCATGTCTTCTGGTTATTCCCAGTTGATAAGAAAAAAGTTTTCCTGCTTAATGATTTATCTTATACATATGGGGACAGTCTTAAATATATTGACAAATATTTAAGGATTCATAATGAAAAAGGGCTAAAGAGGGTATTTGCTATAAGGAATGGATATGATGGTCCTGTAGATGATGTGATAGTCAGGCCTAATACCATGAGGTATTTCAAAGAAATTTTGACTAGTGGTACCATTATAACTAATTCTGGTGGGGTTTCTTATCTTCCTAAAAGAAGAAATCAAAAGATTATTAGTACCTGGCATGGTGGAGGCCCTTATAAGAAAACAAGTTTGGATGTCTATGACAATTGTTGGTATAGAAAAGAAGTCAAAATGAACTGCGATAACACAGATTACATTTTGTCATCTTGCCGCTATTTTACCGAGATTGAGGCAAAGTCAATGGGGTTTGAGGCGGAAAGATGCATTCCTGCCGGCTTACCGCGGAATGACGTACTTTTTTGCGAGCATCAGGATATTGTAAAAAAGGTACGCAAGATGCTCTCAATACCTGAAGGGAAAAAGTTCATATTATACGCGCCGACATTCCGCTCAAGCAGCGACCAGTCGACAAGTAAAATGATTTCCAATTATATTGATCTTGATGTGGATATGCTTCTGTCCGTCCTGAATCAAAAGTATGGATGCGAATGGGTGTGTGGAATAAGACTGCACCCAAAGCTTTCTGATATCGATATAGGCGATATGAACGTAATCAATTGCACATCCTATCCGGATATGCAGGAACTTTTATGCTGCGCAGATGCCATCATTACTGACTATTCGTCTCTGATGTGGGATTATTCGTTTACGTACCGTCCGGTGTTCTTATATGCCCCTGATATAGAGAAATATGAGAAAGAGAGGGGATTTTATATGCCTGTTTCGGAGTGGCCATATCCGATTGCTCATGACAATAATGAGATGAGGGATAATATACTCCATTTCGAAGAGAAATCATATATAGAAAGTGTGAAACAGCACCATATTGATTCAGGAAGTTATGAAACGGGGCAGGCATGTGAGAAGGTTGTTGGATTAATTGATACTTAAGTTGTTTGAAATTAAATATATTGTAGGGAGAATTAACCTATGATTATGGATGTATCTGTATACCTTGCTGTTTTTGCCGTGTGTGTGTTCATGGCATCTTTTTATCAAAAGGTTATTATTGGAACCCGAATAAGGGGAATCTCAGTTGAAAAAGCATCCCTAGGAGCGGCGATATACTGCATGATAGGATGTGTTTTTATATTTCCTGTTATTGCAATGTATGGACTGCGGTATGGGATTGGTGCAGATTACTTCAATTATGAAAGAATCTATAATACGGTTCATGGAGCAAGTATTGGAGAGTACTGGACATTTCACCGTCGAGACATAGATGTCTTCTATGTCGAACCTGCGTATTATATTCTTAATCGAATATTCCCAAGTTATAGGGCATTGTTATGGGGAATGGGAATATTGTACTTTTCTTTATTTCTGCTTGCTGTTAAGGATTATTCCAGAAGAATAGCAATCCCATATGCGCTGTTTGTTTTTTTGTCAACTCAGTTCATATACTCGCTGAATGCGACGAGGTTTGCAGTTGCATTATGCTTTCTTCTTTTGGGGTATAACGCGTTAGCAAAGGATAAAACATGGAAATTTGTAGTATGTGTATTAGCAGGTGCGTTGTTTCATAAGTCAGCACTATTTTGTCTGGCACTGATTTTTTTAAAGAAATATAGATATAAACAGGTTAACAGCGTAAGGAATATAGCGTTATTTTGCTTGATTGTACTTTTTCCATTAGCGAGTAGATATTTACTTCTGATTGCTGAAAAATTACCCGTCTTTGAACGGTATTTTTCTACCATCAGGTATTCGGCAAGCGGAACGATGGATGGTGGATGGAAATGGTTATTGCACGTTGTTCCGGTTTTTCTGCCGCTGCTTTTTCTCTGTAGAAAAGAGATTTTCGGACAGGAAGATACTAAAATATATTTTCGGATATGTATCATGGAAGTACCGTTCAGGATGATGGGGTTGCTTAATACATGGTATACAAGGACTGCCAGATTCGCACAGATTGCCCAGGTTATATTTGTTCCATTGGTCATATCCAAGGTAACGGATAAGCGGAAAAGGGGGCTATTATATTTATATTACATTGCTTGGTATGTTTTTTATTTTGCATATTACGCAATCGTGAATGACCAAGGGGATTCATTGCCATATGTATGTATCTTTTTCAGATAAAGGATGAGAAAAATACGAGGAGAAAAATAAAGATGAATAGAATATTATTTGAATTATTATTATGCTCTTATAAAAAGACACCATTTGATTTAAAAAAAATAGCGAGAGATGCGTTAGCGACAGATGAAGCATGCAAAAAGGAATATGAAAATGCAATCAGTATGGGCCTAATAGATGAGAATGCTCAGATTACGGATAAGGGAATAGAAGAAATTGCACCTTACAAAGTAGATAATGCGGTTATTATGGCAGCAGGCTTATCAAGCCGTTGCTTACCGCTTTCTAAAATAATTCCCAAAGGTCTTTTCCGGGTTAAAGGTGAAGTTCTGTTGGAACGGGAGATAAAGCAGCTGAAAGAAGTAGGGATAGAAAATATTGTTCTTGTTGTAGGGTATTTGAAGGAACAATTTGAATATTTAAAAGATAAATATAATGTTACCATTGTGGAGAATCCGGAATATAGGACAAGAAATAATACTTCGTCAATTTATGCGGCGAGAGACTATTTGTCAAATTCTTATATATGTTGCGCAGATAATTATTTCGCAAACAATATTTTTGAACCATATGTTTTTAATTCTTATTATACATGCAAATACACAGATGAGTACATGGATGAATTTTGTTTGACGGAAATTGAGAATGGCTATATTAATAAGATTCACCGTGGTGGAGAAAAATGTTATTATACGATGGGGGCAGTCTATTTTAACAGAGCATTCTCAAGGAAATTTATTGAACTCTTAAGCCAGGAATATGATCATGACGATGTGAAAGGTATGTTGATTGATACATTTCATATCGTGCACATGGCTGATCTTCCATCTACTACATATAAAGTTTATGATGATGATGAAATAAAAGAATTTGATACATTAAGAGAATTTGCAGAATTTGATAACAGATTTCATGATTTTTATAATGAAATAATGACAAAAAGTTTATTCGAACGATATAACGATATTTCCCGATATGCCGGTGTGCCAACAGATTGGGTAACGGGCAGACTGCATTATAATGAAAACTTATTTGGTCCAACGCCAAGGTGTTTGGAAGTACTATATAAAACAACCCTGGAGGACTTATATTTATATGATTCCACTGAAGATGATGATTTATTGATCGCGTTGGAGAAGAAACTGAAAATCAGCCGTAGGAATCTATTCTTGCATAATGGATCTGCGGAATCCATTAAGTCGTTATTTAGCATTATGCTTGAAAAAGGTGATACAGTGTTGATTCCATCGCCAGGATGGAGTTACTATTCGAGCATAATTGGTTATAAATTTGGACAGACAATTTGTTATGATATTATTGAAGGTAATGATAAATGTATTCATAATATAAAAGATATTATGGATAAAGCAAAGCAGTTTAATCCCAAGATTATTGTCATAACATCACCTGCGATGCCAACTGGCAATAAGATTTCTGCTGATGCACTTGAAGAAATTGTTAGAAACAATCCGGGGACTATGGTATTGGTAGATGAAGCATATTATGGCTTCTGTGATTATGACATCGATGTCCAATATATGATTTCGACATATGATAATATTATTTTTTCGAGAACATTCTCAAAATACTATGCATTGGCTAATATGAGGATAGGCTATGGGATATGCAGTGAAAATGCAATGCATACCTTATGGTTGGATTTGCCATTACACAGGCTTTCTCATATAACCAAAAGGATGGCGATAGCTGCACTTTCTGATGATGAGTATTACAAAGAGATAACAAAAGAAATTGTAGATGTCAGAGAATGGTTCAGGGTAGAACTGAATAAGATTGCTGGGATAAGAGCTTTTAAATCAGATGCTAATTTTATATATATTGCTTTGGAAAATCATGATGTAGCGTCTATAAAAAAGTATATGGAGGAAAATGGATATTTAATCAGAATTTTTGAAAGCCATGAAGAACAGCACCTTAGAATTACAATTGCACAAAAAGAAGTTATGGAAGACTGTTTGTATAAACTAAGAAGGGCATTGCAAATTTTTACCACTTAAATTTCAGAGGCTCCCTATAAGAAAAAGACTAATAATTAATGGTGTAGTAGATTGTTTTAGAATGATTGTTTGATAAAAACGGATATGAAAGATGAGTGATGAGTGCAGATGGGTGATGTAAAAGTAAGCGTTATTATTCCGGTTTACAATGTGGCCGGCTATTTTCCAAGGTGTATGCAGTCTATTGCTGCACAAACGTACTCCGATTATGAAGTGGTGCTGGTTGATGATGGTTCTACGGACGGATGCGGGGATTTGTGCGACCAGTATGCTGTTGAGTATGAGTATGTCCATACGGTGCATCAAAGCAACCAGGGATTGTCAGCCGCCAGAAATCATGGAGTTGAAGTCGCCAAGGGGGAATATATCTGCTTTATCGATTCTGATGATTATGTTTCGGCGGATTATATTGAAAAGCTGGTGACCGCAATGGAGCATTATCAGGCTGATATGGCGGTAATAAAAACACACAGTGTGTCTGACAAGAGCGAAGTGCCTATTACATATAAAGATAGTAAAAATGACTGCCAATTGATGGATACAGAAACAGCGATGACGGAAATGCTGTACAGTAAATTGTTCGGAGTATCGGCCTGGGCAAAGCTGTATAGGAAAGAACTGGTGGAAAAATATCCGTACCCGATTGGAGTTTATTACGAAGACCTGGGAGCGACATATAAGATTATGGGTGAATGCCGAAGAATCGTATTCATTGATTCCATCGGTTATTTTTATGTCAGAAGAAAAGGAAGCATTCAGCACAGCCATTGGCAGGACAAACATATGTATGGGTTAAAGGCCTTACAGGAACAGCTGTTGTATGTAGAAGAACGCTTTCCGAGAGCGGTAAATGCTGCAAAATGCAAAATTGTTATATCGTTATTAGAGTTTATGGATTTATTACGAGAGCATTCAAAGGAGGACAAAAAGTTGTTTAGACAGTTCCGAAAAGAAATCATGAGACTTGCTTTTGCGGGGGGGTACTAGCCGACCGCAATGTCACTAGGAATACGAAAATAAAAATTGGCATTGTAAGTATGGGATATCTCCCGATGTGTGTCGGTTGGGGAACTATTGATTATGTGAGAAGCCGTTAAAGATTAAGAGTTTTGTCTTCCCTCCATAAAGGAACCATGCTTGCAGTTTGCCAGGATGGAGGAATTATGCAGGAAGGACAGTTGAACCCGCTGATTAGTGTAGTTATACCTGTATTTAACGTCGAGAAATATCTTGAAAAATGTGTGGATTCTGTGCTTGTGCAGTCCTATGACAATTTTGAAGTGATCCTTGTCGATGATGGATCTACGGACAACAGCGGGAGAATATGTGATAAATATGCTGAGAAAGACAGCAGGATAATTGTCTATCATAAGTCGAATGGCGGATTGTCTGACGCAAGAAATTATGGCGTTGCACACGCAAATGGAGATTTGATTTCTTTTATAGATTCAGATGATTATGTGACCGCAGATTATTTGGAATATCTTTGGTATTTGATGGACAAATATGACTGCGATATTTCCTGTGCTTTGCTCAAAAGTGTCCTTGAAGGAAGAAATATATCTTTTGAGAAAAAAACAATCATAGAAGTAAAATTTGATACGGGACGAGCGTTGGAACGAATATGTTGTATATCTATTACACCCTGTGCAAGGTTGTATAAAAAGCAGGTGCTCTTAAACCACCCGTTTCCTGTTGGGAGGCTATATGAAGATATAGCAACGATGTATAAACTGATAGGTGAATGTAGGGAAGTTGCCTTCAGTGATAAACAGATATATATTTGGGTTCAACGGGAAGAAAGTATCACTCATAGTGGAATCAATGAGAGACAATTAGATGTCTTTTGGGCCCTTGATGAACTGTATGATTTTATGTGTAAGAACTATTCTGTATATAAAAATGCAGCGAGTTACAGGTACATAATAGAAACGAAAGATTTTCTATCGAGGGTTTTTAATTACTGCAATGAAGCAGACAGGAGAAAGTATTTTAAAATTGCGAGAGAGAAAGCTTTGTCGCATTTAAGGGAAGCGAACAAATGTTGGAAGGCAAGTTTTCGGTTCAAACTTGTAAGTTTAGGCATATATGCAGGGTATTTGCCTTCCAAAATATTGTTTGGATTAAAAGGGCTGCGAAATAAGCTTGGTTAAACATTACTTATATGCCGAGAATACAGGTAGAGTTTCTAAAAAGAATGAGGGAGGAAAATGCACAGTGAATCAAGTACAAGAAAAAGAACTCGGTGTATTAAAAGAAGTGATAAAGGTAATCGAGGTTAACGACTTACATTACTGTGCAATAGGGGGGACATGTTTAGGTGCTGTCAGACATAAAGGATTTATACCTTGGGACGACGATATAGATATTGTGATGCCCAGAAAGGAATACGAAATTCTTCGTAGGGATTTATATAAGCAACTTCCAGAACATTTAAAAAAACTGGACTATGATACATCTGAATCAGATTTACTATTATTCACAAAGTTCCATGATATAAGAACAACTATGATTGAAAAAACAGTTATTGGTTTTCCAGACAGGTTTACAGGGGCTTGGGTGGATGTTTTTCCTTTGGATGGTCGACCGGATAATCATTTTTGCAGAAAGATATGGTATGTATATTATATTTTTTTAATGGCATCAAATACACGACGGCGTTATCCAAAAGCTAAAATCGAAAGCCCCCGTGGATTAATTAAGGAATTGTATGGGAGTATTTTAAAGAAATTTTTTAGATACAATTTTTTTACGGATGCTTTATTCTCGTTTTTGAGTAAATACGATATTTCGATGACTGAAACAGCAATCTGGAATGGTGCTGATCGCCTCATAGCCAAAAAGTATAATTATGACATGTCATTTGAATCGACTTTTTTTACTGACACAATTTCAGTTCCATTTGAGAACATTTCAATACGAATACCTCGAAGGTACCATGATTATTTAACAACACATTTTGGAGATTATATGCAGTTACCACCGGAAAATGAACGAGGAAAATTGCATGATATTTGTATTAGTGATATGGAAAAACCTTATTCATATTATGCAAAACTAATTTCAGAGGGGAAAATAGATTTGAAATGAAGAACTTAAGCAAAGTAGAAGAAAAATCATGAAAAAAATTAATGCGGTTCTATCAAAAAGTTTGGGGTGTCAAATAAATACTAGAAAAGAGAGAAGAATCACCAACTTTCGGAGAAGAACCCTCTTTACGCATATAAAATGTGGAAGGTACGATGCGTGGAATTGGATATACAGCTAGCGTATATGATCTGTTTCATATGGATACTCCTTATTCGGAATATCAAAAACGTTTTAGGAAAGGGGAGAAATTCTTTTGATTATTGGCTATACCACAGGTGTCTATGACCTATTTCATATAGGCCATTTGAATTTATTTAAAAATGCGAAGGGAATGTGCGACAAGCTCATTGTCGGCGTAACAGTTGATGAACTTGTTTCTTACAAGGGCAAACGGGCGATGATTCCATTCGAAGACCGCATCGAAATTGTTCGAAGCTGCAAATATGTGGATGCTGCGGTTCCCCAATATGATATGGACAAGTTGACGGCCTGCAAGAAGCTGGGGGCAAAGATCATGTTCGTTGGGGATGATTGGTACGGCACTGAAAAATGGCAGGAGTTTGAACGGCAGTTTGCCAGTGAAGGGATTAAGATTGTGTATTTCCCTTATACGCAGGGTACATCTTCCACACAGATCCGCAGGGCACTGGATTCTGTGAGAGTACATAATCTGGAGGAACTGAAATGAGTGGGCAGCGATTTGACCGCGGACGATTTGTAAATGATTTTATTCTGAACCTACGGCCGTATAAACCTGTCCCGCAGGAAATCTGGTCTGTTAAACCTGCGGAAAGGGAAAAATCACTTAAACTGGACTGGAATGAATCGACAATTGGACCAGCGCCGGAGGTGAAATCTGCTGTAAAGGCGCTGGTAGCAAATGAGGATTTTTTCCATCTTTATCCTTTGACCCATAATAAAGAGCTTTTAGAACTGCTGTCTCAGTATTCCGGGGTCCCTGCCGGAAACATACAGTATTTTGCCAGTTCGGATGCTTTGCATGAGTATATAGGGAAGCTGTATATCAAGCAAGGAGATAAAGTCCTGCTCCTCTGGCCATCGTATGACAATTTCCGATCTTCCATTGAAGGAAACGGGGCCAGGATCGTTTACTCGGACATTGGCCCAGAACTCCAGTTCAGCTTCGACAGGCTCAAAGACGACCTCATGCGGGAAAAGCCCCGGATGGCGTACATTTGTAATCCTAATAATCCGGTGGGATATTGCCTGTCGTTCGGACAGGTAGAGGAACTGGTACACGGTTTCCCGAATACGTTATTTGTGGTCGATGAAGCATATGCTGAGTTTTCTGGGGTATCGTCTAACGCTCTTGCTATGACATATGAAAATGTACTTATTTCGCACACCATGTCCAAAGCGTTTGCTTTAGCCAATTTGAGGTTCGGTTATCTTGTGGCTTCAGAAGATAATATCGAAGCGATCAACAGAATCAGAAACCCTAAAAACATACCGACGATCACCCAGGTGGCAGTGACAGAAGCACTGAAGCATGTCGATTATATGCTGGATTATGTACAGGAAGTGAAAGCGGCGAGAGAATTGTTTATTCGCTTGATCTCGCAGGGCGAGATATCAGAAAATTTATCTGCATATCCAAGCAAATCCAATTTTGTGCTGCTTAAATGCAGAGATATAGAGACAAAAAGTAAAATCTATTACCAGCTCAGAGAGAAAAATATCTACATCAGGCAACTAACTCAAAGCGCTTCGCTTCTTGATTGCATCCGTATAACGATCGGGACAAGAGAGCAAATGAGAACGGTATATGATGTAATGAAAAAAATTTTTATACAGGAGGATAGTAAAAATGGTTGACAAGAATTATTGCATGAGCTCTTATCTTACCTTCAGGTGCATCGTTAAGGACGATATGGAATTTGCCGAAGGGATACACCACGCAAAGGATATCTCTTACCCCGATGACCAAAAAATAGCTGTCACTACAGCGGAGGATATTGCAAGGGCGTATAAGAAGCTGTTTGAGGAGAAGGAAAACGATGTGAAGCTTGGCGTGATGCTGTCTGGTGGTATGGATTCAGCCTGCCTTGCGGCTTTTATGAAACCAGGAACAGACGCATACACCTTCCGTTTTATCGGCGGCGCGTTTAGAAGTGACGATATGCGTAGGGCGGAACAGTTTGCGGAAAAATACAAGCTCAATTTGCATTATGTTGATGTTAACTGGGATGTATGTGAGCGAAATGTTGATATACTGATGGCGAAGAAAGGTGCTCCCGTGCATCCGATTGAACCGCAGGTCATGGAAGCGGCTTTACAGGCTCAGCAAGATGGCGTAGAAATGATGGTTGTGGCAGATGGAAGCGATCTCGTTTTTGGCGGCATGGATAAGATGCTCTCCAGAGACTGGGACTACGATGAATGGATCAAATTCTTGACATTTCTGGATCCGGTTAAGGTGCTGAAGGAACCTGTGTCGATGGATCACATTTTTGCACCATATAAGCTGCCAAACGGTAAGATAGATTATATGAGATTTATGGATGAAGTGTTTGCCCATGAGTCAAATGGCGTGTTTTGCAATGCGTTTATAACAGCCGGAATGAAGTACACGCCGTATTATGACCCATCTGGTATGGTCAAAATGGCGGAACCGCTTGATCTGCGAAGAGTTCGTAACGGCGAGTCAAAATACCTGATAAGAGAGTTATTCAAAATGTGTTATCCGGAATTTGAGATCCCGGAGAAGGTCCCTATGCCAAGACCGGTCGATTACTATTTTAAAGATTATAAAGGCCCGACCCGGCCTGAGTTCAGGGACGATTTGGATATGTCTGAATTCACAGGCAACCAGAAATGGCAGATGTGGTGCCTTGAACGGTTTTTGAACATTTATTTCTGAGGCAGTTCAGGGAGCAATTTGATTATAGAACAGCCAGTATGTTAAAAGCAAATTTTCACACGCACACGACCTTTTGTGACGGAAGGGATACACCGGAAGAGATGGTCAGATCGGCTATCGCCTTGGGATTCGGTCAGATCGGCTTTTCAGGCCATATGGATTTTAACTGCCATATGGTTTTGGAGGAATATTTTGCGGAAATCCGCCGATTGAGACAGAAGTATAATGGGGTCATAGATATAATAGCCGGAATTGAGCTTGATAATATGTATGACCCCGCGTGCGCAAAAAACGCCGAATATACGATAGGCTCAACGCATTTTTTGAATATTCCATCGGAACAGCCATTGGCAATTGACTTGACTAAGGAGCAGTTTGTATCCATCTGCCATAGATATTTTCATGATGATTACTTCTCGATGAGCCGGGCCTACTATGATCTGGTAGGAAAATCCTTTGACAGGATGCACTGTGATATTATAGGACATTTTGACCTAATCGTGCGGTTTAACGATGAGCTGTATTGTCTGGATGAAAGTGCAAAAAGCTATTATCTGCCTGCGCTGGAGGCAATGGAGAATCTCTGCAAAGAGGATGTAATATTTGAGGTAAACTGCGGCGCGTATAACCGGAGAAGAAGAAAAGAGTTATATCCAAATACATTTCTCCTGAAGCACTTAAATGAATTTGGCGGAAGAATCATGATCAATTCGGATGCGCACCAAAAAGAGCTGCTATCCAGAGGATTTGATTTTGCGGTAAATAAGGCAATTGAATGTGGGTTCAAATATGTAAACATCATGAAGCATGACGAAAATGGAAAAGTCATTTTCCAAGAAGAACTTTTGAACTCATTGAAATGAACCATCTTTTCATATATAGCAGATAAAATGGAGAACACTATGTAATAATCTTAATGAGATTTTTGTGATCAATTATGAGAAATTGTGGTTGGTGTATGTGTTCTTAGAGGGGATGAACATAACTTGTTAAGTTATATAGCGAGCGGAAAAATGCAGGAGGAATGCAAAATGAGAATCGTGTTTGTGAATTTGCAGGATAATGCAAAGATGATTAAGGTTTTAGAAAAGTATATTTTTAAAATTTCTGTTGGGAAAAAGCATAGATATCTTTTGGATGGATTTCTTAGGAGAGATATACAGGTATGTAATTATATAAGTAAAGGTGGAAGATACAAGTATCGGTTTCTTGATATAATTGATCATATATTGTATCCGTTAAGATTGTTTGAAGCCAGAATAATTTTGAAAAAGGATGGAATCCCCACTAAGAAAATTAAAACATTGTACCGTCTTAAGGATATTCATCCGGATGATATGGTTATTTTATATAGTGACGGAGACAGAAGCCAATTTTCATGTATGGCTAAAGTAGTCGCATTTAAGGTTGGCTGTTTATTGCATACAACCTGTGGCAGTGACTCAGCAGAAAAATTAGAAAAGGCAAATATTCAGTGCCTCTACAACGAAGCTGATTTGAGCAAGACAGGAACAATGTTCCACCATTATTACAAAAACTTGAATGTACCGATTTTTGTCATTCCATTTGTTGCTGAAGAACGATTTCAGTGTAGGAAGCCATTTAAGGAGCGGCAGAACAAAGCGATTGCAGTTGGGACAATTACATATCGGAGGGATAAAGAATTCTTGGCTGAATATGGGGATCCGTGCCTGCAGCCAATCAGAAAAATGATCCGTGATGCGGCTCCCCAACTGGTTAATTACTATGACAGTGTAATGAGTGATTATAGCGAGGGAGTAACACCGAAAACAGTAAATAAAGATGATAAGTTTATAACAAAGCTTCGAAAAATAATCTGGAATAAGAAACATATTGGGCAGCAGAAAAGCTATTTTTCGTTTGATATGGTGGACAAGTTTAACCAGTATAAAATGGCCATTTGCGGTGAGGAGATCATAGGGGTTCCTGGGATTGGATTTGTGGAAAGCATGGCCTGCGGCTGTGCATATATCGGATGTAGCAGGTATGATTATGCTGCATATGGAATGGTGGAAGGGGAGCACTATATAGGATATGACGGGAGCCTGGAGGATCTGAAAAACAAAATTGCGTATTATCAGGAGCATACGGAAGAACTGGAACGCATTGCCCGCGCCGGCTATCAGTTTGCGCATGAACATTTTACAGGGGAAGCTGTGACGACAAAACTTCTTGATATGCTTCAGAAAGAGCAGGGTAAATATCTGCAGAGCAGACAGAAAGACTCTTTGTCTGACTGACAGTTGAAAGTAATTAAGGAGTGTTATAATGATAAACATAGCAAAGCGATGCATTAAGTTTATAATGGTGCTGCCATTGCGCTTGATAGGATGTTTGCCCTGTAAGGACAGGCTGTTGTTCCAATATATGCTGCAGTCCGCAAAGGAGTATGAGCGGCATGGTGATACGTTTTGCTCCGTTTACAGTAGACCGAAGTATGTTTCACAGGTTGTATCTGTGGAAGAGGAGACAGAGCTGCGGCAGAAAACAGCGATTGTTATGCAGGGACCATTGGTCAGCAAGGACGACTTTACCGTAGAGACCGTTAAGATCTATGGCAAGCTTTATCCGGGAGTAGCTGTGATCGTGTCTACCTGGAAGAGCGAATCGCAGGAAATCATTGATCGTCTGAAGAAATTGGAGAATTGTCATGTTGTGCTTAATGATCTGCCGGAACATTCAGGTATGCTGAATCTGAATTATCAAATTGTAAGTACAATGGCAGGAATCCGAAAGGCTCAGCAGCTAGGAAAGGAATATGTATTTAAAACCAGATGTGATTATCGTTTTATGCGAATTGGGCTTATGGAATATCTGGTGAATTTGTGTATGAGATTTTCTGTGGATGAAAGCATTAAGTATCAAAACTGCCGCATTGTTTGTGGGGGGGTGGATGGGACAGTATGTTTCGGGCCTATTGGTTAGACGATAGGTATTGCTTTGGAAACATAGACGATATGCTTGCTTATTGGAATTATGATCTTGATTCAGTAGACTGGCCCAGAGAAACAGTCAATCGAATCCTGCAGCAGACTTGCCCGTCATGGAAGAAAAGAACAGAAGAAAGGCTTGGCGCAGAACCGAACATTGTCAGGAATTATATTAAACGAATGGAAACTGGAACGGAGCCAGAATGTACAGTAAAAACCTACTGGGAGATTCTGAAAAAACAGTTTATCACATTATCCCTTGGAGAAGTTGGTGGATTTTGGTTCAAGTATAATCGTTGGGATGAATCCGCCGCACAAAGAACGTGGTACAGGGATGATAGTACGAAACGGTGTTTGTGTTATAACTGGGACTTTGCCAACTGGTTGTCTCTTTATGCTGGTACACTGGTGTATGAAGATAGATTTGAGTGCGTTCAAGAAGAAGCTAGCGATACGAAAGTTTAGTTATAATTTTCAATAAATATAGCACTTGAGAACAGTGAGGGACATGCTTCTAGGAATAGGAGTAGAATGTGAAAAGATTAAATACTATGTTAAAAGCCATGACAAAATGTATATAATTACACGCTGCATTAAAAGTCTGAATAATCTGAATTTCATTAAGCTTATACGGGGTTATTATGATGGCTTGCAAGGTTATATACTAACCTTTATTGAGCAGAGGAGAACCGAAATATCCAGATAAAACCGTTTATGTGATTTGCTTTGGCGAGTTGGCAGATAAAAAGCATTCTGTGAGAGACACAGGAGGATTCTATTCAAAGATGCGACAGATATTACTTAATTTAGATTTTGGACTCATCTAAAAATATCACTCCACTTTACAACTATATGATACAGAAAGGTCTGGTTGTGACGATCAATATCGTGGCTGCCGAAAAGATGTATGTGCTGGAAACGCCGAAAGAACTGCAAAGTTTTATTGAGGAATAAGGAGACCATGTATGTATATAAGAAGGAAAATCAGGAAACTGATTAACAATAATGACAAGCTTTATGCGCTGGAAAAGACCATAAGGAATCTCAATGATACAAAGTTAATTAAGTTGATAAACTGCTATTATAGGGGTGACAGCGAATATGCTTTGCTCATCATTAATCACAATGGGACGAAATATCCAGATCAAATTATTTATTACATTCCATATTGGTGGGAAAATACATGTATGACAACAGGTATAGGTTTTTGTGCGGCGTTACGCAGGCTGTTGGAATTGCTGTATTTTTCGGATCATTTTCATCTTACTCCGGTAATTTATTGGGGCAATTTTTCAACATACTATGATCACGGCATGGATGCAGTAACGGATAATGCATATGAGTATTACTTTGAGCCGGTTTCCAATGTTGATTATCGTTTGATCAAAGAATGCAGAAACGTAATTGAAGCTGGTCGTAATGGAAGATTTTTTATGAACGATCAGACTCCGTACTCGGTATCTCAAGATGAGATTGAATTATTAGCAAGTATATATAAAAAGCATATCTATCTCAATGAAAGAACAAGAGAATATGTAGATAAGAATGTGAATAACATTTTAAAATATGGGAAAGTATTAGGTGTACATGTGCGTGGTACGGACTATTTGCGTCTCGAGGTGAATCTTCCCAAGCCAATTACTGTGGAAGAATTTGTGACAGTTGTACGAAGTGCAGACACTCAGGACAAATATGATAAAATTTTTCTTGCTACAGATGATGCCAATGTCTTGGAAGCTTTCCGCAATGAATTTAAAGACAGGTTGTTATTTTACACGGATGCATTTCGAAGTGATAACCACAATGGAGCACAAGATACTTTCAGTGATCGCCCGTTGCATCGCTATAAATTGGGGCTGGAACTATTGCGTGATATTTATACGTTGGCAAATTGTGATTCATTAGTCTGCGGTTTATCACAAGTATCCTTTGCTGCACGATATGTGAATCTTGCTATAGGTAAAAAGTTTGGTGAAGTTGTTATTATTGACCACGGAGTGAATAAAGAAAATGGACCAGAGGCGCAAGTGCTTTTTAAACAGAGAAGAAAGTACTGGCGAAAAAACAAGCATAACTTTCCTCAGAACCCTTAAAACAGTATGATTTAGGAAAAGATTTGGACGAACAGACGATATGAGTGCATATTGGGATCATGTAAAAGGGATGGTTTTATATATGGGAAACTTACAGTATAGTACAGAATATAAAAGACATCAGAAGAGAAACATAGGATTTGAATGAATAGTTAAAGCGATTTTAAAAGAAATACGAATAATAAAAACGGATTTAAGATCGTAAGATGAATAGTTTAGATCAAGAGGACATACTTGTTGTTCATGTCAGGATACTGACTTTAATCTGGGGTTAAATCATCATCCAATAGGGGTTACTCTCCAGGAATATCTTGCAGAAGTTAAGAACCGAAGATACGCTTCGCAGTGGGAATCATTCCGGAGCGCATGAATCAATCAGTGAAAGGCCGCTACATCATTACAAATTAGGACTGGAAGTTTTGCGTGATATATACACACTTGCCAACTGTGATTCCCTGGTTTGCGGGTTATCCCAAGTGTCTATCGCGGCACAGTATATAAATGCTGCTATTGGACGAAAGTTTAAAAAAGTTGTGATTTTGAATAATGGAATTAATGAAAAAACCACATAGATATATTGTATAAGGGGTGAACTAAGAAGCAAATCATGAACTCAGCCAAAACTCTGAAAAACAGCATAATCTCTGTCATCGGTCAAATACTGACACTGCTCCTGCAGTTTGTCAATCGCCGTGTATTCGTTATGTTTCTGGATATCGAATACCTGGGCTATCAGAGTGTATTCGGCAATGTATTTTCCATTTTATCCGTTGCAGAACTGGGAATTGGCGGGATTATCTCATTTCACTTATACCGGGAGCTGGTTACGGATAATAAGCAGGAGATCGGTAAACTCATGTATCTGTACAAATGGGTTTACAGGATTATTGCGGCAGTGGTTACGGTCCTTGGCTTGGCGACTTGCGTGTTTGTACCTTATATTGTCAAGGACGCGGGTAAAGATATACGTTATCTTTATATCGTTTATTTCCTGCAGCTTTCGAGTACAATAGCAGGATACTTCCTTTCCTATAGACGTACGATTTACGCGGCAGATCAAAAAGAATATAAAACAGTTGAGATTGACCTGTTCACTAATATAGCAGTTCAGGTTGTGCAGCTGTTTATGCTGGCTGTTTTCAGAAATTATCTGCTGTATCTTGCCATACAGTTGTCCACATCGCTTATTGCTAATTTCATAATCCTGTGCAAGACGAACAGGGACTACCCATACCTGAAAGAGAAATATACGGTCACAATGGAAGACATCCGTAAGCGCAACATGATTCCGGATGTCAGGAATTTCCTGGTACATAAGATTGCTTATGCGGTCTATAGCGGTACGGATAACATAGTGATATCTGCTATTTGCGGAATCCGATATGTTGCACTATACGGAAATTATTATATTCTCCAGAAGGGGGTACTGAATGTATTTTTTTACCGCTTGCTGAATCCGGTTCAGGCAACGATAGGAAACATTGTTTATAGCGACCGCAATAAGGATGAACTGTGGAAACAGTTTGAGATGTTTGATGTTTTCAGTTTTTTCTTTGCAAGCTATATAAGCCTTGGGTTCCTTACATTTTTTCAGTCGGCAATCCGGATCTGGCTTGGAAGTGCGGAATATCTGCTTTCTGACAGCTTTGTAATTGTCTATTCACTGACGATCTATCTAGGTGCCGTATGGGAAATTGTATATAAATACCGCAGCGTCTTCGGAGACTATCGGCAGGATAGAAATTGCATGATGGTTTCTGCTGTATTGAACGTGGTTATTTCAGTTACATTGGCATATAGACTTGGGGTGCTCGGCGTACAGATAGGGACGTTCTTTGCCTTCCTTCCGATTGCCTATGGCCGGATACGGTTTGTAGTGGGACATTATTTTGGAAAATCAGTAAGGAAATATCTGACCAAACACCTGCTGCTGTTTGGCGTAGTACTGGCAGAGAGCCTGGTAGTATACCAGCTTACCAGGGAGATGCCAGTTACAGCCCTGGGGTTTCTGCTGAGGGCGTTGGTCTGGGCGATCGTCCCTGCAGTAATAAATATCCTGATCTATTTCAGAAATCCGCATTTTAAGGATTTATGCAATTACTTTATAAGACTGTTCAATATGGTGGGAGATAAGTTAAAGAGCAAAAAGTAAGGTGCCATAGGGGAATTTAATTAAAGCCCATCTTGATAGCACTACATAACGGAGGAAGATAAAGCAAATGAAAACTGCACTGATTACAGGAGTCACCGGCCAGGATGGCTCCTTTTTGTCTGAGTTTTTACTGGAAAAAGGATATGAGGTACACGGCATTATCCGCCGTTCCTCAGTTGAGTTTCGGCCAAGAATTGCGCATTTGGAGGGGAATCCTCGTTTCCTTTTGTACTACGGTGACTTGAGTGATTCCATAAGCCTTGTATCGGTTATCGGTAAAGTCCGCCCGAACGAGATTTACAACTTAGCTGCCCAGAGCCATGTTCAGGTGTCCTTCGAGGTTCCGGAATACACGGCCGATGTCGTGGCAACCGGGGTACTGAGGATTCTGGAAGCAGTGCGTATCTGCGGTCTGGCAGACAGCTGCCGGATTTACCAGGCGTCCACTTCGGAGCTGTATGGAAAGGTGGAAGAAGTTCCCCAGTCGGAGAAGACGCCTTTCCATCCCTACAGCCCATACGCGGTGGCGAAGCAATACGGCTACTGGATCGTAAAGGAGTACCGGGAGGCATATGGGATGTACTGCTGCTCTGGGATCCTCTTTAATCATGAATCAGAGCGCAGAGGAGAGACTTTTGTTACCCGGAAGATCACGCTGGCTGCGGCCCGGATCGCGCAGGGGAAGCAGGAGAAACTGCTGCTGGGCAACCTGTCTGCGAAACGTGACTGGGGCTATGCGAAGGACTATGTGGAGTGCATGTGGCTGATGCTCCAGCAGGAGAAACCGGACGATTACGTGGTAGCTACTGGGGAGCAGCATACAGTCCGGGAATTCTGTGAATTGGCATTCCGGTATGCAGGGATCGAACTGGAGTTTAAGGGGACAGGAGAGCAGGAGGTCGGTATTGATAAGGCAACAGGAAAGACCGTGATCGAGGTGTCCCCTGAGTTTTACCGCCCGACAGATGTCGTTAACCTGTGGGGAGATCCAGGTAAGGCAAAAAGGGAGCTGGGATGGAACCCGACAAAGACGCCATTTGAGGAACTGGTGAGGATTATGGTGGAGCATGATATGGATCAGGCGGCGAGGGAATGCAGATGAAAAAATGATGCGTAGTTTAGCGAAAAATGAGTGAAAAAGTGACATTCGGTCAGGGTTGACATTGCCGGCATAATGTTCTATAATATACCAAGAAACAAAGAAACCAGGAAACTCGGCAGGGGCATTAAAAGGAATTATTTTTCTGCTTTTGTGTATAATTAAGGGGGAACGTTAAGATGCCGGCAGTGGCGATGAAGGATCATGTTTCTATGGAGAGAAAAAGAGTCAGTATTTCTGCGAAACGGCAGATTACAATCCCGCAGAAGTATTATAAATCTCTGGGTTTTGATACGGAGGCAGAGTGTATTGTCCGTGGGGATGAACTGGTGCTGCGCCCGGTCCACAGGACTGCGGGAGGAGAGTTTGCTGAGCAGATCCTTGAGGAACTGATCGCGCAGGGATATGATGGAAAGGAATTACTGGAGCGTTTTAAGGAGGAACAGCGCAAAGTGCGTCCGGCGGTGGAGGCGATGCTTGATGAGGCAGCGCGGGCCGCTGCGTCTGAGACGGATTACGCGTCGTATGAGGATGTCTTCGGCGAGGGGGAGTAAGTATGGCAGAAGTACGTTTTCTCCCGCCTGCGGCAAAGTACCTTAAGAAGATAAAGGACAAACGGCTGAAGGCCCTTTATCAGGAGGCCATAGACCGGATCCTGAAGGATCATACGGTAGGAGAGGAAAAAACGGGCGACCTTCAGGGGATATACGGATATGACATCTATTACAATAAGACCAATTATGAACTGGCATATACAGTAGAATATGCAGGCGGCAAGATCATTGTCGTGATTATGGCAGGAACGAGGGAGAATTTTTACGAGGCTTTGAAGCGGTATATGAAGGCGTAGAGAATTATAGAAGCTATAGAGGATATCTGCAGTAAGTTTTTGGGGGGATTTCACTCTGAAGATCCAGACAAAATAATAGCATGAGGATTACACTGGTTACAGGAGTCACCGGACAGGATGGCTCCTTTTTGTGTGCTTTTTTTGATAAAGAAATGCAGGCCGCGATGGGCGGCCGTTTTTGGGGCAGTACCATTGGCAACACAATAACTCAATAACTCGAAAGGCGGGCGATCATTTATGGATAAGATCGGAGTCGGTTATGCTTCGGTCACGGACATAGAAAAAAAGTATGTCCTGGACGCCCTGGACAGCCAGCGGCTTTCCCAGGGAAAATACGTTGCGAAGTTTGAGAAGATGTTTGCACAGATGCACGGCCATAAATTTGGCGTCATGTGCAACAGCGGAACCAGTGCCCTGCACCTTGCCATACTGGCGCTTAAGGAAAAGTATGGATGGGAAGACGACGCTGAGGTACTTGTCCCGGCGATCACGTTCATCGCGACGTCAAACGCGGTATTGCACGCTGGGCTCAAACCCGTTTTCGTGGATGTTGATATCCGTTCCTACAACATGGATCCCAATGAGATAGAAAAACACATCACGAAAAAGACGAAATGTATCATCCCTGTCCACTGTTTCGGCATGCCCTGTGAGATGGACAGGATCAGCGGGATCGCCAGGAAGTACGGGCTCAGGATCATCGAGGACTGTGCCGAGGCACATTTCGCGAAGATCAACGGCAGGACTGTCGGCAGCTTCAGCGACATCATGGCCTGCAGCACCTACGTGGCGCATACGCTGACGACAGGCGTCGGGGGCGTCATGTGTACGAACGATACGGAGCTCGCGGAGATCCTGCGTTCCCTTGTCGCCCATGGCAGGGCCTGCACCTGTGAACGGTGCGTTGCGTCCGACGGCAACCAGGTATGTCCAAAGCGGCTGAAAACCGACATGGACAGGCGGTTCACCTTTGTCCGGCTCGGCTACAGTTACCGGGTGGGAGAATTGGAGGGGGCTCTGGGGCTCGGGCAGCTTGAACGGGTGGACGAGATCATGGGTGCCAGGCACAGGAACGCGGATTATCTTATCAAAGGCCTGGAGCCGGTCGAGAAGTATATCCAGCTTCCGAGACACCCAGAAAATATCGAGCATACATACATGATGTTCCCGATCCTGGTCAGGCCGGAAAGCCCCTGGAGCAAAAATGAGGTCGTGAGGTATCTGGAGTCAAGGAATATCGAGACAAGACCGATGCTGCCGCTTCTGAACCAGCCTATATATAAGGAGATCTTCGGGGATATCGAAAAGGATTATCCGAACGCGGAATATATCGACAACAACGGATTCTATATCGGCTGCCACCATGGGCTTTGCAAAGAGGAACTGGACCGCGAGATCTCAGTGCTGCTTGAAGTATTTCAGGAGAATGCCTCGGCCTGAGACTGTAACGGAAATTTTGAATGCTGATTGTCTGTGAGCGGAAGGGATGAACTTATGGATAAAGATTCAAAAATCTATGTTGCCGGCCATCGCGGGATGGTCGGTTCAGCGATTGTGAGGGAACTTGGACGGCAGGGTTATACAAATATTATCACCAGAACGCACGGTGAACTCGATCTCTGCAGGCAGGCGGACGTGGAACGCTTTTTTGCGGAGGAAAAGCCGGAGTATGTCATAGACGCGGCTGCGCTGGTTGGGGGGATCAAGGCGAACAGCGAGCGCCCCGCGGAGTTTATGTATGTGAACATGCAGATCCAGCAGAACCTGATCTGGGCAGCATTCAAAAGCGGGGTGAAAAAATTCCTTTTCCTTGGCAGCGCCTGTATGTACCCGAAAGAATGCCCGCAGCCGATGAAGGAGGAATACCTTCTGACAGGCCTGCCGGAAGTCACGAACGAGGGGTATGCGCTTGCGAAAGTTTGCGGGAGCCGTCTCTGCAGCTATATAAACCGGGAATACGGCAGGATGTTTATCTCGGCCATACCGGCAAACGCCTATGGGATAGGCGACAGCTTCGACCCGGAGCACAGCCATGTGATACCGGCCCTTCTAATGAAGTATCATAAGGCAAAGGAGGAAGGGCAAAAAGAAGTCGTGCTTTGGGGAACCGGGACTGCGAAGAGGGAGTTCATTAACAACCGGGATATCGCGTCAGCCTGCATCTTCCTTCTTGAGAATTATTCATCGGCAGAGCCGATCAATGTCGGTACGGGCGAGGAAGTTTCGATCATGGAGCTTTCACAGATGATCAAACGCATAACAGGCTTTGAAGGAGATATTGTAACCGATCCGACCAAGCCTGACGGCATGATGCGGCGGTTTTGCGACAGCAGCAGGATCCATGGAATAGGGTGGTCACCTAAAATCCGTCTGGAAGAGGGATTGCAGAATCTCTATAAATGGTATCTGGAGATAAAGTAGAGGATTTCATTTTTTAATCTGATAAATGTTGGAGGGGGACATGGTTTATGAAAAATGCTCTGATTACCGGAATTACCGGTCAGGACGGGTCGTTCCTTGCGGAATTATTATTGGAAAAAGGATACCGCGTGTATGGAATGGTCCGGAGAAATTCTGTTTCAAATCTGGAACGGATACGTCATCTGATGAACAGGGAGAACCTTGAACTGTTGGATGGCGATATGACAGATTCCAGTTCTATTATAAGGACAATCAGTAAGTCCCTGCCGGAAGAAATATATAACCTGGCGGCACAGTCGCATGTGGATATGTCGTTTGGCGTTCCTGAATATTCTGGGGAGGTTAATGCCCTGGGCGTTGTTCGCATTCTCGAAGCCCTCCGGACATTGGGGATCGAAAAGAAAACAAAGGTATTCCAGGCATCCGCATCCGATATGTTCGGAAAAGTGGAAACATTTCCGCAGAGTGAGGACACCGTATTCCATCCCTATAGTCCTTATGCCATAGCAAAGCAATACGGATACTGGATGGCGAGAGAGTACAGGGAGGCTTATGGGATGTTTGTCTGTAATGGAATCATGTACAACCATGAGTCTGAGCGCAGGGGCGAAAATTTTGTTACCCGGAAGATCACGCTGGCTGCGGGACGAATTGCCGAGGGCCTGCAGGACCATTTGGAACTGGGAAATATGGATGCGCTGCGCGACTGGGGATATGCGAAAGACTTTGTGGAATGTATGTGGCTGACCCTCCAGCAGGATGTCCCTGATGATTACATTATTGCAACGGGTATCCAGCATAGCGTGAGGGATTTTGCCAAGCGGGCTTTCAAGGAGAATGGGATCAGACTGAGGTTTGAAGGGGAAGGAATAAACGAGAAGGCATATGATATGGAATCCGGCAGGATGATGATCTGTGTAAATCCCTCTTTATACAGGCCGACGGATGTGGAGAGTCTTCTGGGGGATCCTTCAAAGGCCAGAGAAAAGCTCCATTGGAATCCGGGTAGAGCGTCATATGAGAAGGTGATTTCGATCATGTCAAAACATGACAGGGATTTAGCAAAAGAAGAACGTTTAAAACAGGCACAAATCTGACGTAGGAGAGATCATGGATAAAGTTAAAGTAGGGATCATTGGAACCGGCAATATCGGAACGGATCTGCTGATGAAAATCAGGAGATCGAAAGTCCTTAAGTGTGAAATATTTGCCGGATGGAATCCTGACTCGAAAGGGATCCAGCTTGCGAGAAGGATGGGGATAGCGACAACGTCAGAATCGATCAGATATATTCAGAATAATCCGGGCTGCTGTGACATTGTGTTTGATGCGACATCGGCGAAATCCCACTTGTATCATGCACCGATATTGAAGGAGCTTGGTAAATTTACATTGGATATGACGCCGGCACATGTCGGCAAGTTCTGTGTTCCTGTGGTCAATTTATCGGAAGCACTGGATCAGGACAATGTAAATCTGGTTACATGCGGAGGGCAGGCGACTGTCCCCCTGGCATATGCAATATCGAGGGTTGCTCAGGTTGAATATCTGGAGGTCGTTGCGACGATTGCATCCAAATCGGCAGGAAAAGGAACGAGGGACAATATCGATGAATTTACGCAGACGACAAAGGACGCATTAATAGAAGTGGGCGGAATTAAAAGAGCAAAAGCAATCATCGTGCTGAATCCCGCAGAACCGCCCATAACCATGAGAAACACGATATATGCGATTATCAATAATCCTGATATGGGAAAAATCCGGCAGGCAGTGGGCGAGATGGAGCAGGAGATCAGGAAATATGTCCCGGGATACAGGGTAATCCTGGGACCGGTATTGGAGAATGGGCGGGTTACGACAAGCATTGAGGTTACCGGTTCGGGTGATTTCCTTCCGCAGTATGCAGGCAATCTGGATATCATCACCTGTGCGGCTGTACGGATCGCTGAGAAATATGCAATGGAAAAGATGGGGAGAATGGAATGAGCGGAATAAAGTTTATCGACGCCACATTGAGGGATGGCAATCATGCGCTGAAGCAGCAGATAAGTACGGATACGGTTGAGAAATATTGCCGCGGCATGGATGGCTCGGGGGTGGAGGCTGTCATAGTGGGACATGGCAATGGATTGGGCGCTTCGTCGCTGCAGGTCGGACTAGCCCTCGAAACAGATGAAGACTTGTTAGGAACGGCCAGAAAGTCATTAAGGAGCACGAAACTGGGCGCATACCTGATCCCCGGGTTTGGGACGATTAAGGATGATATCGATCCGGCCCTGGATATAGGCGTGGATCTATTCAAAATTGGATGCCACTGTACCGAGGCGGATACCACCCGTCAGCATATTGAATATGTCAAATTCATGGATAAGACAGCATACGGGATCCTGATGATGTATCATCTCGCGACGACGGACCGGGTTCTGGAGGAAGCAAAAAAGATGCAGTCGTATGGCGCCGATGGGGTGATCTTAATGGACAGCGCGGGGGCATCGACTCCGGAGCTGGTGAAAAGCACGGTCTGTTCGCTTGTCGAGGCGTTGGATATCGAGGTCGGTTTCCATGCACATAATAATCTGGGCCTTGCGGTCGCCAACACTTACATAGCTGTACAGGAGGGAGCGACAATAATTGACGGAACCCTGAGAGGCCTGGGAGCCGGCGCTGGCAACTGTCCGATAGAGGCGGTTGCGGCCCTGCTCCAAAAAGAGCAGTATGATCTGGGACTTAATCTGTATCAATTGTTTGATGTGAGCAAGGAAATTGTTGCACCTCTTATGAATCCGCCGTTATCCGGCCTGGATGACATATCGATTGTAAGCGGGATGGCTGGTGTTTTCTCGGCATTTAAAGTACATGTCATAAATGCATCGCGTGAGTTCAAGGTCGACCCGCGCGATATTTTTATGGAGTTGGGACGGCAGAAGGTAGTTGCCGGCCAGGAGGACAAGATAGTAGAAATCGCGGAAAAACTACAGAAGGGAGAGATCAGGCGGTAATGGAAGAGAAACGGACAAGCAGTTATCATACGGAAGAGAACGCGTTATCATGTATAGCAGATGATACAGCATTGAGAATATACGGAAAAATCGTCCGATCCAGGGAAATGGAATACCAGGTCATCAAAGCAGTGGAAGAGAAAAGGGTTATTGCGCCTGTCTATCTGACGCTGGGACAGGAAGCGGTTGCGGCGGCCTTAACTGAATTTATCCATGGGGAAATGGTGTTTACCCAGCATCGTGCGCACGATATATACCTTTCCCTTGGTGCCGACCTGGGAAAGTTCAGGGATGAACTGCTGGGACTGGAGTCAGGATTTTCCGGAGGCCGGGCCGGTTCCAGCTGCTTAAGATATATGGAAGACGGAATCAGGCTGATCGGGCATCATGGGCTGATCGGAGAGAATGTGCCGCAGGCTGTAGGGGCATCTTTAGCAAGCGGAGAATGTGTGTTCTGTGTATTCGGTGATGGTTCAGCAGAAGAAGACTATGTTCTGGAGTCATTGGGCTATGCGGTAACAAAACAGCTCCCAATCCTATTCGTGTGTATGGATAATGACCTTTCAATTCTCACCAAGGTTGCTGAAAGGAGAAGCTGGGATCTGGCGCAGGTGGCTTCCGGTTTCGGAATGGAAAGCAGGGATCTTTCTGACTGTCCCTGGACCCTGTATGAGATTTTTAGAAACTGGGACAGGAAGGCGCCGCTGCTTGTAAACGTAAGGGTATGCCGCGAAAGGTGGCATTCCGGTATCGGGATTGACGGGGAAAGGGAATGGAAACGGAATGAGATTGTGCGGGAACAGCTGATAAGGAAAGGGTTGGAAAAGGAAGTTATGCAGATTGAGGACGATGCAAGAGAGGAGATGGATCTGTTATGGAACAACTGACATTGGCACAGACAATACAGGAGATCACGAGGGATCATCTGGAGAATCATAACGGACTTCTTTTTGGTCAGTGTGTGACGGCAGTCGGCTGGGTGAATGGTTCGGTACCGGACTGCAGAAACATAGTGGAGCTTCCGATGACCGATGTGGCAGGTGCCGGTTTTGCGGTCGGCGCAGCCCTTGCGGGCAGGAGACCCATCTTTGTGCTCCGTTTTCAGGATTTCTTCACATTGAACTGCAACCAGATTATCCATTACGCGGCAATCAGTAAAGAACTGCACCATCAGGGGGTACCGGTGTTTGTCAGATGCATCGGTACGGATGCGGCGGGCCCGGTCCATTCGATTATGCTCCATAATATCCCGATGTATTTTCCGGGATTAAAGGTATACGCCCCCATGACCCCGGGAGAATACCGGGAGACATGGAACGACTTCATGAACGATGACATCCCGATGTTCGTGAGCGAACACAGGAGCGCGTATCAGATGAAGGAGGAACTGCATGACCATATAGAGGATAATGCCGATATTGTTTTGTACGGTATATCTGATGCGAGAACGCAGATGCTCCTGGCGGCAGAGAAACTCCGTGAGGAGGGGCTCAAGGTCTCCACGGTCCATATCATGAAGTTAAAACCGCTGGATGTGGGGCGGTTAACAGATGCAATAAATAAAGCCAAAGCCGGAATCGTGATCGACAATGGGTTCCCCATATGCGGGGCCGCAAGGGATATCGCTTACCAGCTTATGGTTAAGGCACCTGGCAAAAAAGTTTATGCCCTGTCGAGCGAAGACCACGTGAAGTGCTTTAACCCGGCGCAGCAGAACAGGACGCCGGATTCCGTGAAAATCATTGGGGCAGTGAGAAAAGTATTAAAAGGAGAGTGCCCGCATGATTGACGGTTTGTTTGATATCAGGGGGAAGTGCGCGGTAATCTCCGGGGCTTCTTCAGGGATAGGGAAAGAAATTGCTTCATTGTTTGCGGCCTGCGGCTGTAATGTGGCAATCCTTGCACGCAGAAAGGAAAGGCTCAATGCCTTGGCGGATCAGCTGACGCGTGATTATTCGGTGGATATAATGCCGGTAGTCTGTGACGTGACAGATGAGGAGGCATTGGTAACGGCTGTTAATGAGATAGTCAGCCATTTCGGAAGGATAGATATATTGGTCAATAATGCCGGGACAACAGCCAAATCTGAGGATATCAGCACCCATACCAGACAGCAGTGGGATAATGTCATGGGCACTAATCTGACAAGTGCTTATATCCTTAGCCGGGAATGTGCCAGAGTAATGAAAGACCAAAGATACGGGAAGATAATCAATATATCCAGTATAACCGGTATTATGGGGCTGAAAAACCAGGTCAGCTATGCGGCATCCAAGGGCGCGCTGAACAGCATGACGAAGGCGATGGCTGTTGAATTGGGACCGTATAATATCACAGTGAACGCCATTGCGCCGGGGTATATCTATACAGAGCTGACAAATCCGCAGAGTGCAGGATGCCGGTATTTTAACAGCCGGACCGTTATGGGGCGGATCGGCTTGCCTGAGGATCTTCGGGGAGTCGCACTTCTGCTGGCCTCAGATGCTTCCAGATATATGACAGGAACGGTAATACCGGTTGACGGTGGAATCCTGGCAAATATATAGACAATTCAGGAGGGCATGGTGATGTCATTAATTACGAAGTGGGGGGGTAGGCCGAAGATCGGTTTTGGAACATTCGGGCTGAATGCTGATTCCATGGAAGATACGATCCAAACAGCCGTCCGGCTGGGATACCGTTTGTTTGACACGGCAGCCGATTACCATAATGAGCATTTACTCGGCAAGGCGATACATCATTGTATGGATACGGGGATGATAAAGCGGGAGGAATTGTTCATCCAGACAAAGTACTATCCTGTATCGCCGTATGGTTATGAGGATGCGTATAAGCAGTTCAAAAAGAGTCTTGAGCAGCTGGGCTTGGATTATATTGATGCGTATCTGATTCATAAGCCGATACCGCAGTATAGCGAGAATACATACCGTATGGAAAATAAAGAAGTGTGGAGGGCATTTAAAGAATTAAAAGAACAGGGGAAGATACGGTATTTGGGGGTATCGAACTTTTGTGAGCGTCATATCGATTTTCTGGAGGAAGAAAGAAACAGTGCCTTCTTCCCGGCCATAAACCAGCTGGAGATCCATCCATCTTTTCAACAGAAGGGGCTAAGGGAATGGTGTGGAGAACGGGGAATTGTGATTGAGGGGTGGTCGCCCCTTAACAGGGGAAAGATGTTAAATCATCCGTTAATTAACGAGCTTGCGGAAAAATATGGAAAGACACCGGCACAGATATGCATTTCATGGTCAGTCCAAAATGATGTTATTCCCATAACAAGCGCAGAGAATGAAAACTGGATGAGGGAAAGCATGGAGTCCAGTGATTTTCATTTGGAAGAGGAGGACATGAAAAGACTTCAGGGAATCAACAGCAGTGATGACCACTGGGATATATGGTTGTATAAACGCAGGGATATGTACTAACTTTTAGGAAGAGAGGAATGAAAGGGATGAACAGGATTATTTCGGAAGATTATGAAAATTTATTGTCGGTATATGATGATAAATTTGAAGGATTAAAAAATAGTACAGTCTTGATAACCGGTGCAAATGGAATGATTGCATCTTATTTATCAGAATTTCTTTCGTATATCGCGAAGGATTATAACATACAGCTATATTTACAATGCAGGAATTTGGAGCGGGCCCGGAAAAAGTTCGGGCAGTATCTTGACAGTGAGTATATTCATCTCGTCAATTTTGATTTTGAGGATAACGATATACCGGATATCCGTTTTGACTATATCATGCATGCTGCAAGTCCGGCAAGCAGCAAGCCATTTGAAGAAACCCCGGTAGATGTTATCAGTCCTAATGTATTGGGAACATGGTATCTTCTCCAGCACGCGAAGAAAAAAGGAATTAGGAAGTTCCTTTTGTTTAGCGCAGGTTCTGTTTATGGCGAAGTTTCGACGGGTGATAATGTTGTGACAGAAAACAGTTATGGGATAGTCGACCCGCTTTGGAATAGATCGTGTTACATTGAGTCTAAAAGACTTGCGGAGCAGATGTGTTTTGCTTTTTGGAGACAATATGAAGTGCCGGCGTCCTTTATCCGTATCTGCCATACATATGGTCCGACATTTGACCTGCAGAGAGATACGAGAATCATTCCCCGTGTTATAAAGCAGATATTACAGAATGAGGATATCGAGATTTATAAGGATCCAGATTCTGTGATCCAATATACATATATTGCTGATATGGTTTCCGCAATATTATTGGTCTTATTGGAAGGCAAGGATGGGGAGGCATATAATGCGGGTGCTGACGAACTCGTAAGCATGGATGATATCATTAAGTGGATGGTAAACGCTGATAATAGTATTCAATCTACAGTTTTGGAAAAGAAAGCAGATGAAAACTACATATTTGGAAAAAGTAACGGAACGAAATATCCCAAACTGTCCAATCATAAACTTTCTGAGTTAGGCTGGAAACAGTTATATAGCGCTAAGAAAGGGTTTGAAAGGGTAGTTAAGTATTATTTAGAAGAGCCTTGTCTTTGTGGGGGGGTATCGCAGTAGGGACTGGTGAATTAGATAAGGACCGGCCGGAAGAAATGGCAGCGCTTCTGATTCAGGCTGTTTTGATGGGGTATCGTTTCATTGATACAGCCTATTCATATGGCACAGAGAAGATTGTAGGGTGCGCCCTGAAGCTGCTTCTGGATGCAGGTTTTCCAAGGGAACAGCTTTTCATCCAGACAAAGTTTTATCCGGTCATGCCGTATGACGGAAAAAGCGTCCGCAGTCAGTTTGAGGAAAGCCTGCAGAACCTGGGACTGGACTATGTGGACGCGTACCTGATCCACCAGCCAGTCCCAAGATATTCGGAGCTGGAATACACGGAAAGGAATATTTCCGTGTGGAAGGAAATGGAACGCTTGGTTGAAGATGGAAGGGTAAGGCACATCGGCGTTTCAAACTTCCTTGAAAGGCATATCCTCCAGATCACTGAAAGCTGCAGCATTATGCCTGAAATAAACCAGCTGGAGATCAATCCCCAGTTCCAGCAGAGAGGCCTTGCGGAGTTCTGCAAAAAGAGGGGTATTTCCGTGCAGAGCTGGGGGCCTTTAACTATTACAGAGGAGAAAGTAAAAACGGTGCTTCAGATGATCGCGGATAAATATGGCGTTTCGTGGGCGCAGGTGGCACTGAAGTGGAACATACAGTTGGGCAATACTCCGGTATGTTTTTCTAAGAATATCCGGCATCTGGCAGAAAATATGGCCCTGGATTTTGAACTGACAGAAGAGGACATGGAAGCGGTGCGGTTATGCAACACTGCCGATGCGCACAGGAAGACATGGTGGTATCCCCGCCAGCAGATGTATTAGAAACAGGCGTGGATGGCTGAAAAAATAGGTAAATCCTAAAAGAGAACAATAAGGAGAAGCGTAGCAGTAGGGATACGTTATGAACATCATACTTCTTTCCGGTGGCTCAGGCCGGCGCCTGTGGCCCCTTTCCAATGACATAAGGTCGAAGCAGTTCATAAAGATATTTAAAAGAGAGGACGGCGTCTACGAGTCCATGGTGCAGCGGGTGTA
>CANREH010000017.1 GCA_947629585.1 uncultured Lachnospiraceae bacterium | reverse complement strand
CTTTCCAACCGCAATCTGGAGCAGACCATTCTGTTGATTACCCATGATGAAAAGGTTGCTATGGAGGCAGAGCGCATCGTTACAGTTGAAGACGGGCATATCATCCGTGATGAGAGGAGGAAGGCAAATGCGAAGCATTTTTAAGATGCCTTCCGACGAAATGGCATGGCTGCGGAAGCAGGCATGGCGAAACCAGAAAGGAAGTAATGGAAATGTGGAAAGATTATTCATCAAGTTATATTAAAAACAACCGCACCGCCGGTTTGTCCGTTATGATTGCGGCATTTATTTCCGCCCTGCTCTTATCTCTGCTGTGTGGCCTGTTTTATAACGCCTGGAAATATGAGGCAGAACGGATCGAATTAGAGGAAGGCGGCTGGCACAGCCGTATCATTGGTGAACTCAGTTCAGAGGATCTGGAAACAATTAAAAATTTTGCCAATGTAGAGAATGCTGTGGTAAATGAAAAAGGACTGAAAGGAACAGAACCGACAACCGATATTTATTTTAGCGATAAGAAAGCTGTTTTTTCAGATACGCCCCATATTGCGGAGCAGCTCGGTATCCCGCAGGAACGGATTGTTTATAACTATGAGCTTCTTGCCATGTATTTGATCCGCGATTCCAGCGATACCGCCCCAAGACTGTTGTTCCCGCTGTTTATTCTGATTACGCTGGCAGCATCTTTCTCGCTGATTATCATTATCCATAATTCTTTTGCGGTAACCATGAACGCAAGAATTCATCAGTTTGGCATTTTCTCCAGTATTGGGGCTGCGCCAAAACAAATCCGGGCATGTCTTCTGCAGGAAGCGGCTGTTCTCTGTGCGGGGCCGATACTCATCGGAAACCTGCTCGGTATTGCGGGCAGCGCGGGACTGCTGTATCTGGCAGACACCTATATCGGCAGCGATGTTCCGGGGCGGCATCCATTGGTCTTTGGTTATCATCCGCTGGTTCTGGTGGTGACATTGCTTGTAACGGTTATAACAATATGGATTTCCGCATGGCTTCCTGCCCGGCGCTTAAGCAGGCTGACGCCTCTCGAAGCAATAAAAAATACTGGTGAATTACAATTAAAGTGTAAAAAAAGCTCCCGTTTGCTTTCATTCCTGTTCGGGATAGAAGGGGAATTGGCTGGCTGCGCACTGAAAGCACAAAAGAAAGCGCTGCGGACAGCTTCCCTGTCACTCATAGTTTCCTTCCTTGCGTTCGCGCTTATGCAGTGTTTCTTCTCCCTGTCCCAGATCAGCACAAGGGAAACCTATTTCGAGCGTTATCAGGACGTATGGGACATCATGACTACCGTGAAAGATACCGATGTGGACAATTTTGAAGAAACAACGGCTGTCCAGGCGCTTGACGGGATTAAAAGCGCGATTGTGTATCAGAAGGCTTCCGCGAAAAGAATGATTGCGGAAGAAGAAATAAGCGAAGATATGAAGTCCTTTGGCGGCTTTTCCGGGGCGCCTGCAAATTATGTGTCGCAGATGGACGGCGGATGGCTTGTAAATGCCCCGGTTGTTATTATGGATGATCAGAGTTTTGCCGCTTATTGTGAACAGATCGGCATTACGCCGCAGCTTAACGGAGCAGTCATCTTAAACCAGATCCGTGATGTGACAAACCCTGACTTCCGGCATCCCGTTTTCATGCCTTATATCAGGACGCCTGGCGTCGGCGAAAATGCGGTGAGCGTTTTGAGGTATTCCGGGAATGAGGAGGAGCCCTCCGGCGATAATCAGGAAACGGCGGCGGAAGTTCCTGTCCTGGCTTATACGCAGGAAGTTCCTGTGTTAAGAGAAGAATACGCAACGCTCGATTATTATGAGCTGGTGCATTTTATCCCTGTGTCCTTATGGAAAAAAATCAAGGCACAGATCGGGGGAATGGAGGAGGACAGTTACATCTGCGTCCGCGGCAGAGACGATGTCACTTTGGAAGAATTAAATACGATACAGGATAAGATCGCGCAGCTTGTCGGAGGGAAATATACCATAGAACAGGAAAACCGTATTCAGAAGTATGAATTAAATAACAGGCAGATCCAGGGAATGATGGCTATCTTTGGAAGCTTTTGTGTTCTGCTTGCGATCATCGGCATTGGCAGTGTGTTCTCTAACACTTTGGGATTTGTACGTCAAAGGAGACGGGAATTTGCCAGGTACATGTCGGTAGGGCTGACACCGAAAGAACTGAAAAAGATGTTCTGTACGGAAGCGCTTGTCATCGCCGGGCGCCCGATCCTGATCGGCCTTCCGATTGTGGTCATCGCGATCGGATTTATGCTGAAAGCAAGCTATATGGAGGTTGGAGTATTTCTGGCGGAAGCGCCGTATGTTCCGATTTTATTGTTCATGCTGGCAATCCTGGCTTCCGTGGCACTGGCGTATTATCTGGCATGGCGGGGAGTGAAAAAGATCAGTCTGGCAGAGGTGCTCAGGGACGATACAATGCTGTAAATCGGATAAATTCCTCAAAACTTACCCACCTGATTTTTATTTTTTGAGAGATTTTTGTCCAGTTGCGCAATCGCTGTCAAAAATAAGCGGAAATTTCTCGATATATGAATACGGGAACGGTTTCCATGCAGGGCGTTCCGACAACGGTATCCGTATCCGGCGCATTTTTGAAAAAGTGCACGAATGATCCGGAGCTTGATCCGAAGATTTGATATGGAGGTCTGGCTGCCGCTTTGCCGGAATGGAAAACCGGATTGTTCTTTGCAATAGGAACCTGTACAATAAGGATATGGAAGGCATTATCAAGAACATTGCAAAGGGCATACGCGAATCATAGCGTTATTTAAGATTTGTTTGCAAATTTTGACATGAAATCTGAAGGTACATCAGCATTTTTAAACTGACTCTTTGCTCAGGACGCCTTTTCCAGAAAGTTTATTAAATTTTCTATTGGAATCGGGCGGGAGTATTTGTATCCCTGCAAATACAAAGCGTTCATTTCGATACATTGATTTTCGTCAATATCGTCTTCTACGCCTTCAAACAGAATCTGGTAATTGGACTGCTTGAAAATATTGGAAAAGCTTCCGACAAGGAAACGGGATTCCTGATCTTTCCTTGCCAGTATTGTTAAGGAACGGTCGAATTTGATAATGTCGATAGGAAGCCCGGTGATCCGCTCGAAATTGGAGTATCCGGTGCCGAAGTCGTCCAAATAAAATTTCATTCCAAGTCCCTGAAGATGGTTCATGATTCCTTTTACCAACTCGAAGTCCTGCTCATTCCGGCTTTCTGTCAGTTCAATCGCGATTTTATCAAAGGGGATGCCACTGTCTTTGATGATTTCCAGAATGTCATAGCAGAAGTTTTTATCCCGCAGCTCCGGAATGGAGAAATTTACGGAAATACGGTCAATCTTATATCCCTGCTGTTCAAAGGTGCGGATCTGCCTGCATGTCTTATTCAGGATGATTTTGCTCAGGGTATGGATATAGTCATACTTTTCTGCCAGAGGGATGAACTGGTCAGGATAGACCATGCCGCATTCTTTCAGCTTCATTCTCATCAGTGCCTCGGCAGAGCTGAAAACATTTGTCTGCGTATTCAGTACCGGCTGGCAGAAGACCAGGACGCGGGGATCGTTTAAGTCGCCGCGCACATGGATATTTTTTAATTCGCTTAAAATATTAAGAAGCTTTTTTATAATCTTCCACATCGGAATCGGTGCATTTATATACACTGTTGAGAGCCATTTTATTTTCCAAAAATTCATTTAAAAAAAGATAATCGCTGCCATCCGCTAAAGAAGTGTTGGAATGGATCAGGGTGATTTTATAATCCAGCTTTGACATTTCATGAAACTGAAAGAAATCTTCCAGGATTTTCATCAGGTTCTGCTCAATTTCCCGGTTTTCTTCCTTTTCATAAATGATTACCAGTTTTTCGTCCTGCAGGCGGAAGCTGCAGGAATGCCGGAAAAATTTCTCGTTGAACTGATAAAATTTTTTTGAAAATGACTGCATTTTGGTAGAATTGAGGCCTTCCATATAAAAGCAGAGAATGGAAAACGGTTTGTTTTTAATATCCTGAATGTAGGCGTTAAATGCGTGAAAATCCAGTGTCCCGCTGTCATGGTGTAAGAATTGTAATGGAATAAAAACAATACCGCCATGATTGGGAAGGTGAAGGTAATGCAGAGGTAAGAGGTCTGGTGGAAATACGACTGCAGCGCCATAACCACGAATGACACAATCATGACATTCCGGATACATAGATACATTTTGTTGATAAATCTTTTCTTGTATCTGGAGAAAAGGCAGATGATGACAACGGAATAATAAAAATAAATAAACTGGAAAGGATCGTAGTAAAAATTCTGGTGGATATGTAAATTTTCATCGATGTGGAAACCGAATTTTGTAAATGGAGAGCATATCTGCAGATAGGTATAGATAACAAACGCCGGCCATAACGTGAAATCCAGATATTTTCGGTGTTTCTTGTCCATAGATACCAGATTTCTGACATATAGGCAGAAAACAATATATGTTAACGCCAAAGAGAGATATAAAATATCGCCAAGCAGATAGACAAAAACGATATTGTTGTAGCTGAGCCCTTCCATGAACTGATGATAAAAAATATTGCTGACAGCGGCAGCGGAAACTAAGACCGTTGCGGTCTTAAGTATTGTCAGGTTTGTTTGCTTGATAGTATAAGTAGAGCGGAGCAGCAGCCAGTAAATCATGCAGATGGCCAATGTGCTGACATCTGCGGCCGGTGCATAATTTTGGTAATATAATACGTCGGACATAGTAATATTCTCCCTTTCCCCTTAATCTTATAGATATCGGCTTTTTACCGGGAAAACTTTATAGGGATTAGCTGCTTTTTTTAACTGCAGTTTTTTAAAAAATTTACTGGAATAATGGAAATAATGGTGGTATAATCCCATGATGTAGGGAAATGCTGCGGAAATTCAGGTAAAATAATTCCGAGACTTCTGAAAAGGGTATCTTCTGGGTACATTTTTCAGTTGTTTCGGCAGTTTTGCCTGTTTTATGCTGTAAAGAACAAAGCGGCTTTGTGGCGATCCGCAGCAAAAGAAATTATTTTTGGAGGAATATCATTTATGTACAAGAGTTTTTCAATGGAACTTGCAGGCAGGACGCTGACGGTCGATGTTGACAGAGTGGCGAAGCAGGCGAATGGCGCGGCGTTAATGCACTATGGCGATACTGTGGTGCTTTCTACGGCGACGGCTTCGGAGAAGCCGAGGGAAGGGATTGATTTCTTTCCTTTGAGCGTGGAGTATGAGGAAAAGATGTATGCGGTCGGAAAGATTCCGGGCGGCTTTAATAAAAGGGAAGGGAAGGCGTCGGAGAATGCGGTCTTGACTTCCCGCGTGATTGACCGCCCGATGCGCCCGCTGTTTCCGAAGGATTATAGAAATGACGTGACGTTAAATAATCTCGTCATGTCGGTAGATCCGGCCTGCACGCCGGAGCTTACGGCGATGCTGGGCTCTGCGATTGCAGCGTCGATTTCCGACATTCCGTTTGACGGGCCGTGTGCGACAACGCAGGTCGGCATGATTGACGGGCAGTTTATTATCAACCCAAGCTATGCGCAGCTTGACATTTCTGATTTGAAGCTTACCGTGGCTTCCACAAAGGAAAAGGTCATTATGATTGAAGCCGGGGCGAATGAGATCCCGGAGGACAGGATGATTGAGGCGATTTACCTGGCGCATGACGTGAACCAGGAAGTGATTGCCTTTATTGAAAAGATTGTAGCGGAGTGCGGCAAGCCGAAGCATGAATATACCAGCTATGCCGTTCCGGAAGAGATGTTTGCCGCAATGAAGGAGATTGTTCCGCCGGAGGAGATGGAAACGGCCGTCTTTACGGATGAGAAACAGGTCCGGGAGGAGAATATCCGCCGGATTACGGAGAAGCTGGAAGAAGCCTTCGCAGAAAAGGAAGAATGGCTTCCGTTTCTTGGGGACGCGATTTACCAGTACCAGAAAAAGACGGTGCGCAAGATGATTTTGAAGGATCACAAGCGTCCTGACGGCAGGGATATCAAGCAGATCCGCCCGCTTGCGGCAGAGGTTGACATTATCCCGAGAGTGCATGGCTCCGCAATGTTTACCAGGGGGCAGACGCAGATCTGTGATGTGGTTACACTGGCGCCGTTATCGGAGATGCAGAAGATTGACGGGCTGGATGAGAATGTTACGAATAAACGGTATATCCATCATTATAATTTCCCGTCCTATTCCGTAGGGGAAACGAAGGTTTCGAGAGGGCCGGGCAGACGTGAGATCGGGCATGGCGCGCTGGCGGAAAGGGCGCTGATTCCGGTGCTTCCGTCGGTGGAGGAGTTCCCGTATGCGATCCGCGCCGTATCCGAGACGTTTGAATCCAACGGTTCTACTTCTATGGCGTCCACCTGTGCTTCCTGTATGTCGCTGATGGCAGCAGGCGTTCCGATTAAGAAGATGGTGGCGGGAATTTCCTGCGGCCTTGTTACCGGGGATACGGATGATGATTATATTGTCCTGACGGATATCCAGGGCTTAGAGGATTTCTTTGGTGATATGGACTTTAAAGTGACCGGCACGCACGACGGGATTACGGCGATTCAGATGGATATCAAGATCCACGGGCTGACAAGGCCGATTGTGGAGGAAGCTATCAGCCGCACGAGGGAAGCAAGGCTTTATATCATGGACGAGGTAATGAGCAAGGCGATTGCGGAGCCTCGCAAGGAAGTGGGCAGGTATGCGCCGAAGATTATCCAGATGCAGATTGATCCGCAGAAAATCGGCGATGTTGTCGGCCAGCGCGGAAAGACGATCAATGAGATCATTGACAGAACCGGCGTAAAGATTGATATCACGGACGACGGCTCGGTTTCTATCTGCGGCACGGATAAGCAGAAGATGGAAGAAGCCATGAAGATGGTGAAGATCATCACGACGGATTTCCGGGAAGGGCAGATTTTTGAAGGTGTCGTTGTCAGCATTAAAGAGTTTGGCGCTTTCGTGGAATTTGCGCCGGGCAAAGAGGGCATGGTTCATATTTCCCGTATCAGCAGGGAAAGGATTAACCGTGTGGAGGATGTGCTGACGCTTGGCGACAAGGTGAAGGTGATCTGTCTTGGAAAGGATAAGATGGGAAGGTTCAGCTTCAGCATGAAGGATGTAAAGCAGTAAAAAGCATAAAGATATAAAGTATAAGAGGGAGCTTGTGGCGACAGGCTGAGAGGAAACGGAAGTTTCGACCTTAGAACCTGATATGGGTAATGCCATCGTAGGGAATGAAAGTAAGTAAGGGAAGAGGCTGCCGTATGAGAAGGATGGATTTTATACGGCGGCCTTTTTGTCTGTCCGGGCAGCTTGCAAGCGAGTTTGATCTCGTTTACACGAACAGCTCGCAAAGCGAGTTTCATTTCAATAGAAAAAGGAAAGCGGCCGATGGCCGCAATAGATAATCATTTTATAGAAAGGAAGATGGTAATGGCAAGAGAATACAGTACACAGATGGAGGCTGCGAAGAAAGGGATCATAACGCCGGAAATGGAAACCGTGGCAAAGAAGGAGCAGATGGAGGCAGAGAAGCTGCGGGAGCTGGTTGCCTGCGGGCAGGTGGCAATTCCGGCAAATGTTAATCACACGTCTCTTTCGGCAGAGGGAATCGGCACGGGCTTAAGGACAAAGATTAATGTCAATCTTGGGATTTCCGGCGACTGCAAGAATTATGATGTGGAAATGAAGAAGGTGCAGATGGCGCTTGATTTTGGGTGCGAGGCCATTATGGATTTGTCTAATTATGGCAAGACCAATACGTTCCGTCAGGAACTGGTGAAAAAATCGCCTGCCATGATTGGCACGGTCCCGATGTATGATGCCATTGGGTATCTGGAAAAGGATCTGCTGGAAATTAAGGCGGAGGATTTTCTGGAAGTAATCGAGGCCCACGCCAGAGAAGGCGTTGACTTTATGACGATTCACGCGGGAATCAATAAACGCGCCGTAGAAGCGTTTAAGAGAAGCAAACGGCTGACGAATATCGTGTCCCGCGGCGGTTCTTTATTATTTGCCTGGATGGAAATGACCGGGCAGGAGAACCCGTTTTATGAGCACTATGATGAAGTGCTGGAAATTCTCCGGAAATATGACGTTACTATCAGCTTAGGCGATGCGCTCCGTCCGGGATCGATTCACGACAGCTCCGATGCCGGGCAGATCAGCGAGCTGATTGAGCTTGGCGCACTGACAAAGCGGGCATGGGAAAAGGATGTCCAGGTTATGGTAGAGGGGCCGGGGCATATGGCGATGAATGAGATTGCCGCCAATATGACGCTGCAGAAGCGGCTCTGCTACAATGCGCCGTTCTATGTTTTAGGGCCTTTGGTGACGGATATTGCACCGGGGTACGACCATATCACGTCTGCGATTGGCGGCGCGATTGCGGCTGCAAGCGGCGCGGATTTCCTGTGCTATGTGACGCCTGCGGAGCATCTGCGCCTGCCGGATGTGGATGATGTCCGGGAAGGGATTATTGCCAGCAAGATTGCTGCCCATGCTGCGGATATTGCCAAAGGCGTTCCGGGAGCAAGGGAGATCGACGATAAGATGAGCGATGCCAGGAGAAGGGTGGAATGGGAAGAGATGTTCCAGTATGCGCTCGATCCGGAGAAGGCAAGGAGATATTTTGAATCCACGCCGCCGCAGGATCGCCATACCTGTTCGATGTGCGGGAAGATGTGCGCTGCAAGAACGGTCAATATGATCCTGGAAGGTAAAAAGGTTGAGTTTGTGACGGAGAAATAAGAGGCAGATCATGGGAAAGATTACAAAAAAAGATTTGTTGTTTTATGCCGTGACGGATCGGAGCTGGCTTCATGGCGGGCAGCTTTCGGAAGCGGTCAGAAAAGCGCTGGAAGGCGGCGTTACCTGCTTGCAGCTAAGAGAGAAGATGCTGGCGGGGGATGAATTGTTAAAAGAAGCGCTGGCGATCAGAAAAATAACAGAAGAATACCATGTTCCTCTGATTATTGACGACCGTGTGGAGACTGCACTGGAATGCGGCGCGGATGGCGTCCATATAGGGCCGAAGGATATGGAGGCGGACAAGGCGAGGAAGCTTCTTGGGAAGGAGCGAATTCTCGGCGTGACGGCGCGCAGTATAGAGCAGGCTGTTAAGGCGCAGGAATGCGGAGCGGATTATCTGGGGTCCGGCGCGGCGTTTGCGACGCAGACGAAAAAGGACGCCGTTCCCATGACGGAAGAAACCATGAAAGCTATCTGCCGGTCGGTAAAGATTCCTGTGGTTGCCATCGGAGGGATTACCTGTGAAAATATGGAACAGCTTTCCGGCCGGGGCATTGCAGGGATTGCAGTAGTATCGTCTTTATTTGCCGTGGAAGATATTTATGCGCAGGCAGTAAAGCTGAGGAAACGGGCGGAGGAGTTATTATTATGAGAAGTGAAGGTGCAAAGACCCGCGTCGTATTGACAATTGCAGGGTCCGATCCAAGTGCGGGGGCGGGAATCCAGGCGGATTTAAAGACGATTGCGGCATTCGGGCTTTATGGGATGAGCGCTGTGACCGCGCTTACCGTACAGAATACGCAGGGAGTCAAAAAGGTGGTTCCCGTAGAGCCGGAAACGGTGGCGCAGCAGCTTGACGCAGTGTTTACGGATGTCATGCCTGCAAGCGTAAAGATCGGAATGCTGGCAAACAAAGAAATTGTTGAGGTTGTGGCGGAGAAGTTAAAGCAGTACCAGCCTAAACTGGTAGTTCTTGATCCGATCCTGCTTTCTACCAGCGGCCATGAACTTTTGGACGAAGGCGGGCGCAGGGCTATGGTGGAAATGTTATTTCCGCTGGTGACAGTCCTTACGCCAAACCTGCCGGAAGCGGAAGCGTTAGTAAATGCAGACGCGGGACAGAAGCCCGTGGACAGAAAGGAGCTGGCGGAACGAATCAGCCGGTTATTCGGGGATGAGCTGGATAAGAAACATGCCATTTTGATTAAAGGCGGGCATATGCAGGGAAAAGAGGCGGAGGATTATCTGTACTGGTTCTGCCATTTCAGCGGCAGGAGAGAGGACAGCATGGTAGTGCCGAAGGATACGGAAGGCAGGAAGGTGGTAGAATTTACCTTTGCCTCCCCGCGCCTGGAGCACGTGAATACCCACGGCACAGGCTGTACCCTGTCGTCGGCGATTGCGTGCGGGCTTGCCAAAGGAAGAAGCGTGGAAACAAGCGTCAGGGATGCGAAGGAATATATTAATGGGGCTATCGGGCATGGGCTTTCGATTGGAAAAGGGATCGGGCCGCTGGATCATTTCTGGAACGTACCGATATCATAAAAAATGTTTCTGCCGGAAAAGGCAGAGGAAAGGTTAGGAGGCGGTTTGCTTGGATAATTATAAAAAGGCAAGGAATAATTTTGAACTGGCAGTCACGCACAGGCTGCAGTCTCCCTATGATCCGACGTTTTCCATGAAAGCGATGCTTTTATACAAGGAAACAATCGTGTGCCTTCTGCGTCATCTTCTGGATATTGACGCGGTGGAATATGATCAGGCGGAGTGCATTACCAGCCTGGCGAACCGTCTTTATTCGATGTTTGACCCGCAGTTTTATCAGAAAATCTGTTCGATGGATTCCCTTCCGGTGGGAAATTATGCCTATGATGATTTCCAGATGGGCGTTGTGGAAGGGTATGCGGAAACGCTGAAATTCCAGGTGGACAATAAGATTTTAAAGGATGGCGCGGAGTATGAGCGCCTGGACTGGAAGGAGATAAAGGAGAAGTATTCCTTCCAGTTCCTCGGGCTGGTCAATGTGATTTATAACGATAAGCATGATATTGAATCTGCGGTTGTCAAATACAGCGGGAATACTGAGCAGGGCATGAAGGCAAGGCAGATGATAGAACCGAGCCTTGTGGTAGTCAGCGTAAGATAATAACAGAAGGGAGAGCCCCTGAAATGGCTGAAAAATATCAATATCTTTTATTTGACCTGGATGGGACTCTTACGGATTCCAGGCCGGGAATCGTGAAATGTGTCCAGTATTCTCTTCGGAAAATGGGAAGAAGGGTGCCGCCGGAGGAGGAGCTGCTTTGCTTTATCGGGCCTCCTCTGGTGGTTTCCTATCAGGAATACTGCGGGATGAGCAGAGAGGAAGCAGAGAAAGCGACGGCATTATACCGGGAGAGGTATGCGGATACAGGGCTGTTTGAAAATGCGGTTTATGACGGGATTCCGGAAGTATTGGGGAAATTAAAGGAAGCGGGCTATACGCTTGCGATTGCAACCTCCAAGCCGGAGCCGTACCTGATAAGAATTTTGGAGCATTTTCATTTGTCCGGCTATTTTACCGTGCTTTCCGGCAGCGGGCTTTCAGGAGAGAGAAATTCCAAAGCTGAGGTGATAGAGGACGCCCTGTGCCAGTTGGCAGTCTGGAAAGCCGGGGAAGGAACGGATGGGGAAAATTACCGCGGCAGAAAAGCAGAGCCTGCGGTCTTAAAAGAAATCCGGGATGCCGCTGTCATGATCGGCGACAGACACCACGACATCGATGGGGCAAATGCCTGCGGAATCGATTCCCTGGGGGTAAATTACGGGTATGCCGAGCCGGGGGAATTGACGAAGGCAGGGGCTGTCTATGAGTTAGATCAGGTGGAGGAGCTGGTTGATTTCTTTGTCAGTAGCAGTTCAGCCAACAGATGAATTCAGAGGAAAATTGTGCTCGCACAAATTTTCCTCTGGGTTCGGCTGTTGAGGGAGCGCCATTTCATGAGCAATCCGCCTGCGGCAGCAGGCTTTGAAGCACGAAGTGCGAGATTGCGAATGGCGCAGGCTGAAGTGCTACTTGTCAAGTAAAAAACTTGAATTTACCCTTGAAATATCCTGAAAAAAATGCTATAATATCTGGCAAATACAGCACTGATTGCAGAGAAGCAACGAAGCAATGAGTGCTTTTTGTGTTAGATACCGGCATCATAGCTTGAATTGCGCAGCAAGCTTCGGTGTATTTATCCCACGGACAGGATTGGAAGCCAGATGGCTTTTTTTAGTGCTGTCATCGCGCGAATAAAATGCTAAGGAGTGATTTACATTATGGAAGAAATGAAAGTAACGGAGTCAATTACGGTACCAGAGGATCAGTTTGAGCTGCTTGTGAAATACTGCAAAATATCCGGGGAAATTGACCAAAACTTATATCAGGAATATGATGTAAAGCGTGGACTGCGGGATTCAAACGGAAAAGGCGTACTGACGGGACTGACAGAGATTTCTGATGTCATAGCGTACCACACGGAAAACGGCCACAGGTACCCTGCCGATGGGGAGCTTTATTTCCAGGGGTACAATGTGAAGGATTTGGTGAAGGGCTTCCAGGGAAGGAAGTTTGCATTTGAAGAAACGACATATCTGCTGTTATTTGGGGAGCTGCCGACCAAAAGGCAGCTGGAAGGCTTTATAGAGATTTTGAGTAACTGCCAGTTTTTGACGAATCAGTTTGTCCGGGATGTCATTATGAAAAAGCCGGGCGCCAATATTATGAATTCCATGCAGAAATGCGTCCTGACCCTGTATTCTTATGATGATAATCCGGAAGATATCTCAATCCCCAATGTCCTGCGCCAGTCTCTTGCCCTGATAGGGAAGCTTCCTATGATTGCAGTCTATTCTTACAATGCGTACTGCCATTTTTTCCAGGATAAGAGCCTGATTATCCGCAACCCGGAAAAAGGACTTTCCCTGGCGGAGAATATTCTTTTAATGCTACGCCCGGACGGGAAATATACGGAGCTGGAGGCGAAGGTGTTGGACATTGCGCTGGTTCTTCATGCAGAGCATGGCGGCGGCAACAATTCCACGTTTACGACGCATGTGGTTACTTCCAGCGGCACCGATACTTATTCCACGATTGCCGCTTCGATGGGTTCTTTAAAGGGGCCGAAGCATGGCGGCGCGAACCTGAAAGTGCAGAATATGTTCCAGGATATCAAAGCGCATGTCAGGGATTGGTCAGATGAGGATGAGCTGCGGGAATATCTGCTGAAAATCCTGCGAAAAGAAGCGTTTGACCATGCAGGGCTGATTTATGGTATGGGCCATGCCGTCTATACGGAATCCGATCCGAGGGAAAGGATTTTGAAGGCATATGCCAGGGATTTATCCAGGGAAAAAGGACGGACGGATGAATTTGCGCTGTATGAAAATGTAGAAAGAATCGCGGCGGAGCTGATTGCAAAGGAGAGAAAATTATTCAAAGCAGTGTGTGCAAATGTTGACTTTTATAGTGGTTTTGTGTATACTATGCTTAACATACCAGAAGAATTGTTTACACCTATTTTTGCAATATCCCGTATTTCGGGATGGTGCGCACACCGTATGGAGGAGCTTGTGAACCAGGGCAAGATCATCCGTCCGGCGTACAAATATGTAGGAGTGCATAAGCCATATTATGGCATTAATGATCGGTTTTTCTCATAATTAAGAAGAATCTATGTATTTCAGTGTAGAAAATGCGGCAGAGTATGCCGCATTTTTTTGTTTTACACGCAGTAAGTGTTACATTTTTATTGGGGTTTGTACAGAAGGGAGGAGGGGGAGTGTGAAAACATACAGCACTATTTATCGTGGATTTGACGATTTGAAGAAGTTTGTCCACGAGAACCGTATGCTGACGAATAAGGAGTATTTAATCAGGGTTTACACAGCCGTCCATACACAGGAGGAAGCGGTTGGCATTGCCAGGGAAGTAAAAATGCTGTTTCCGAATGGGAAGATCATCGGCGCTTCTGCCGGATGTCTGATTTATAATGGGGAGATTTGTGAAGGGGAGTGTGTGATTGCCTGGACGGAGTTTGCACATGCAAAGGTTGCGACGAAGCACTATTCTATTGAGGGGATTACGCCGAAGGAGCTTTCCCTGCAGGTGTCGGAGGATGTCAATGCGTTAAAGTCGAAGATTATCTTTATGCACTTTTCGGATAATTACGCCTATATCCATGAGTTTTTACTGTATTTTAACTACCATACGGAGGATGTCCGCGCCGTTGGGGGAAATGTCAGTGAAGTCAGGCCGGGCTTGGCACCGTTTGTTTTTGACGAAGAAGGATATTATCCGAACAGCCTTCTTACGGCATCGATTATCAGTGAAGAGCTTTATGTGTATTCCAATGCCATTATCGGGCATGAGGCGATCGGGCAGTATTATCAGATTAATAAGGTGGACGGTGAATATATCGATGAGATTGACAGAGTCCCTGCCGTGGAATGGTGCCGGGAAATGTTCGGGATTAAGCAGACGGAAGGGGAAGAGTTAAGCGACGCCCTGACGGATGTCTTGTTCCATTTTCCGTTTATGATCGAGGAGCACCACGGCGCGAGCCTGATTGCGTTTTGCGAAAAGGAAACCGGGAGGCTCCGGTTTTATTACGGGGCTGTCCTTCCAGGGCAGGTTATCAGGGTCGGGTATTTAAGCCCGATGGGAGCGGCAATGGAGTGCCAGGAGATCTGCAGGGAGATTGAGCATCAGCCGATTGAGGAAATTGTCTGCTACTCCTGCATATTCCGCAAGCTTTATATGGAGGACTGCGCCAAGTGGGAGCTGACCCCGTTTTCCAATACCAAGATCTGCGGCATTTACTGTAATGGGGAAATTGCCTGGAAGGACGGGAAGAATGAATATTTAAACGAAAGCCTGAGCTTTTTAGGCTATGCGGAGCAGGAAAATTATATCCCGATCGACAGAAGCCCGTTTGAAAACCTGCACAAGCTGCAGGGGGACGATAAAAAAGATGTCCTTAACTATGTCCTGCGTAAGCAGAGTGAAAATATTATGCGGAAGAACCGTTACCTGATGAAAGAAGTGCTCCGCCAAGAGCAGGAGGTGAATAAGAGGCTGTTTGTCGATCCCGTGACGGGGCTGGATAATTATACGAAATATCTTTATGACAATAAAAATGATATCTATGACAAGCTCTGCATGATTTCTATGGAAAACGGGCAGATTCTTTTGAACCACCTGCGGGTGAATAAGTTTGAAGAGGCCGCCAGGTGCAATATCCAGCGGATGGTGGACTATGTAAAGCGGATTGGGGAATCGGAGCATATTTTCTTTTACCGCATTGATGAGTTTACGTTCCTTGCCGTTGCCAAATATGAATATAACAGCAGCATGTTTTTAAAGGTCATCCAGGAAATGTATGTCCAGTATGGCTCTTCGAATGTTGCGGATGATAAAGTGGCGTGTATCAACCAGTTTGTGATTGTATTAGAGCAGAGCAACCTGCTGGATAAGGCGAAGCTGACGCTGTTGGATAACAAAAGAAGCGTAAAACGGTTCATGATCTACAAAAGCGATCAGGAGAAGGAGGTTCATATCGGGCAGGTCCTGGATATTGTCGTGGCATTGAATGACGCGATTAAACATGAAGATGTCATTCCGTTTTTCCAGCCGATTTATGATAATAAAAATAAAAGGCTCAATAAGTTTGAGGCATTGATGAGGATTCCTGATAAAAACGGCGGCATTTTAGTTCCGTATCAGTTTATGGGGATTGCAAAAGAATACAAGCTCTACTATCAGTTGTCGAGCATTATGGTCAGAAAAGTCTTTGAGCTGTTTGACGGGAGGGAGGAGATGGTTTCCATCAACCTTTCCGCTTATGACATTAATTCAGACGACTTTACCAGCATGATTTTCCGGCAGTTGTCGCAGTTAAAGACCCCGGATCATTTTATTTTTGAAATTTTGGAGTCAGAAGAGTTCCGCAACCCGGAAATCCTGGAGGAATTTGTCCAGAATGTAAGGGAATACGGCGTTAAAATAGCCATCGATGATTTTGGCTCGGGGTATTCCAACCTGGTGGAAGTGGCGAAGCTGCAGCCGGATTTTATCAAGATTGACGGGCAGATTGTGCGCTATGTCCAGGAAAATGATATCTGCCGGAAGTTAGTGGATATTATTGTCTATATGTCGGACACGATTGGGATTGATCTCGTAGCCGAGTTTGTAAAGTCGGAAAGCCTCCAGGAATATGTTTCCGAAAAGGGAATCCGTTATTCCCAGGGATACTATTTCTCGCCGCCGATTCCATTTTCCGAGGTGGATTCTATTTTAAAAAAATACAATAATAACAGTATCAGCCAGTAATAAAAACTATGATCCTGCTTTTGCATATATTGTTATAAAATATATGCAGAAAAAGTGGATATCCGCTTGATTTTCTGCATATAAACGGTTATAATAATATGCAGAAGCGGAGGACAAGATATGAGAACGTTTGATTATTCTTTTTTGAATAATGGGCTGCTGCCCGCAAGTCTTGTAAACCTGACTGCGAATATTTCGGCTTTGAAGACTATGGCAGGTGTCCGAAAAGAGGAATATGCGCAGATTTTTACGAAATTAGAGGCTGTCGCCAAAGTGCAGTCTATTAAGAGCTCCAATGCGATAGAAGGGATCGTTACCAGTGATGAGCGTATTGCCGCCATCGTCAATCAGAACAGCGCGCCGCTGAATCACAACGAAGCGGAGATTGCTGGATACCGCGATGCGCTGAATGAGATTCATTTAGGCTTTGCCCATATTGATTTTCGTCAGCGGGATATTCTTCGTCTGCATGAGATTATGATGTCGATTACGGGCTATGAATACGGCGGGCAGTACAAGACGGATGACAATGTGATTTTAGAAGTGGATGTGGACGGAAACCGTCGTGTGAGGTTCCGCCCGACTTCCGCCGAAGATACGCCGGGAGCTATGGAACAGTTAGAGCTTGCCTATCTTGCGGCAAGGGACGATGCAAATATCAATCAGCTTTTGCTGATCCCATGCGTTATTCTGGATTTCCTCTGCATTCATCCGTTCCGGGATGGCAACGGCAGGATGTCCCGTCTGCTTTCACTGCTGCTCCTTTATAAAAATGGCTATGATGCGGGAAAATATGTGTCTTTTGAAGAACAGATTAGCAACTATAAAGCTTACTACTATGAAGCCCTGCGGCAATCCTCTGCAGGCTGGAACGAGGGAGAAAACAGTTATTTCCCATTTATAGAAAATTTTCTTTCCACTCTGTATATGTGCTATAAGGAGCTGGATAAACGATTTGCAGTGGTGAATGGAAAACGGATTACGAAAAAGGCTCGGATTGAGGCGACGGTATTAAACAGCCTGACGCCTCTTTCCAAAGCGGAGATATGCAAAATACTCCCGGATGTCAGTCCGACGACAGTAGAGGCCGTGCTGGGCGCAATGGTCAGAAACGGTGTCATTAAACGGATTGGCACATTACGGGCAGCGCGGTATATAAAGTGCGGGGATTTGGAGTAAAGGAAGAAAAAGGGAACTGTTTACAGCAGCTCCCTTTTTCTTCTGCTGAGGGTTAAGCAGCGCATCATAAAATGGTATAAGCTGCTTAACGATGAAGTAAGGTGGTTTTCTAAAATATAATAGCCTATGCCGAGGCTTACGCAGACTGCGATATGGCAGAGAAGCGCAGCCGCTGTCGGCAGCGCGTTGTTTGCAATCGTGTCAAATTCCAATTGGTAATAAAGCATCTGTACCAGAAAAATATGGTAGGATGCCTTTCCGGTGAAGGAAAGGAGGCTGCCCGGCTTTCCTGAAATTTCCATTTGCCCGAAATAATGAAGTATCAGGTAGACAAATGGGAAAATAAAAAAAGCTACCGGAAGCGCCGACCAGGACCAGAATTTAAAAATCGGCCAGTCAACGTCTTCGTAATTAAAAGAGATCAGGTAAAAGCTTCCTGCCAGGAAGGACAATAACAGCGGCAGGACATGGAGCTTTTTTCTGCGGTTGATAAACAGGTAAATCCCAAAGGCAATGTACATAAAGTAACGGTAGAGGGAAATCCGGTAATATTCATAAGGGATGTCATAAACTACTGTCCCGATTTCGAAAAACAGGTGGAGGACGAAGACCATGCAGAGCCCCGCTTCCCCGGTCTTTTTTAAAAGGGCATAGAGCAGAGGGAAAAAGACAAGGAGCTGCAGCATCATCCCATAGTAATAGCTTCCCGGGCCGTAATCTCCCAGAAGAAAAGTTTCCGTAACGTGGGAAAAAGAAAGGTCATTTCCTGCCAGGCGGCTAAACAAAAGATAGATGCCAAAAGCAATGATAACCGGTACCGTGAAACGGGTAAACTTTGGCCAGAGGCTCCGGAGGGAGTACTGCTGCCGTATGCTCTGGTGCCTGCGTTCCGCAGATAGAGAAAAGGTATAACCGCTTAAAATCATAAAAACAGGGACAGCCATCCGTACAATAAAAACAAACAGGGGATGGAGCTTCTGTTCACTTGTCCAGGGGTAATGGTTAATGATAACCAGAAGGCAGCACAGGACTTTCAGGTAGTCGATCATGTAAATTCTGGAGTTTTTCAATCCGGGCACTTCCTTTCACAGTATAAATCAGTCAACAATAAAAGCAAACCTTGCTTATTATGAAGGAAAGCAGAGGAAAAGAAAAGAGGAAAAATCCACAATATTTTTTACGGAAAAGAAAAAATATTGTGGAAAAACACAAATTGCAGGACGGTAAGTGGTGCGGCTGACGTTACATTGACTGTAAAATGGATATCAGGAATGCTTGCAATTTGACAATAGATACGATATAGTAGTTAAAGACAGCAGGCTGATAGGAAAATGCCTGCAGAGGGGAAAGGTGAGAAAAATGGAAAATCGTATTGCTGCACCGAAGGCAGGGGAATTTTACCGTCATTTTAAGGGGAATCTGTACCAGGTCCTGACGACGGCAGCGCACACGGAGACGGGGGAGGAGCTGGTAATTTACCAGGCTCTTTACGGTGATTTCCGGGTATTTGCCCGTCCGCTTTCTATGTTTGCCGGGACTGTGGAAAACGGTGTCAGGCGGTTTGAAAAGGTGGATATAAGGAAGGATGGAAATAAAAATTCGTCAATGGAACAGGCGGCAGAGGGCGGCGCGGAAGAGCTGGCCGCCGGAGAAGAAGCGTTCCCGGATGGGGATAAGGAGATTTATGAGCTTTTGGAGAAATTTTATGATACCGATTCCTATCAGGAAAAGCTGGATTACCTTCTGTCCATGAAGGGAAAGCTGACGGATGTTATGCTGACAAATATCGCGGTATCGTTGGATATCGTCGCCGAGGACGGCACGGATGAAGAACGTTTCCAGTCGATTGTTTCCTGCCTTAAAATGATGAAAAAGTACCAGAGCAGCAGGCTGAGGTGAATTTTCTATAATATTTTCTATATAGAAAGCTGATAATTGGAAAAAGAACGGAAAATCGTGAAAGAAGCGCAGGGATTCGGAATGAAAACTTGTTGCAGCGCATGAACCGAATCTTGTATAAAGACTCGCAGGAGAGTATTAAATTATGGATAATTATGGATATAGAAAGAAGGCGTTTTTTTGGAATATACTCAAGAGATCAGGGAATATATAGGCAGCCATATAAAAAATACTGAGGATGGAGAAGAACTTAGAAAGTGTTGCTTTCAGGAGGAACCCGCGGAGTTTTTTGTCAGCAGGACGCATAAAATCAGGGGCGTTCTCTGTATTTATGGAGATCAGGCATTTCTTATCAGCGACCATGAACGTGCGGTCAGGGATTTGCTGCGGAAGCTCCCAGCTGGCAGGGAGTTTACTTTTTCTTTTGATCAGAAATACAGGCAGGTGCTGTCGGAGTACCTTGTCTTTGATCCTCGTTTGGAAAAGGAAAACACGCTGCGGGGGAAAAAAGCGGCAGGAAGCCACGGTTTTTCCTGCGGGGATATTCATTCGAAAAAACATCCGGTGGTAGAAGATTTAAAAGCCTGCAATTCCCTGAACGGGAGGATCAAAAAAGGGCTTTTTATGGTGGAAGGCGCATTGCTGGTAAAGAGGGCGCTGTCGGATAACCAGCGGGTGGAAACGGTTATTTGCACGGAAAATAAAAATAATCAGGAAGAAATTGAGGAAATCGTGACTTTGTGCAGGCAGAAAAATGTCCAATGCTTTAAGACCACGCCGGGAATTATGGCGGCAGTCACCTCAACGCATCCTGTGCCGGAAATTCTTTGCAGTGTGAAAATAGAAATTCACGGCGAAGAGGATTTGGTGATTTCGGAAGAAAGCAATTTTTTCCTTATTCTGGACGGCATTTCCAACCCGGATAATCTTGGCATGATTTTAAGGACGGCGGATGCCGCCGGGATTGACGGGGTGATTCTGTTAAGCAACAGCACCCATTTCCTTAACAAAAACGCGGTCAGGGGCGCGAGGGGAGCAGTGGGAAAGCTCCCGGTCTATATGGCGGAGGACGACAGGCGGGTATTTGAAATCCTGAAAAAAGAGCAGTTTAAAATCGCAGGCACAAGCGCGCGGTTTGAAGCAGGCGGATTTTATGAAATGGATTACCGCTATAAAAATATTGCTGTCGTGGCAGGGAATGAGAGCGTCGGGATCAGAAAGGAAATTTTGGATCTGTGTACTGAGTATGTAAAAATCCCGATGGCGGAAGGGCAGTCGTCGTTGAATATCGCTGTCGCGGCGGCGCTGATGATGTATGAATATGTCAGGAGTAATCTGTAATTTTTATGTGTTTCACAGGCTGAAACAGGAAAAGTGTTCGTGGAATTGGTAAGGGAAAAGCTGAGAAAACAGCTTGGCCTGGTAAAGAAAGAGGAATGTTTATGAATTATTTAAATGTTAAAAATCCTTTTATACTGTTTCAAAAGGCTTTGCTTAATCCTGCTTTTGTGGATAAAAGTTTGTTGATTGACGTAATGAATGCTCAAATGGAATCCGGTAATCGTTATTTTTGTATTACAAAGCCAAGACGTTTTGGGAAAACCACCAATGCCAATATGCTTGGAGCCTATTATTCTAAGGGAGCTGACAGCGGTGAATTATTCCAGGACCTTGCTATAGGAAAAACGGAAGGATATGGAAGGCATCTTAATCAGCATAATGTGGTTTTTATTGATTTTAGTAAAGTTCCTGACGACTGTGAATCTTATAAAATGTATATTTCTTATATTAAAGAAAATTTTTATGAAGATATCGAAGATTGTTATGGTATAAAAAGAAGGCAGGGAAAGTCGCTGGGAGATTTGTTAAAGCAGACGAAGGAATCGTTTGTTTTTATTTTGGATGAGTGGGATTCCATCTTTTATCGAAAATTTATGACAAGGGAAAATAAAGAGGATTATTTATTCTTTTTAAAAGATTTTTTAAAGGATCAGCCTTATGTGGAATTGGTTTATATGACGGGAGTGCTGCCGATAACGAAATATTCCAGTGGTTCTGAATTAAATATGTTCCGGGAATACAGTTTTATAGATGATCCTAAATTCAGCCGTTTTTTTGGCTTTACGGAGACGGAGGTTAGGGAATTATGCAGGAAATTTTCCACCGTTTCTTTTGAAGAAATTAAAGAATGGTATGACGGATATTATACTGACAGCGGGGAAAGCTTGTTTAATCCGCGTTCTGTCAGTTCTGCTTTAGACGACGGCATTTGCAAGAATTACTGGACAGAGACTGGCCCTATGGATGAGATTGCCATCTGTATCAGATATAATGTGGATGCAGTAAGAGACGATATTATTCGTATGGTGGAAGGCGATACCATCAGGATAAGGCTTCGTGCCTGCAATCCGCTGGAGCAGTTAAATACAAGGGAAGAGATCCTGTCAGCTATGGTTGTATTTGGTTTCCTTGCCTATTGGGATGGATTTCTGCGGATACCTAATAAAGAACTGATGGAAAAATTTGAGGAAGTATTATCCAGTGACAGTTTCGGAGAAGTCAAAAAGATCGTGGATCGGTCAAAAGAAATGCTGGAGGCTACGCTGGATCAAGACGAGAAGAGGGTAGCCGGTATTTTGGAATATGTCCATGATCTGGAAATTCCTTTTTTAAAATACAGTGATGAAAATTCCCTGTCCTGTGTGGTGACTCTCTGTTATCTTTATGCCAGGGATTTTTATAGGATAGAACGAGAGAAAAGAGCAGGGAAAGGGTTTTGTGATTTTATTTTTTATCCGTTGAAGAAGGGCGATCCCGGGATTATTCTGGAATTAAAATACAATAGTTCTTGTAGTCAGGCATTGAAGCAGATTAAGGAAAGAAATTATATTCAGGAATTGAAAAGCTGTCAGGAAGTATTGCTGGTGGGGATTAATTACAGCGGGAAGAAAAAATGCCATCAGTGCAGGATAGAGGTTGTCAATAATTTTTAAGGGAGAGCTTATGTTAAAATATTTAAAAAAATACTGGGTTTATTTTTTATTGGCCCCGCTTTTTATGGTGGGAGAGGTCAGCATGGATTTACTGCAGCCGCGGCTTATGGCGGTGATTGTAGACGAAGGCGTTTTGGGGCTTTCTCATGGAGGCGCGGGCGATCTGGGCCTTGTCATCCGGACAGGATTTCAGATGGTCGGGCTGGTGCTGTTTGGATGTTTTTGCGGAATTATGTCCGGCGTGTTTGCGAATCTCTGCAGCCAGAAGTATGGAAATGATATCCGCAAGGATGCGTTCCGGAAGGTCATGTCGTTTTCTCTGGAGCAGACCGACCGTTTTTCGACAGGTTCGCTGATTACCAGGGTGACAAACGACATTACGCAGGTGCAGAATCTCCTGTCGCAGTGTATCCGCGGATTTGTGCGGACATTTTTGCTGTTTGCGGGCGGCATTCTCTGTATGCTGACCCTGAACTTAAGTTTCGGCATGGTGGTTGCCTGTGCCCTGCCGCTGATCCTTATCTGCGTGGTCTTTTTTATTGCAAAGGCGAACCCGATGTTTGGGATTTTACAGGAAAAGCTGGACAAGGTAAATAATGTCATGCAGGAAAATGTGTCCGGCATCCGGGTGGTTAAGGCTTATGTCAAAGAGGAATATGAAAAGGAACGTTTTGGCGCCGCCAATGGGGAGCTGGTGGGGACACAGTTGGATGTGCTGCTGTTATTTTCCTATATGACGCCGATTATGAATATTATTTTGAATGTTTCTGTCATTGCCGTTATAAAAGTCGGAGCCCTGCAGGTTGGAAACGGAACTGTCACGCCGGGAGACGTTATGGCGGCGGTTACGTATATATCGCAGATCCTGAATGCAGTCATGCGCATGACGATGATTTTCCAGACGGTATCCAGGGGCGTGGCTTCGGGAAAACGTATCAAAGAAGTGCTTGTCTGTGAGCCGTCCATCCAGGGCGGAAGCTTTGAAGGGGAAACCAAAGAAAAGGGAAAGGTTGAATTTAAAAATGTATCGTTTTCTTATCCGGGCATGGGAACAGAGAAGGTATTAGATACGATCAATCTGACGATTCATCCGGGAGAGACCTTCGGGATTCTTGGCTCTACCGGATGCGGGAAATCCAGCCTGGTGAATTTGATTCCGAGATTTTATGACGTTACGGAGGGAAGCGTCCTGGTGGATGATGTAGATGTGAGGGATTATACGTTAAATGCGCTCCGGAAGAAAGTGGCCGCAGCGCTTCAGAAAAGCGAGATTTTCAGCGCGTCCATCCGGGAAAATATTGCCTGGGGCGATGAAGCCGCTTCGGAAGAGAGGATACGGCAGGCGGCTTCTTTGGCACAGGCAGCGGAATTTATTGACAGTAAAGCGGAGGGCATGGATACCTGGGTAACGCAGGGAGGACACAGCTTATCCGGCGGGCAGAAACAGAGGCTTGCCATTGCGAGGGCGGTTTTAAAAAATGCGGAAATCCTGATTTTTGACGATACGACAAGCGCGCTGGATTTAAAGACGGAAGCAGCGTTATATGAGGCGCTCCGGAAGGAATATGCCGGAGTGACAAAGATTATCATAGCGCAGAGGATTGCTTCGGTAAAAGACGCGGATCGGATTGCGGTCATTGAAAACGGGCGCATTATGGCCTGTGGGAGCCATGAGGAACTGATGGAAAACAGCGGGATTTACCGGGATATTTATGATTCCCAGTTAAAACGATAGAAAAGGAGAACACAGATGGCGGAAAAGAAAGAACAGTCTATGAGTAATTACAGGCTGCCGGGGATGCGCGGGCCCAGGAACCGGCAGGAAGTGGAGAAACCGATCGAAGGGAAAAAAACAATTCTCCGTCTCGTCGGGTATTTTTCCAGTGAAAGGAACGTGGTATTGTTTCTGCTCCTCGTGGTATGCCTTGTCGTGCTTGCCTCTGTCTATGCGCCAAAGCTCCAGAGCAATGCGATTGACAGTATTTCTGCAATGGATTTCGACGGCCTCCCGAAAATATTGATTACTATGCTGGCGGTGTATGGGATTCAAAGCCTGGGGACATTTTTACAGAGCAGGGAGAGCGCTATTTTAAGCCAGCGCGTGGTGAAAAGGATGAGGGAGGATTTGTTTGACTGTGTGGTGAATCTTCCGGTCAAATACATAGACAGTCATTCCCACGGGGATATTATGAGCCGTATGACGAACGACGTGGAAAATATTTCCAATACGGTTTCTCAGTCGTTAAGCTCGTTATTTTCCGGTGTGCTTACGGTTTTCGGGACAGTGGCGATGATGCTGTATTTATGCCCTCCGTTGGCGCTTTTATCCTGCACGACGGTCCTTTTAACCCTGGCGGCAACCAAAATGCTGTCTTCTGCCATGCGCAGCTTTTACCGCAAAAGGCAGGTTTTATTAGGGCGGTTAAATGGCACTGTGGAGGAAATGGTGACAGGCTATAAAACGGTGGTGGCTTATGAGCGGCAGGAGGCGGTCATTGAGGAGTTTAATAAAACGTCGGAGGAGCTGACAAAGGCGGGCATTTTTGCAGAGATTTTAGGCGGCTCGATGGGGCCTGTGATGAATGTTATCAACAATGTGGGATTTGTCATTATCGCAGCCTTCGGCGGGTATTTTGCCGTTAATCATGTGATTTCCATCGGCGTGATTTCCGCGTTTATTGTCTATGCGAAGCAGTTTGGGCGTCCGATTGATGAAATAGCGCAGATTTACGGGCAGATCCAGACGGCGGTTGCGGGCGCAGAGCGGGTGTTTGCGATTATGGACGAGCCGCGTGAGGATAAGTCAGGCGATCAGGTTATGGATAATGCCAAAGGGGTCATTACCTTTAAGGATGTCAGGTTTTCTTATCTTCCGGGGCAGGAAGTGCTGCATGATTTTAATCTGGAAGTGCGCGCCGGGCATAAAATCGCCCTGGTGGGAGCGACTGGGAGCGGAAAGACGACGGTAGTTAATCTCCTTATGCGTTTTTATGATATCGACAGCGGGGAAATTTTGATTGACGGGGTTAATATTAAGGATATTGACTGTAAGAATTTAAGGGAAAATACGGCGATTGTGTTACAGGACACGGTCCTTTTTGCAGACACGGTGCGGAATAATTTAAAATATTCCAGGCAGGAGGCGGAAGACCGCGAGATGGAAGAAGCGGCGAAAATGAGCAACTGTCATGACATGATTCTGCGCCTGAAAGACGGCTATGACACGGTTTTAGCCGGAGAAGGGTATATGTCCCAGGGGCAGAGGCAGCTCTTGTCGATTGCACGGGCATTTCTTGCGCAGCCGAAAATCCTGATTCTTGACGAAGCGACCTCCAGCGTAGATACCCGGACAGAAAAGCGGATTCAGGATGCTATGGTAAAGCTGATGGAAAACAGGACAAGCCTGATTATTGCACACCGCCTGTCCACAATCCAGGATGCCGATTTCATTGTGGTTATGGAGCAGGGAAGGATCATAGAAACCGGAAACCATGAAGAGCTGTTAAAGCAGCAGGGGAAATATTATGAGCTTTACATGACACAGTTTTCCGGAAAGGCGATTTAAGGTAATATAAAAATTTTTATTGACATTTAAAAATTATATGCTATTATATATTTAAGGTGAGTCCTACCTAATAAGTGGAAGTTGTAAAAGCGATGAAGCCGCCGACGGTGGTTTCACATCATGGCTATGCCTTATGGCATAGCCATATTTATATCATGATTCAAAAGTTAGTGTGGTGCAAATGAGGCAGGAACGATTAAACCTATATTTGATTGATATGAAATACATACGGAATCTGCATAGGGCAGATGATAAAGTATCTTCGGTTTCACCGCAGATAGGGAAGCAGCATCGTATTTATGTAGGAATTGTTGTTTTGTGTAATAACAGAAAATATCTCATCCCGCTTTCTCATGCTGTTGAAAAGCATAAAAAAATGAAACCGAGAGCAGACTTTGATAAGATATTTGATAAAAAAGGCAAATTGATTGGCGTTCTTAATTATAATCTTATGATCCCGGTTGAGGAGGCGCAGATATATAAGGTTAATTTAAGACATGATCCAAAGGACTCTATAAGCGAATATCATTATAAACAGTTATGTATAGATGAATTGTCATGGTGCAGGAAAAATAGGGAAATTATTGTGAACAAGGCTAATTGTTTATATGGCTTGTGTCAGGGTGAATCCGGATATAAAGGAAAAGCAAGATGTCTTGATTTTGAAAAACTGGAAAAGATATGTGATAAGTACAATTCCCGGCTGTAACGGAAGTGTTTGCTGCAATATTTTTCTTGACATCCTTTTAAAATGTGTTAAAATAAGGTTCAGTTTTTAAAGGCTGGGAAGACGTTACAGGGCAGTATTTTCTTTCAGAGAGAGGGGTTCATCGGCTGCAAGATCCCTTAAGTTCTGATATTGCCTCAATTTCGCGTTGGAGCTGCATTTCTGAAACGGCGGGCTTGAAGGAGCGGAAAAGGAGTAGGAGATGACGGGGATGCACGTTACGCATAAGAGATGTCATAAGCGCTGTGGAAGGCTTATGGAAGCAGGGTGGTACCGCGCAGGATTCGTCCCTGATCGGATCGTTTTTATGATCGGATCAGGGGCTTTTATTATGTATGAAAGGAGTTATTGGGTAACGATGAAGGATAAGCTGAAAGCAATTATGGAGGAAGCGCTTGCGCAGATTAATTCCTCGGAACAGTTGGAGAAGTTAAATGACATCAGGGTCAGCTTTTTAGGGAAAAAAGGAGAACTGACGGCGGTATTGAAGTCCATGAAGGATGTCGCGCCGGAGGATCGCCCGAAGGTAGGGCAGCTTGTCAATGACACCAGGGCTGCCATTGAGGAAAAGTTAGAGGAGAAAAAGGCTGCGTTTATGAAGGCGGCAAAAGAGGCGAGGATTGCGGCGGAGACGATTGATGTCACGCTTCCTGCGGTGAAACCGAAAGTAGGACACCGTCATCCCAATACGATTGCGCTGGAGGAAGTGGAGCGCATTTTTGTTGGCATGGGGTATGAAGTGGTCGAAGGGCCGGAAGTGGAGAAGGATTATTATAATTTCGAGGCACTGAATATTCCGGCGAATCATCCGGCAAAGGATGAGCAGGATACGTTTTATATTAACAGCGATATTCTTCTGCGGACCCAGACCTCCCCGGTTCAGGTCCGCGTCATGGAGCAGGGAAAGCTCCCGATCCGCATGATTGCGCCGGGGCGCGTATTCCGCGCGGATGAAGTGGATGCGACCCATTCCCCTTCGTTCCATCAGATTGAAGGGCTGGTGATTGATAAGAATATCACGTTTGCGGATTTAAAGGGGACGCTTGCCGAGTTTGCGAAGCAGTTGTTTGGAGAGGAGACGAAGGTAAAATTCCGTCCGCACCATTTCCCGTTTACCGAGCCGAGCGCGGAAGTGGACGTTACCTGTTTTAAATGCGGCGGAAAGGGCTGCAGGTTCTGCAAAGGCTCCGGCTGGATTGAGATTTTGGGCTGCGGCATGGTGCATCCGCGGGTATTGAAGATGAGCGGCATCGATCCGGAGGAATATTCCGGCTTTGCGTTCGGCGTCGGCCTGGAGCGGATCGCACTGTTGAAATATGAAATTGACGATATGCGGCTTTTATATGAAAATGACGACAGATTTTTAAGGCAATTTTAAATAAAAGGAGGTAATAATTTATGAATACACCGCTTTCGTGGATCAAAGCGTATGTGCCGGAGCTTGACTGTACGGTGCAGGAATATACGGATGCCATGACATTGTCAGGCTCGAAGGTAGAAGGATATACCAGGCTTGACAAAAATCTGGAAAATATTGTGGTAGGAAAGATTTTGAAAATAGAGAAGCACCCGGATGCTGACAAGCTGATTGTCTGCCAGGTGCAGGTAAAGGAGGACGGGGAGACCGTCCAGATCGTAACGGGCGCATCGAATGTAAAAGAGGGCGACAAGGTCCCTGTGGTGCTGGCAGGGGGAAAAGTTGCTGCCAGTGCGCATGAGAGCAGGAATTACCCGGACGGCATTAAGATTAAGAAAGGAAAGCTGCGCGGCGTAGAGTCTTTCGGCATGATGTGTTCGATTGAAGAGCTGGGCTCTTCCAGGGATTATTATCCGGATGCAGCGGAGGACGGCATTTATATTTTAAGCGACAATGAAGAATATAAGGATGCAGCAGTTGGTTCGGATGCGGTGGAGCTGCTGGGACTAAGGGATACGGTCTTTGAATATGAAATTACCTCGAACCGTGTGGACTGTTTTTCGGTCGTGGGACTTGCCAGGGAAGCGGCCGCTACGTTTGGAAAGGAGTTTGTCCCTCCGGTCGTCAAAGAGACCGGGAACAGCGAGAAGGCATCGGATTATATTTCGGTTGAGGTCAAAGATGCGGATCTCTGCCCGCGTTATGTGGCAAGGGTAGTGAAAAATATCCGTCTTGCGCCGTCGCCGGAATGGATGCAACGCCGTCTTGCCGCCTGCGGCATCCGTCCGATTAACAATATTGTGGATATTACCAATTATGTCATGGAGGAAATGGCGCAGCCTATGCACGCTTATGACCTGGATACGATTGCAGGGAAGAAGATTGTGGTAAGGCGCGCAGGCGACGGCGAGCAGTTCCAGACGCTGGACGGGCAGATAAGGACATTAGACAGCTCTATTTTGATGATTTGCGATGCCGAAAAACCGATTGGGCTTGCCGGAATCATGGGAGGGGAAAATTCCAAGATTACAGACAGCGTAAAGACTATGCTGTTTGAGGCGGCCTGCTTTGACGGGACAAATATCCGTCTTTCCGGCAAGAAGGTGGGAATGCGCACCGACGCACAGGCGAAGTTTGAAAAGGGGCTGGACCCGAATAATGCCATCATCGCCATGAACCGTGCCTGCCAGTTAATCGAGGAGCTTGGCGCCGGGGAGGTTGTCGGCGGCTGCGTGGATGTCTATCCTGTGGAGAAAAAGCCGGTCCGCGTGCCGTTTGATGCCGATAAGATCAACCGGCTGCTTGGGACGGAGATTTCCGAAGAAACCATGCTTGGTTATTTTAAGAAAATTGATTTGGATTACGATGCGGCGGCAAAGGAAGTCATTGTGCCGACCTGGAGGCAGGATCTGGAGTGCATGGCGGATCTTGCGGAAGAAGTCGCCCGCTTCTATGGATATGATGAAATTCCGGTATCGCTTCCGCATGGAGAGGCTACGACCGGAAAGCTGTCCTTTAAATTAAGGATTGAAAGCATTGCGAGGAATGTGGCGGAGCAGTTCGGGTTCAGCGAAGGGATGACCTATTCCTTTGAAAGCCCGAAGGTATTTGATAAGCTGTTGCTGGATGCGGACGATCCGCTGCGGAAAACAGTGACCATTTCCAATCCGTTAGGGGAAGATTACAGCATTATGCGCACGCTTCCGTTAAACGGGATGCTGACGTCGCTTTCCACGAATTACAACAGGAGAAATAAAAATGTCCGTTTGTATGAGCTTGCGAATATCTATCTGCCAAAAGCTCTTCCTGTGACGGAGCTTCCGGATGAGCGGATGCAGCTTACCTTTGGCATGTACGGAGAAGGGGATTTCTTCCATTTAAAAGGGATCATAGAGGAATTTCTGGAGAAGGTCGGGTTAAAAGAGCTGGTCAGCTATGATCCGAAGGCGGGAAGGAAGTACCTCCATCCGGGCCGCCAGGCCAATATTTACTATGACGGCATTGTGATCGGCTATTTGGGCGAGGTCCATCCGGATGTGCTGGAAAATTATGAAATCGGGGAAAAGGCGTATGTGGCTGTTCTCGATATGCCGGAAATTGTTTCCCGCGCAAACTTTGATATCAAATATCAGGGAATTGCAAAATTCCCTGCCGTGACCCGCGATTTGAGCATGGTTGTGCCGAAGGAGATTTTAGTCGGGCAGATTGAGGAGGTCATCCGGGAAGGCGGCGGAAAGCGGCTGGAATCTTATCATTTGTTTGATATATATGAAGGCGCACAGATTAAACCCGGCTTTAAGTCCGTGGCATACTCCCTTGTTCTCAGGGACAAGACAAAGACGCTGGAGGAAAAAGAGATTACAGAAGTTATGGATAAAATCTTAAAAGGGCTGGAAACGCTGGGAATTGAGCTGCGGAAATAAGGAATTACAGCGCTGGAAAAAATAGAAAAGCTGTCGCATTAGTTAGGTAATTTTAGCTGGGCGGTAGCTTTTTAACAAAAATGGAGCAGGCGGAGCTTTTACAAAATTTGAAATGTAAATTTAACAAAATGTTCACAAATTCATAATAGAATTGTGATATCATAGAAATACTTATTGATAATGTCGAAAAATGTTATATTTTACGATACTAATTTTTAGGAGGCTATGATGAATAAATATAAGTTCTTCAGACGTTTTTTTGCGTTGTTCCTGATTTTGGCAATGGGGTTTGCCACGATTCAGACGATGGATGCAGATGCAAGCAAGATCTCAAAGGCAAGGAAGGAGAGGCGCCAGGCAGCGGAGGCATTGAAGGTTGAGAAGAAGCTGATGGCGAAGATTACCAAGAAAAGGAAGGGCCTGGAGAAGGAGATTGCATCCGTTGATAAAGAGCTTGTGGAAATCATGGTGGATATCCAGATTACAAGGGATGATATCGGAGATAAGAAAAAGCAGATACATAAACTTGCTGTCAAGCAGGAGAAAACAGAGCAGGAGGTAGCTGACCAGAGGGAAGCTATCATGAAGCAGGTTAAGTTTATGTATGAAAATGATAACGATGTTACGGATGTCATTTTCAAAGCAAAAAGCATTTCCGAGCTTTTGAATAATGTGGAATATTATAATGATATTTATGATTATAGCGAGAATCTTCTAGAGAACTATAAGGCGTCTCTCCAGAAAGTCATTGATTTAAAGGAGGAGGCAAAGTCTGAAAAGGCGGAGCTGATTGCGATTAAAGAAACTTACCAGGAGCAGAAGGCGGATTTAAAGAAGTTAAAGCAGAAGAAAAAGGAAAAGCTGAAGGATTATAAACAGCAGCTTCGGAAGGCGAAGAAGCTTGCTGTTAAGTATAAATCGACGATTAGAAAGCAGAATAAGATTATCCGCAAAGAGATCCGCAGGATTGAAGCGGAACGGCAGGCGGAGTTAGCGCGTCTGGCAGCGGAAGCGGCGGCAAAGGCAGAGCAGGAGCGTCTGGCGGCGTTAGCGGCGCAGCAGCGGGCGGAAGCGGAACAGGCGGAAGCCGTATGGACATCGGATTCGTCGAAGGGCAGTGCGGAAGGGCAGGATATTGCCGATTACGGCTGCAACTTTATCGGGAATAAATATGTCTGGGGCGGCACAAGCTTAACCAACGGCTGTGACTGTTCCGGCTTTGTGCAGCAGGTATATTACCATTTTGGCTATACGGACTGCCCGAGAACTTCCACGGAGCAGAGAAGCTATGGACGTTCGGTCAGCTATTCTGAGGCGCAGCCGGGTGACATTATCTGTTACAGCGGGCATGTAGGTATTTATATTGGAAATAACCAGATTGTAAACGCAAGTAATTCCAAGCCGTACCCGGAGGGCGGCATCAAGATTACGACGGCGACTTACCGCACAATCCTTTCTGTCAGAAGGGTAGCCGATTGATAAGCGGCTCGATAACGGCTGTAAAGCAGCCAAATGAAGCTGATAGCGGAACGGTTACTGATATAGGGGCTGCCGCAATAAGAATGAAGCAATACGATCCCGTATACTTAATCCTTATTGCGGCAGCCCTTGCAGCGTGTTTTTCTTTTCAGGCATCCAGGATTTTTTTGAGTTCTTCCATAAAGGTGCCGACGTCCTTAAATTCCCGATAGACGGAGGCGAAGCGCACATAGGCGACAGGGTCCAGGGTTTTGAGCCGTTCCATGACGATTTCACCGATATTGGAGCTGCTGATTTCTTTTTCCGCCTGCATAAAGATGGTGTTTTCGATATCGTCTATGGCGGCGTTGATTTCTTCTGTCGGCACAGGGCGCTTATGAAGGGATCGGTAAATGCCGCCTTCTAATTTTGTCCGGTCGTAAGCTTCCCTGGACTGGTCTTTTTTGATGATCATGAGTGGGAGGGTTTCTACTTTTTCAAAGGAAGTAAAGCGTTTTTTACATTTATCACATTGCCTGCGCCGCCGGATGGCGTGGTTGTCGTCCGCCGGACGGGAATCGATTACACGGGTATTGTCTTCATCGCAAAATGGGCATTTCATAAGCTTGGTTTCTCCTTTCCGTATTTTTTGCCTTAAAACCCTGCTATCATATTATATGATTAGAATTGCCGGTGTCAAGGCAAATACTGGCATTTTTGCAATACTTCTTCCGTAGAAATTTTTACAAGGATGATATCGGGCCCGATCTGGCAGATGCAGCTAAACGGGATGACATATTCCGAGTCGCGCCCGAAAATGCCGCAAAACTTGCATGGGCCGGGAATGATAATGGAAAGCACCTGCCCGGTCTGGCAGTCGATTTCCAAATCTGCGACACAGCCGAGCCGTTCGCAGTTGCACATATTGATGACTTCTTTTTGACGCAGATCGCAGATACGCATAAAGGCTTCTTAAAGATTTCTGTAATTTGTATCAGTTTATGAAAGGAAAGAAAAAAAATACCAAAAGGTTGATTTTAGCAGGAAAGCTGTCTATAATAGGAAAACGGTGGGCAGAAAAAGAGTGAAAAAAATTTATAAAGGAAAGGAGAAGCCAAATGAAAGATTTAACGAAAGGCAATCCGCTGCTGCTGATTCTGCAGTTTGCGATCCCGATTGGTCTTGGGAATATTTTCCAGTTGTTTTATAATCTTGCAGATACCCGTATTATCGGCTCCTGTCTGGGGGATCAGGCATTGGCTTCCGTTGGCTCGACAAATTCCCTGAATTCCATGATTATCGGTTTTCTGCTGGGGATGACAAGCGGATTTGCGATTATTGTGGCGAGGCGGTTCGGTGCAAAGAAGGAAGATGCACTTAGGAATGCAGTTGCTTCTACGTTAATCCTGGGAATTTTTACGTCGCTGCTTCTGACCTTTTTCAGCGTGTTTTTTTTGAAAGATATTCTTCGCTTTTTAAATACGCCGGATAACCTGATGAAAGACGCCGAGGATTATTTCCGGATTATCCTGCTGGGGATGACAGCGGCCATGCTTTATAATGTGGCTTCCGGCATTCTGCGGTCGATTGGGGATACCATAACGCCGCTTTGTTTCCTGATTGGCTCGACATTTTTAAATATTGTTCTGGATCTGCTGCTGATTCTTTCGTTTCATGCGGGTGTGAAGGGCGCGGCATATGCGACAGTGATTTCCCAGGTCATTTCCTTTGTGCTGTGCTTCCTGTATATGTGGGTGCGTTACCCGATCCTGCGGCTTCACAGGAAGGATTTTAAGCTGACGGTTCCTGTTATAAAAGAAATGTATTCCATCGGCTTTTCAATGGGGCTGATGATCTGCTTTATCAATGTAGGCTCTGTTGCACTCCAGACGCAGATCAATACATTCGGGGACAATATTATTGTGGCGCATACGGCGGCAAGGAAGCTGTCGGATTTTTTCATGCTTCCGTTTACGGTGCTTGCGACAGCTATGGCGACCTACTGTGGGCAGAATCTCGGCGCAGGGAAGCTTGACCGGATCAGGCAGGGAATCCGCGGAGGGCTGTGCCTGGCGTTTGCCTGGTGCGGCATTGTGATTCTGATTACCTATACGATTGTCCCGTTTCTGGTGCAGTTAGTGACGGGGACGCAGGAGAAAGAGATTATTGATACGGCATCGCTGTATCTGCGGGTGGACACGCTCCTTTATTTTGTGACGGCGGTGATTATTATTGTCAGGAATGCCATGCAGGGGATTGGGGACAGCGTAACGCCGATTGTTTCCAGCGGGATTGAGCTTTTGGCAAAGGTAGGGGTTGCGGCGCTGTTAGCGCCGAAGCTTGCTTACTGGGCGATTATCCTTGCGGAGCCGATTAGCTGGGTGCTGATGGTGATCCCTCTGTTAATTCAGATGAGGAGGAATCCCGTGCTGAGAGGGAAAGAGAATTGATTCGACAGGCATTTGATAAATACAGAAAGGAGACCGGGCGTGAAGGCAAATTACCATACCCATACCATGCGCTGCCATCATGCGGTTGGCACGGAGAGGGAATATATTGAAAAAGCGATCGAGGCAGGAATGGAGGAGCTTGGCTTTTCGGATCATGTCCCTTACCGCTTCCCGGGATTCCAGTCGAGAATCCGCATGGCGATGGAGGAACTGCCAGAGTATATTTCTGTTCTGTCAGTGCTGCGGGAAGAATATAAAAAAGATATTAAGATCTATATCGGGTTTGAGGCGGAGTATTTTCCGGAACTGTTTGACGGATTACTGGAAGAGCTGTCGGAATATCCGTATGATTACCTTCTTTTAGGGCAGCATTTTTTGGAGCCGGAGCCGATGGGACTTTATACAGGCAGCGCCGTGCGGTCAGAAGGGGAGTTACAGCGTTATGTGGATTTATCCCTGGAGGGGCTTTCTACCGGAAAATTCCTTTATATGGCGCATCCGGATCTGGTAAATTATATTGGGCCTGAGCATATTTACAGAAAACACATGAAGCGGCTTTGTGAAGGCGCGAAACGCTGTGGAATTCCTTTGGAAATTAATTTTACGGGCTATCTGGAAAGGCGGAATTATCCGTGTGCGCGTTTTTTCCAGATAGTGTCGGAGGTCGGAAACCCTGTGATTTTCGGGTGTGACGCGCATTATCCGGAGGTGCTGGCGAGGAAGGAACTGGAGGATTACGGCATGAAAATCGTCAGGGAGTTTCATTTGAAGCTTTTGGAAGCCATGAAAATAGGCAGCTAGCAGGAAAGGTAATTTTTCATAGATCTTAAAGCTGATTTTTCCAGGCGGGATACCTGTGCCTGGGAGATATGGATTTCTTCGGCTACCTCCATCTGTGTCCTGCCCTCGTAAAAGCGGAGGCGGATAATATTGCGTTCCCGGTCAGGAAGGCGCTTTAATGCCTCGCTTAAGGAGATTTCTTCCACCCAGTTTTCTTCTTTATTTTTTCTGTCGCTGATCTGATCCATGATATAAAGGCTGTCGCCGCCCTCCGTATAGACCGGCTCATATAAGGAGACCGGGCTTTGGATGGCGTCGAGGGCAAATAAAATATCGTTGGCGGCAATGCCGGTCAGTTCGGAAAGTTCTTCTAAGGTCGGTTCTTTATCATTTTTTTTGACATAGTTTTCTTTGGCATAGATGGCTTTATATGCAATGTCGCGCAGGGAGCGGCTGACGCGGATGCTGTTGTTGTCGCGCAGGTAACGGCGGATTTCCCCGATAATCATCGGGACGGCATAAGTGCTGAATTTTACCCCAAGCTCTGTATCAAAATGGTCGATAGCTTTCATCAGCCCGATACAGCCAATCTGGAATAAGTCGTCCACATTTTCATTCCCTCCGCTGAAACGCTGGATAATGCTTAAGACAAGGCGCAGGTTCCCCTGGATATAGCGTTCCCTGGCTTCATTATTGCCGGCCTTGATTTCAGAGAATAACTGTTCTTTTTCCTCATTGCTTAACAGCGGAAGCTTGGCAGTATTGACGCCGCAGATTTCTACTTTATATAAAGACATAGGCCCCTCATTTCTGCGAAAGAATCGCGTTTTTTATGTAATCCTGCGGGGTTTCTTCTGCGCAAACTGGTTGAACTGTTTACGTATCTAGTATGGACAGGATTTTGGATTTTATTCACTGCAATTAGTCTTTTGAATATCGCTTCTAAACAGCCACGCGGTTAGGCGTTTTTTTTAGAATCCGAAAGACTAATTGCAGTTTTATTCAAAACCATCTTGTATTTTAACAGCAGGTATGCTAAGATGAACAGCGGATTTTAAGATGGATAAAGGGTTTTGGCTGCTCTTGGAAAGGAGCAGTATGTTCAGCAAATTATATACGATAGCGCTGCTTGGAGTGGAAGGCTGCCCGGTCTGTGTGGAAGCGGATGTCAGCGACGGGCTTCCGCAGATCACGATGGTAGGCACATTGGGCGCCCAGGTAAGGGAAGCGCGGGACAGGGTATGGACCGCGATTAAGAATCTCGGGCTGCGCCTTCCGGCAAAGCGTATTACGATTAACCTTTCTCCTGCGGATATCAGGAAGGAAGGGACGGCATTTGATCTGCCGATAGCGGCGGCAATTTTAATTTCTTTCGGCTATCTGCCGGAAGCATTTTTCCAAGGTACTTTTCTGGCGGGAGAGCTTAGCTTAAACGGAGAGCTCTGCCGGACGAATGGCATTCTGCCAATGGCTTTTTCTGCTTATAAGAATGGAATAAAACGCTGCATTATACCGAAAGCAAATAAAAAAGAAGGGACGATGGTGCAGGGAATGGAGGTGATGGGAATCGGCTCCCTGAAGGAGCTGCTGGAAGCTGCAGATGGACAGGGAGTATGGGAATCGGGGGAGCTTTATGAACCGGAAGTACAAAACGGCGTTCCCGGGCTTAATTTTTCCGAAGTACATGGGCAGCAGGCGGCAAAGCGGGCTATGGAGATTGCGGCGGCAGGGATGCATAATGTCCTGATGATAGGGCCGCCCGGCTCGGGGAAAACGATGCTGGCGAAAAGGATTCCTGGAATACTGCCGGAGCTGTTATCCGGTGAACGTATGGAAATCTCTAAAATTTACAGTGTGGCGGGGCTTTTAGATACGGAAGAGGGACTGATAAAGGAACGTCCTTTCCGCGCCCCGCACCATACCATTACGCCGACGGCACTGGTGGGAGGAGGGCGGATTCCCAAACCCGGCGAGATCAGCCTGGCGGAATACGGGGTGCTGTTTTTGGACGAGCTGACCGAGTTTCATAAAGATACCATTGAGATGTTAAGGCAGCCCCTAGAGGAGCATGAGGTGATGATCTCCCGCGTGAATGGAAACTGTAAGTACCCGGCGGATTTTATTCTGGCGGCGGCCATGAATCCGTGCGCCTGCGGCTATTATCCGGATCGGTCGGTCTGTACCTGCACGCAGAGGCAGATCCATAAATATCTGGATAAACTTTCCCGGCCGTTCCTCGACCGGATCGATCTTTGCGTGGAAACGGAACCGATCCGGTATTCCCAGCTCTCTTCCGGGAAGCGGGAGGAGGATTCTGCGGCTATCCGCAGGCGGGTGGAGAAGGCAAGGAGGATACAGAGGGAGCGGTACGCCGGGGAGACGTTTTACTGTAACGGGGAGCTGACGCCGCAGATGATGGATCGGTATATCTGCCTGGGGGAGAAGGAACAGAATTATCTTGAGAAAATTTTCAGGCAGTTGTCGTTAAGCGCGCGCGCTTATCATAAGATTGTGAAAACGGCAAGGACCATTGCGGATCTGGAAGGCAGCGGGGAAATCACGACCGTTCATTTAAGTGAGGCGGTATGTTACAGAAGCCTGGATCATAAATTTTGGAATCAATAGAAAGGGAGGCTTTCATGGAAGAAAAAGAGTATCGGTTATGGTTCTGCAGCCTGCACAAAATACAGCTTTCCAAAAAAAAGAAGCTGATGGGATATTTTCAGAAAGCAGAACGGATTTTTAAGGCGGGGAGGAAGGAATTAGCGCAGTTACGGATATTGACGGAGGAAGAAACGGATTTTTTGTGTTCCATGCAGGAGGAAGGGGCTGTGATGCAGGCGGAAAAGCGGAGGAAGGAAGCGGGGGCTTTTTTCTGCATTCCCGGAGAGCGGGAATACCCTTATCTTTTATCCGAGATTGCCGATCCGCCTTTTGGGATTTTTTATAAAGGAAGGCTGCCCTCTACGGAAACGGTCACTATCGCTATGGTAGGCGCAAGGGCGTGCAGTAATTATGGAAAGGAAATGGCCTATTTTTTTGCAAGAGAACTCGCAAAGAGTGAGGTACAGATTGTCAGCGGCCTTGCAAGGGGAATCGACGGGTTTTCCCACGGAGGGGCTTTGTATGCAAAGGGGAAGACGTATGCCGTCCTCGGCTGCGGGATTGATGTGGTGTACCCGCCGGAGCATGACAGGATGTATCGGGAAATTCTGGAGGAAGGAGGAATTTTGACGGAATATCCGTTCGGAATGCCGCCGTACCGATGGAATTTCCCACCCAGGAACCGCGTGATCAGCGGCCTGTCAAACGGTGTTTTTGTCGTTGAGGCGAGAGGGAAAAGCGGCTCTTTGATTACGGCGGACTTTGCCTTAGAGCAGGGAAGGGACGTCTTTGCGCTTCCCGGGAGGGCAGGCGATCCGCTGAGCCTCGGCACGAACCAGCTAATCAAACAGGGAGCGGTCTTAGCAGATAAGCCGGAAGATATTCTGGAGTTTTATCAGATTTCCCCAAAGAAAAGAAATGGAAAAAAAGATCTTCTACTTGAAACGCAGGAAGAAATGGTGTATGCTAATTTAGGTTTAGAAGAGAAGCATTTCAACAGGCTTGTGCAGGAGACCGGCATGGGGACCGGAGATTTGATGGAGATACTGCTCAGGCTGTCAGAAAAGGGAATTGTAGGACAGACGGGACAGTATTTTCATAAAATCCTGCCAAAAGAACCGTGAATGCTTACGAAATATTATGCACGGAATGGAGTTTTTGATATGGCAAAGAATCTGGTGATAGTAGAGTCACCGTCAAAGGCAAAGACAATAAAAAAGTTTTTGGGCAGTAATTACGAGGTGTTGGCGTCGAACGGCCATGTGCGGGATCTGCCGAAGAGCCAGCTTGGGTTTGACGCAGACAATGGTTATGAGCCGAAATATATCACCATCCGGGGAAAAGGAGAGCTGCTTGCCAAGCTCAGGAAGGAAGTAAAGAAAGCGGATAAGGTTTACCTTGCAACCGACCCCGACCGGGAGGGGGAAGCGATTTCCTGGCATTT
>CANREH010000016.1 GCA_947629585.1 uncultured Lachnospiraceae bacterium | reverse complement strand
GTTCAGCCATCAGCTCGATTTGGCTGCTTTGCAGCCTGTTTCGCCGCTAAAGCGGCTAAAATCTCGCTTTTATGGCTACGCCATATGTCAAAAATAGTGAAAATTGTCCCTTACGAGTAAACTCGACGGTTCCATTTTCCTATTTTTGCCGCATGGCTGAACTGTTACTACTTAATTGATCGCAGACGCACCGGCAACAATTTCTGTCAGTTCCTGCGTAATTGCACCCTGGCGGGCGCGGTTATAACTCAGAGAAAGCTGCGCAATCATATCCTCCGCATTGCTCGTCGCGGAATCCATCGCCTGCATCCTGGCGCCGTTCTCACTGGCAACAGCCTCCATGAGCGCCCCGTAAATCAGGCTGTTCATATATTTTGGAATAATAACGTCCAGCGCTTCCTCTGCTTCCGGTTCATAATTCATTAACGTCAGATCATCCGCCGACTTAACGCCTTCCTGCTTTTCCTGCCCTAAGTTCGGATCTACCGGAAGGAGCTTAATCAGCTTCGGGATCTGCGTCACGGTATTTTTAAAGATCGTGTAGGCAAGGTAAATCTCGCCCACCTCATTATTTGCAAACGCCTCCAACACCTGTGCGCCGATCCTCGCCGCATCTGCATAGAGAGGTTCATTCATTACCTCGGAATAATCCGCCCTGACTTCATATTTCCGCCGCTCCAGGGTTTCCTTTCCCTTCCTGCCAAGCGCATAAATAACGGCGTCTTCTCTTGCGATTTCGCCATTCGTTACAAGCTTGATGATATTGGAATTATATCCGCCTGCCAGCCCCCGGTTGGACGTAATGACAATAATCGCTTTTTTCTTCGAAGTCCCAGGCTTTAAGTAACGATGAGAAAGATTGCCGGACTTGGCAAGCATGGACGTAACTGCGTCATACATATGATCAAAATAAGGCTTTGCGCTTTCCGCCCGTCCCTTTGCCTTCTGCAGCTTGACGGTAGAAACCAGCTTCATCGCCTTCGTGATCTGCCCGGTGCTCTGGATACTCTCTCTGCGGCGTTTAATGTCACGCATTGACGCCATCTGTTCCCCTCCTTACTCATGGATAAACTGCACCTTGTACTCCTTAATTGCCTGAACCAGCTTATTCTCCGTTTCCTCATCCATCACTTTATTTTCGCGGATATAAGACGGAATCTCCGGATATTTCGTGTCAATAAACTCAAACAATCCCTGCTCAAACGCCAGCACATCCTCTACGGCAATATCCAGAAGGAACTTCTTGGTTGCGGCATAAATAATCATGACCTGCTGCTCTACCGGCATCGGATGGTACTGCGGCTGCTTTAAGATCTCCTTAATTCTTGCACCCTGATCCAGCTTTTCCTTCGTATCTGCGTCCAAATCGGAGCCGAACTGCGCGAACGCCGCCAGCTCACGGTACTGCGCAAGGTCGATACGGATCGAGCCTGCAATCTTTTTCATGGCCTTGATCTGCGCGGAACCGCCTACACGGGAAACCGAAAGCCCGGCATTGACCGCAGGGCGGAAACCGGAATTGAACATTTCCGTTTCCAGGTAAATTTGGCCGTCTGTGATGGAAATAACGTTGGTCGGGATATATGCTGAAACGTCCCCCGCCTGCGTTTCAATAATCGGAAGCGCGGTCAGCGATCCGCCGCCAAGCGCGTCGGAAAGGCGCGCCGCACGCTCCAGAAGACGGGAGTGCAGATAGAAAACATCGCCCGGATAAGCCTCACGCCCAGGCGGACGCCTTAACAGCAGGGACAGGGTACGGTAAGCCATCGCATGTTTGCTCAGATCGTCATAGACAATCAGAACATCCTGCCCTGCCTCCATCCATTCCTCGCCCATCGCACAGCCGGAATACGGCGCAATATACTGTAACGGCGCCAGCTCGCTCGCTGTAGAAGCAACGACGGTAGTATAATCCATAGCGCCGTATTCTTCCAAAGTCTTTACCAGTGCGGCAACGGTAGAAGCCTTCTGTCCAATCGCGACATAAATACACTTCACGCCCTGGCCCTTCTGGTTAATAATCGTATCAATCGCAATCGCCGTCTTTCCGGTCTGGCGGTCGCCGATAATCAGCTCGCGCTGTCCCCTTCCAATCGGAACCATCGCATCAATCGCCTTGATACCAGTCTGTAATGGCGTATCGACGGATTTACGGGAAATAACGCCGGACGCAACACGCTCAATCCTGCGGTAAGTCTTAGAATCGATCGGCCCCTTGCCGTCAATCGGCTGCCCAAGCGCATTCACCACACGCCCAAGCATGGCATCCCCGACAGGAACCTCAACCACGCGCCCTGTCGTCTTTACGATATCGCCTTCGTTTATATTTTTCGAGTCACCAAGTAAAACGACACCTACATTATCTTCCTCAAGGTTCAGTGCCATTCCAAAGATTTCATTCGGGAATTCCAGAAGTTCTCCCTGCATTGCGTTTGCAAGTCCGTGGACACGCGCAATGCCATCGGCTACCTGAATAACCGTACCGACATCTGAAACCTCAAGCTTGGTGCTGTAATTCTTGATCTGCTCTTTGATGACGGAACTAATTTCTTCCGGTCTTAAATTCATGAATGTTCGCACCTTCTTTCTAAGCAAGCTGGAGCTTTAAAAGCTCCTTCTGCATATTTGCAATCTTTGTACGGATACTGCTGTCAACAACTCTGTCGCCAATGCGGATCACCATGCCCCCAATCAGCCCGGCATCCACACAGAAATTCATTTCAAAACTTACATACTTCGTCACTTGTAATAACCGGTCTTCCACTGCTTTTTCCTGCTCTTTGGAAAGCGCTTTTGCAGAAGTCACATAGGCCACGCCGATATTTTTATACTCATAAACCTCATTGATAAAATAGTCAAAGATACCGTCCATCTCGTTGTAACGATCCTTTTCCACAATGAGCAATAAAAATCCGGTCAGATGATCCGAAACACGCCCTTTGAAAATATTTTCCACGACGGTTTTCTTCTCTTCTACAGAAATCTTCGGGTGGTTTAGTAACTGCATCAGATCTGTATTTTCCTTAAAAATCTGACGGACAGCCTTCACTTCCTCAAGCATACTGTCAATCATCTGCTCTTCCTTCGCAAGTTCAAACAATGCACTGCCGTAAGTCTGGGACACTAATTTTGCCATGTATTGTCACCCCTTGCCTTATTCCTGACTAACATCAGCCGAACCCGATGTATTCCATGTATCATTTCCCATTTCCTTCAGAGTTTCCTCTAACAGTTGATCCTGCTCATTCGCATCGAGGGATACGGATACAATCTTTCCCGCCATCGCCGCCGCTACCTGGATCATTTCCGTCTTGACGTCATCGCGCATCTTGTTCTTTTCCAGCTCGATTTCCTTCTCCGCCCTGTCAACAATCCTCTTCGCTTCCGCTTTGGCTTCGTCGATAATTTCCGTTTCCTTCTTCAATGCCTTCTTTCTGGACTGGCTTAAGATTTCTTCGGATTCCTTCTCTACATTTTGGAGCTTCCCGCTGTATTCGCGCTTTAACTCCTCTGCGTCCTGCTTCTCTTTTTCTGCAGAATCCAGACTGCTCTGGATTTTTTCCTGACGGCGGCGCAGCAAATCCCTTGCCGGATTAAACACCAGATAGGAAAGAATCACAAACAGCACAAAGACTGCCAGCGCAAGGATACAGGCATCCGCCAAAAACTGTGCGTCAATGCCGAAAATCCTTCCGGTAATCAGCCCGCTGTCATCCGTCGTCAAAAATAATGTTGCCAAACTGCCCACTTCTCGGCCTCCTTCCTGTCATTGCCAGTTTTCCTGTGTCAAACTGACCGGGCCCGATCAAACTTTTCCATATAATGGATTAGCGAATAACAGAATCAGCGCAATAACAAGACCGTAAAGACCGGTAGTCTCGGCCACCGCCTGTCCTAACAGCATGGTAGACATGATATCGCCCTTTGCTCCCGGGTTGCGCCCAACGGCTGCCGCGCCCTGTCCTGCTGCAACACCCTGCCCGATACCAGGCCCTACGCCGGCGATCATTGCCGTTCCTGCGCCCAGCGCTGAAAATGCTAAAATTAAACCCTGATCTGTAATGTTCATAATATAATCCTCCTTTAAATTGATTGATGCTTTTTAATCTTCAAAGGTATTTGAAATAAATACCATTGTCAGCATACAGAATACATACGTCTGGATACATCCGGAGAATACATCCAGATAGGCATGGAGAACTCCCGGCCATGCCAGTGTCAAAAACCACGGAACCAGCCCATACAAAAGCCCCATCATGGTAGTTCCCGCCATAATATTACCAAACAGACGCAGCGACATGGAGATCGGCGTCGCAAATTCCCCGATAATATTGATTGGCGTCAAAATTATCGGCTTGAACAGATTGGTAATATGCTTCATCTTCTGGTACTTAAATCCGTTGTAATGGATCAATACAAATGTGATAATCGCCAAAGCAAACGTCACGCCGTAATCCGCGGTCGGCGGCCTTAATCCGAACAGCCCTGAGATGTTTGACAGTAAAATAAAGGCAAACAACGTTCCAATATAATTGGAAAATCCCGCGCCGCGCTCCCCCATGTTGGCATGGGTTAACTTATCCACGGACTCTACCATAAGCTCGATGATGTTTAAAAACGTCCCCGGCGCTTCGTCAGGATTGGCCTTTTTGATTGCGCGGTTTGCAAACAGCGCAAAGACAATCAGCGTCGCCATTACAATAATAATGGCGATATGCGTCGATGTCAGGTTTAAATCCACTCCAAATAAGTTGTAACGCAGATACCCTTTGATGGTAAAGCTAAAGTCCTGATCCAGCATCTGCGCCATACCGTTTGAGATGAAAGCTCGTCCTGTGTCCACACACTCACCTTCCCTTTCTTTAGATTTTTATAGAATAACATCAACCTGCATTCCCCTGCAGTATTATTCCCCTCTTTAAAAATTCTTTACCTGTTCTCTTCTCTGTCCTCCTGCTGCGTATGGAAAACGCCGAATCCCCAGATGTCCGGCGGTTCTTCCTCCTCTAAAATCGGCTGCGCATCTTCCTTCGCGTAGTTTTTCCTAAAAAAGAACGGCTGCACATAGGCGGACAATTTCATGGACAGCAGCCCGAGGATTGTCCCGACCGGAGAAAAGATCTTCGGATATAATAAGGAAACTGCGACGGCGATCCCCATAAAACAATACCGGATAAGCACTGGCCCGCGCATCGCCCTGACAGAATCCTTCTCATCAAGCTCCAGCGCCCTGGAAAGCGAACGGTAAATATAGACCGAATTAATGACGGAAACCCAGATCCCCAGCAAAATCCCCAATGCGGCGGCAGCGGAATACAAAATAAAGAACAGGATCAGTTCTTCTATCAGGCCGATGATAACAATCCCTGCCAGCAGGCAGTAAAGCGTCTCTTTCGCTGGATCTTTCTTTTTTCGGTTGAAAATCACTTCAGAATGTAACTTCATCTTGACTCCTCTTGCTTTTTTGCCAAAGCCTCCCTGCCTTCTTTTTTAAGATTTTCAAAATAAGCAAGCTCGGCATGTTCCCGTTCCATATCCTTCTGATAAAATTCCTTTGTCAGATAATATACATTGCGGAACGCCGCCATAATGCCCAGCAGCAAAAGCACAATAAAAAGAAAGCCTGTCCCTAATTTCTTGTCCAGATACCAACCCAGGGCAGCGCACATCGCCATGGGAACCATCATGCTGATACTAATCTGAAAAATCATAATCCAGGCTTTCCCGACCTTATTTCCATTCTGCAATGTTTCTCCCCCTCCCGTCCTATCATATTATACCCAAAGGACAGCAAAATGTCCATTAAAATTTGGTACATTTTTACACTGTGTGCCCCTGAATGCGCAAAGATTCCCTTGACAGCCTGTGATTCGGTTTTTATAATGGAAAAAACAGCAGCAATACAAATGGAGGAAAGAAGATGAAGATCAACAGGCCAATCAGGCTCTACCGCAAGCGTTATTTCCCAGAAGAACTGATTCATTTAAAAGATGATGTGATATTGCAGGCGGAGGAAAACTTAATCATCACCAAATGGGATACCTTAAAGCCCCGCGAGGACATTACCGGGGGCATCTCTGTCTACGCCATCGACAAGCATATCAAGGTAAGCAAGGTGTTTGACAAAAAGGGAAACTTTGTCCACTGGTACTGCGATATCATTACCACCGAACAGCCTGACGATTCCACCTATATCTTTACCGACCTCCTGATCGACATCATTATCGATCCCGGCGGCACCGTCCATGTTGTCGATATGGATGAGCTCGGCGACTATATCAAAAACGGCACGATCGATCCCGATACCGCCTGTCTTGCGCTCCATGCCGCCAATGACCTGTTAGTGTCCATTTCTGACGGTAGCTTTGAACAGTATAAGCAGCTTCTGGATTCCTTTACATGACAGCCATAAATTTCAAAAGCCTTCTTCCGGACAAAGAAGCCCGAAAGCAAAAAAACAGAGGGAATCCATACTTCTTTTCCCCCTGTTTTTGTTTTCAGACTTCTTCTATTTTGCTGATCCTTCTCTTATGCCTTTCATCATTGGAAAACGGCGTATCCAGGAAAGTATCCACAATCTTAAGGGCATGTCCCGGGCCTACCACGCGGGCGCCCATCGCAAGGATATTGGCGTCATTATGCTGCCTTGTCGCCTCTGCGCTGAAGCAGTCGTGGCAGAGCGCCGCGCGCACGCCCTTTACCTTATTGGCGGAAATGGAAATGCCAATCCCCGTTCCACAGATTAAGATCCCTTTTTCACACTCCCCGTCCGCAACAGCATGGGCTACCTTGTGTCCATACTCCGGATAATCGCAGGACTCCGGGGAATAACAGCCGTAATCCTTATACTCCAGGCCCCTTTCCTTAAGATGTTCCATAATCTCCTGTTTCAATTCGTAACCGCCGTGGTCACTTGCAATTCCTATCATACTTTGTACCCCGCCGCAGGTTTTACGCTGTAATACAACTAAAGATTGAAAAATTACCTGCCGCTTTTTCCTTTCTTTAAAATTTTTATTATTTTTTCAATCTTTTCCTCTTTCTGTGAAATACCACATTTTCTATAGGTTAACATCCGCCCCGTGCAGGCGGATCACCATTTTCTTCACCATTCTCGCAAGCGCAATATAAAGCTCCTCATACTCTAACAGCCCTTCCCCGTAAGGATCTAACACTTCTTTGATTTCCCCCGTAAACTCATTGAGCGTATAGACAAACGCCGCTTCCTTATAATCCTCCAAAACCGTCTGCTTCTGCTTTTCCGACATGGTAAGGATTAACGTCCCCTCCGTAATGTCCTCATGGGAAAGCGGCGCCGAGCGGTGCTCCCCTAAAGAAAGCTGATGGTTCTGCGCCACTAAAGCCGCCTTTGGGTTTATCGGTTCTTCAAACAGCACGACAAGCCCCCTCGAAACTACTTCCAGATAATCCTCCGATACCAGGCTGTGGTAAATCGCTTCTGCAAGCGGGCTGCTGCAGGTATTATCCGTCGATAAAAATATTAACTTTGTAAACTGCATACCTCATCACCTCACCTCCGCAAATTATACCCTCTCCCTTTGATACCCTGCCGCCTTAAGAAGCCGGTTCATAACGGCATAACCATGCTCCACTTCCGAAAAACTTTCCGAATAAATATAATCCACGCCAATGCTGTCAAACTCCCGCAGCGCGCCATAAAGCCTTTGAAGGATCGAATGATCGTCTTTTCTGCTGCCGATCGTCTTCACAATCCCCTGGACATACCTTTCCTTTGTCTCCTCAGCCGCAAGAATCCCCACCTTATATCCCTGTTCCATCTTCTTCTTCGTATTTTCCAAAATATAGGCAATGACCCGCTCCGTCTTTCCCTCCACAATACATAAATCCGCCTTCGGCGCATAATGGCGGTATTTCATGCCCGGCGCTTTCGGCACAATCTCCTTCTTTGGCTTTTCCAAAAGCACCGCAGGATCTAAGGCAACTTCCCCGATTTCCTTTTCCAGCATTTCCTTTGTGATAAACCCCGGGCGCAGAATGACAGGAATCCTTTCCGTAACATCCACGATCGTAGACTCAATCCCTATCTCTACCTCTCCCCCGTCCAGAATCATGTCAATCTTTCCGTCCAGATCTTCCCGTACATGCTCCGCACAGGTCGGGCTTGGCCTGCCGGAAATATTCGCGCTTGGGGCAGCAATATAAATGCCGGACACCTTAAGCAGAGCCAGCGCCAGCGGATGCGACGGCATACGCACCGCAACCGTGTCAAGCCCTCCCGTCGTCCCCTTCGGCACATGATCGCTTTTCTTAAATATCATCGTCAGCGGCCCCGGCCAGAACTTTTTTGCCAGCGCCGCCGCTTTTTCAGGAATCTCCGCCGCCAGATCCGCCAGATCCCTTCTGTCCGCAATATGTATAATCAGCGGATTATCGGAAGGACGCCCCTTCGCTTCATAAATCTTCCTTGCCGCCTCTTCCCTTAAGCCGTCCGCCCCCAGCCCGTAAACCGTCTCCGTAGGGAATGCGACCAGCCCGCCTTTCCGCAGGATTTCCGCCGCCTCCAAAAGCCCCTTTCTTCCGTCCGGCAGCTCAATTTTTTTTATGATTGTATTCATATACACGCCCCGCTTATCCTATCTATGGTACATTGTGTCAAGTATACCACTAATTTTGTATATTGTCAAAAAATCCTTCCGGCGATCAGTCATCAGGCAGCATTTGGGCAAGATAAGGCAGCGTTTGAACGCTCCATTTCTGAATTTGACTCAAAATATTCTTCTGGTAGTTTTGGTAAAATCCGCTTATATGTGTTGATTTGCTGATATGATAAAAAAGTGTCGAAGACACTTTTTTACTTGACTTTATAAAGAAATTTGTGTATTATTTTGTTATATTATTATAAAGGAGGTGCAGTATATGCCTACAATCAAATCAAGCGCCGATCTTAGAAATGACTATAATGGAATCTCAAACTTCTGCCACCAGTATTCCGAGCCTGTCTTCATCACGAAAAATGGGAAAGGTGATCTGGCAGTCATGAGCATTGAAGCCTATGAACAACTGCTCGGACGGTTTGAACTCTACGGCCTCCTGCAGGAAGGTCTAAACGATGTCCAATCCAAAAACACCTCTCCTTTCTCCGAAGCAATGGCAGATATCCGGGAAAGGCGCAAAAAATGAGTTACGAAATACACATCACAAAAGCTGCGGAAAAGGATCTCAAAAATGCGGCGGACTATATCGAACTTGTTCTATATAATCCGCAGGCTGCGGACCACCTTCTGGATGAAGTCGAAAAGAAAGCCTTTAGCCTGTCACAGTTTCCGCAGCAGTTTCCGCTTGTGGACGACCCCGTGTTAAAAGCCTGTGGTGTTCGCTTTGTGGCAGTAAATAATTACCTTATTTTCTACACCATATCCGAGCCGGAAAAACGAGTAAATATCATCCGTTTTCTCTATGGAAAAAGGAACTGGATCTCCATCCTGAAAGAGGGGTTTCCGCTCGAATAAACGCAGGACTGCACCAGGACAAAACAACATGATAGGCGTACCACACATGCTTTTACAGTAGGGTGCCCCACTCATAAATTCTTATTATCTACATGGATTTGAGAAATCCCTGTATCTTATCGAATGCTGCGTCCGGCTGAACCCCAAGCCAGTTTGCTCTCCCCGCCCGTTTCATATGTTCCTTATACAGTCTGTTGGAAAACGTCCGGCTGATTCTCTGTCTGATTTTCTCTATGGAATCCTCCTTCATGCCAGGATCATTGAGTATGTAGGTATGAATACACTGCATCAATCTTGTTTTATCCACATACTCCGACAGATAACACATGTCAAAAACATCCTTATAGCGGGTAGATAAAGGCCCAAATCGAAGCAGAGAGCGCAGCTTTTCAACAAAAATCTGCTCCTTAGAATTGATCAAAAGACTTGCTCCGACATCATCCAGACACACGTCAAAGCAGTATTCATCCTGTCCGATCTGGATATTTTTATGAACCCCAAGATCAATTTTGCTTGTAAAAGAATGCCCTGTATCATCACTGATAATGATATACACTCTTTTCCCATTATATTCCTGCTGTGAAAGTTCTTCAATTTCCCCAGTAATCTCAATTGTTATGCCTTCAAGACAGTTAAGCCGTTGGACAAACTTTCGGATTGATTCGTCCTCTAAGGAATATCTGATGAAATCAAGATCCATATCCTGCGTCGCCCGCCTTACATTCCCGGTGATATTTCTCATGACAACTCCGCCCTTAATAGTCACGTTCCTGCTAAAATCCGATTCTGCAATTGCTTTCAGTACAATATCCTGACAAACTTTCGCTTCTGCATTTATGGCAGAGTACCCCTCGTTTCTCACATCCGCCGCCAGTTTTTCAAGATTTGGCATTATAATACCTCCATTTGCAGTGTCTCCAGTATTTTATTGCTCTTCGGAGCAGCCAGTGCAAAATCCTGAATACGCTCGATGTTCAGCCTCGGAAGAATCTTCCGGTAATTCAATATAATCTCTTTATAATAGTCAAAAGGCAGTTTTTTCTTATATCTTAAAAGTTCGATAAGCATCCGCTCAAGACAGTAAATAGGTATCCGGTATCCCTTATAATCTGTAATAACAGCCCCATCCCTGAAAAAATCTGTCGGATAAAAATACTGCTTAACCCGTTTATCCGGAATTTTTGCGGCATTCCGGTCTGTTGCAAGATCGTATTTGTCAGGAATCACATCTGTAAGACCATAGATATAAAAGGCATTGTGCATTGTAACAACCGCATTTGGGTACTTATAAGTCAAAACTGCAAGTTCCGGGACATACGGATTCTCTGAAAAAATACCTTTCTCTATTTGGAACAATTTCCCATTTCTAACACGCTGTTGAATTTTGTAATCCGATCCATAAAGCGTCAGACATTCAGACCGTCTTTTCATTATAGAACGCTCCTTTTATTTAGATAAGCCTCCGCAGTTTTCTACTTTTTGCGGAGATTTATCTAAATAATACGTTGTTCTACTGCAAAAGTCAAGGGGTATTTTTTAGTAATCACCCGCATTTTTTATAATTTTGCGGATAGTTTTCAAAATATCTTCATATCCGCCTGACTCACCAGCTCCCACCAACGGATCTTTCTCATTATACCGCTGATGAAAAGATCATACAGAAAAAGAAATCCCATTGATATTCCTTTATTTTTCATAAATTCCCCGAATATCCGTCAGAAGCCTTTTTGTAAACTTCTCCCTTCCATACCGATTCATGAAGGGAGCACTGAAATACAAATCATCCGACTGGAACTCTTTTTCATTGAAGTAGTCTAAAATCTGATATTTTTCCCCGCCGACCTCTCTTAACGGACGCAGGACAAATTCTTCCTTAAATTCTGCACTTACCATATCACATACTTTACCGCACATCGGCGGAATGACAAAAACAGGACGCCACCTGTTCTCTTCACAAAGCTCTACCGTCTGTCTCAGCCACCCCTTTCTTTTTTCCATTGCCTCCCTCTGCTGTTCTGACTGTGACGGATTCCTTAAGTCATGCAGCCCCGACTGCTCCAGCCATCCTTCCAAAAGCTGGCGTGCAGAAACCTCAGCCCCGCTGCAATCCAATCTCTTTTCATTATGTTCTAAATCAAATGGCGGCACATCCCGTATAATCCGGAATACCCATTTAGGATGCCGGAGCAGGGGAAACTTCCGCAGGATATCCAGCCAGCGGGAGTACATGTCAATGTCTTCCGGTGGAAGGCTTCCATAATACTGCACATGATATGCAGCACTTGCCGCACTCTTTTTTTCTGCAAAATTTAGTGGACAAGTAATAATAATAATAATAATACAATAAGGATTAAGCTTTTTTTGATAAGTCCTGAGTATCCGGTATCCATACATCCATGACTGTGGCGACTGGCAGAAATTAAAACCGTTCTCCACGCTGTTCTTCAAATCGACATCATACAAACCGGGACCTGATCCAATTGCAGCCACTTCAATCCCATCCGGAATCCTGCGGAAGCGTTCTTCCTGCCATATCTGATTTTTATAATGCGTCGTTCTTTTATAAAGGGTATCCGCAATAAAAAACAGAACTACCGCTGCAATACAGATACTCCACAGCATTTTTCTGCCTCCCTTTCATCAAAATTTCATTTGAAATTTTATTGTCCCCCAGTCACCGTCAGGGAAAATCCCCCGTCCGCCCTGACGACTTCACCAACTATATTTTTCCCGTAATCACTGGCAAGAAACAGGATAGCATTCGCAATCTCCTCCGGCACGCCATAACACCGACGCGGGATTGCCTGATAGGACAGATCCTCCGCATCATCCATTTTGGATGCCATGAACGTCGATGTCGGGCCGGGAGCAACCCCATTCACCGTAATGCCATATGGGGCAAGCTTTCTCCCGAATCCTTCGGTAAGCGCAACGACACCCCATTTAGATATGCCGTATGGCAGGACGGCAGGCTCAAACCCGCTGGAGGAAGCTACATTCACGATATGCCTTTCTTTATCAGGAAATGTCTCCATCCATTTTTTCGCAAACTTTTGGATCAGAAAATACATCGCCTTCAGGTTCGTATTCACGATATGATCCCATTCTGTCTCTGACACCCCGTCCCACGATCCCGCAGTTTCACCATGCTCGTTCCGGTTCGTCCCTGCGTTGTTTACTAAGATATCACACCCCCCCCCGCCAAAAACTCCATCCAATTCCTCCATCTTTTTCTCCTGTCCAGGAATATCAGCGACATCCCATTCCATTGCATAAAACCGTTCCGAAGCCGCCGACTCATTTATTTCCCGGAGCTTTTCCGCAGAACGTCCCGTCACGATAACAAAAGCGCCACAAGCATGGAATGCTTTCGCGGCAGCCAGACCGATCCCCCTTGTCCCTCCTGTCACAAGGACATTCCTTCCTTCGAACATGCCCTCAAGTCCCGGATACGCCGACGTGCGTACATACTCCGTGCGGATTATGGGCTTTTTCATATAATCCAGTGTTTTGCGTACCGTATTTTTCCAATCCATTTTCCAAGTCCTCCCGTCCATCATTTGCCGCCCAGTTCCCGGATCATATCCTCGATAGCTGCCAGAGAGCGGAATCTTTCCACATCCAGCATTTCATAAGGAATCTCAATGCCAAATTCCGTGCTGATTACATCTATGACCGTCACAATCCCCAAAGAATCCAGAATCCCGTCCTCCACCAGTTCCTCCGATTTCGTAAAATCAACTCCCGGCAATGCTTCTGCAAACAATCCTATTAATCTTTCTCTCATTTCCCGTCATCTCCTTTCCCAATCCCGCTAAATATTCTATGCACTTTATTTTTTAATTTCCCGTGTTAATTCAAGAGTTTATCCTACCCCCCCCCGCCAATAACAGATTCTCTCCTGTCATGTATTCATTTTTTTCATCCAGCAGAAAAGCAAATGCCCGTATGACGTCGTCTACTGTCGCCAGCCGCTTGACCGCCGTCGTGTCCAGCACTTTTTTCTTCACAAAGGGCGACACATTTTTTATAAATTTTGTATCCATCATGGAAGGCGATACCGCATTTACCATAATCTTCTTTGGCGCATATTCTACGGCAAGTGCCTTGACTGCGCCGAGGAGCGCATATTTCGTGATCAGATATGAACTCTGGTACGCAATCGGGTGTTCCGTGACACTGGACAGAAGAAAACAAATCCTTCCAAATTCTTTCTCCTGCATATGCGGAAGAAGTGTCCGCAGCAAACGCATAATGGAAACCACTCCCAGTTCCAGGTCTTCCCGCAGCCGCCCGCTCTCCAGCTCCTCCGCCCTTTTCATTTCCGTCTTCTGCGCAGGAAGGTGGAGCACATACTCCGGAAATAATGCCCTTTCCCTGAGAAATGCGGCAAATCTGTCTATTTCCTCCTCCTGCAGCATATTAAGGCAGAAAATCTCCATTTTTCTACCCAGCTCCTCCTTCAGCCGCTCCGCCTGTTCCTTATTTGTATAATATGTCCCCACAATCTTATCATAACGCTCATGGTAAGCCCTGATATACGCCGCTCCTACATCTGATGATGCTCCCAGCACCAATAAACACCTATCCATCCTGTACCTCCTATTTTGTAAATGCTTTTCTGTCAGGTTTTCCGACATAATTTCTTGGAATATGATCTGTTTCCTCGTAAATGACAGGCACTTTATACGAATCCAGGCATTCCCGGAGATATCCTGCCAGCCCTGCCTCGTTCAGTGTACATCCTTTCTCCATCACAACAATCAGTTTCAGTGCCTTCCCCGTCAGCGGATCATCCACGGGAACACAGATACATTCAAACACGCCCGGGAACTGTCCGGCGGCATCCTCCACTTCCGTCGGCTCCACCTTCAGCCCTCCTACATTGATGGTATCGTTTTCCCTCCCCACTACATAAAGAAATCCATCCTCATCAAAATACCCTATGTCGTTCGTATAAACATATCCATTTTCTTTGACCTGGGCCGTAATCTCCGGATGCTTCCAATATCCTTTCATATTAATAGGTCCTTTGTTGGCGATCAGTCCCGTCCGTTTCCTGGAAGACTTTATCTCTTTCTTCCTGTCATCCACGATCACCACATGGGAATTGACCATAGGCTTTCCCACACATCCCTGGCCTTTTTCCTTAAATTCGTTGAAATCGTACATAACCATAGCTCCGCACTCCGACAGTCCGTAATTATTATACAGCCTGGACTTGGGCAGCTGCCTGCGCAGATGTTCCTTATCCGCCTCCGTAATGGGCGCCGTCGAACACTCGACAAATTCGATCTGATCTGCATATTCTGCCAGCTTTTCCCCTGAAAGCTTCCAGAGCATCCTGAGAAGGGCCGGCGGCAGGCACAGGGAATTCACATGACAGGTATCGAGTGCCTCATAAAACCTTTTTACTGAAAGCATTCCGTCCAGTATTACCACAGTGTTTCCCGTCATAATGCTTGTATACATTTTCCGCAATGGATTCACATGGTTCATCGGCCCGGGAACAGCCATCACATTCCCCTTCTGCATACAGAAGCCGGAAATATAATTTTCTGCTGTAGAAATCAGGACATCATGCGTCACCTCCACGCCTTTTGCCTTACCTGTCGTTCCCGTCGTGTACATGATGTCCGCACTGTCCTGGCGGGATGGGAATTCCCATTCCCAGTCCTCGCAGAAATACTCTTCCCCTATCCGTTTTAATTCCTTCAAATCAACATAAGCAGTTTCTGAGCCGGGCATGTCTTCTCTGGACAGATACGCTTTCGCATCCGTTTCACACAGAATCTCCTGCGTTTTATCCGCCGGGAGGCTCTTTTCCAGAGGAACAAAGACTGCCCCCAGAAGATGTGTACCAAAATACGCAATCCCATATTCCAGGTTCTGCATGGCTCTGACCACTACGCAGTCGCCCTTCCGGATACCTATCTCCTTGCTTAAATACCTGGCTGCGCCCCTCACCAGCCGCCATAATTCCTCATATGTCGTGATTTCTTCTTTCACAATAATCGCCGGAGCATCCGGCGTCTCCAGGGCGAATTGGCAAAGACGCTGTTCAATACATTCCAAACTACTGCCTGCCTTCCATTCCATCTTCTCTTCTCCTTCCCATAAGCCGTCCGGCTAACGCCCTCCCTTTCCGTGTCAATTTTCTCATAAGACTGTCCCGGTCTATATATTTTTTCACGACACGGTCAAACCTCATGGTATCCAGTGCTGCAAGGGCTTTCTTCCGGTTTCCGTTCTCATCCGCTCTTTTTAATATAGCTGGATTTCCACGCATTGCATTCTCCATTGTCTCTTCATAAAATCCAATCCTGTCTTCTAAGCTCTGGAAGCATTCCTGCCCTTTTTCCGAATTAATAATCACGACAGACGTGCCCATCTCCAGCTTCGGATTTCTGACATCCTCCCGGATTCCCCAGAAATCCCCAAACGTGATGTCCGCATTTCTTGGCAGCTCTTTGTACTGACAGTACATACAGCTCTCCCGGATAAACAGATGCCCCCTATGGTATCCAACCGTCCGCGCATCGTGGTTGCGATCCCCATAATATTCCCTTCCGTCTTCAAACTTCACGGAATTGCCGAAATTATTCCATCCGTTCCTCTTATCCTTAATATGCGCGGAAATTACTCTGGAGCCGTATTCTTCTTCCAGATAATCAATATATTTTTCCTGCCCCTTCGGTGATGTAATACTGTTGCATATGAAATCAACCGTGACAAGATTTTCCGGGTCTTTTCCCAGATAACGATAAAGCGCCGCCACCTCGCATGGCGTTCCCACAAACATCACTTTCCTGCCGTCCCGCAGCAGTTTGCCGACCTTGCCGTATATATGGAGGGTCTGGCTCTGCACATGCTTGGAACCGCACTGCTTCAGCATATCTTCTTCCGTAAACGCAATCGTATGGAAGGCGCCCCGGCAGTCTTCCGTATAACAGCATGCGGCTACGGCCCCACCCCGGTCAAGCATCTTTTTCGCCAGCTCATAAAACATCCCTCCCGATGTACTCATATACCTGACCCCGTCATCCTCTGACCATGCGGCATACACTTTTCCTACAATCCTTTCCGGCATTCTCACGGGATTTTCCTGTGGACATTTTTTCACACACAGCCCGCAGTGTACGCACCGTTCCTCATCCACTATCGGTATGTCGCAGCCAGTCAGCAGATTCCTCTCAAATGACACTGCCCCCTTCGGGCAAACATCCGCGCAGACCCTGCACCCGTTGCAGTCTGCCTCCGCTGTCCGGTCCACCGTTACTCTTTGACTTTCCATGTCACATTTTCCTTTCACACCTTACTTGCAGGCTGTTTTCATAATATCAGCTATATAAGCTACCTGTGCCAGCTTATATCTTTCATCACAGCCCTTGACGGCGGCGACGCCACAATCACATGTCCTGGCACATTGCCTGTCACCAGAGAATGCGCGCTGATCACTGACCCACTTTCAATATGGCTTCCTTTCATAATGATACTTTTCAATCCTATCCATACATTGTCGCCAATAGTAACTTCTTTCGCCTCATTAATGCGCTCTCCCTTCGCATTAAAGACAGGGTGGTGGTCACTGTCAAAAATATAGACATTCCTCGCCGTACTGACCGGACTCCCTAATGTCATCTTATATCCACATATAAGTACGCTGCCTGTGTTCATTCCCAAGTCTCCTACAGTCAAATCCGCATCTTTATGTACCTGCAGTGTCGTTCCATAATAGAGCCGGACCGGACCATTCACTGTCAGCCTTGCTCCGTCCCGCAGCAGTATCAGACATTCCGCTCTGGAACCGGGAAGCTTATTGCAATTTAAAAACATCGTCCCATGCAGGAAAACCCTGGCAGATGATGCAATGGAAATGCACGTTCCCCGATACGGAACGATATAACAACCCCTGTCTGCTTCGATGTTCTTACAGAAAAAATTATAATGCAGAAACTTCAGGATACTGATATGGCGGATTATACATATTTTACGTATTATTTTTTTTATAAAATCCATCTATTTTTCTTCCTTTCCCATCTCTTATTCCTATTGGATCTATTAGCTTGCCTATCATTTATGCAGCAGACGCCGTACCAGTCTCCCTGTTCCCTGCATCCGCTCATCTTCGTGATAGACAAACCATAAAATCGGGATAGGGACAATTGCGCAGAGAACGCCTCGTACAGCAAGACACCAGATGCCTTCCAATGGAATTTTCATGCAAATCCAGTACAGTGACAGCCCAATCACCGCCGTAAGGATAAAATGCTTTATATGCGTCAATAAATATTCCCTCCAGGCATACCTGTAATTAAAATATACATGGAATAGCACCCTGCCTCCAAAAGGAATATTTATAAAAAACAAACTCAGAATCGTTGAAAGCAGAATGCCCCCCAGACCGATCCATCTTACTGTCAAAAGGTTCATACTCAAATTCACAACCGAACTGACAATGGGCACATATCTTCCCTCTTTCCATATACCTCTGGCCGACTTGTAAACCCATGACATATCCCCATGTTTGTTTGCATAGAAATATAGAGCAAAAAGCGCTGCTGTCCCATTCCCCAGAAGCACATTCCTGCCAGCCCATAGCTGAATAAAAGGCTGAATCAGACACAGCTCGCATATCGTACACCACGACACGATACAAAGCCATAAAATATTGAACTGCCGAAAATTTTGATAGTTCTTTTCTTTTTCTTCCAAAGCAACACTATTTCCTATTACCGGAACAATAGACATAGTAATCACGCTGACTAACCCTACAAGCGCCGTGTGTACATACAGATAGGTATTGTACTGTCCAAGTACAGTTAATCCTAAAAATGCAGACACAACAATGTTATCCACTGAAAACAAGACCACATCCCCAATACGCTGAAAAAAAAGACCTTTTATTTTTTCAAAAATTTGATATATCTCTGAATAAAGAAGTTTTCCCTGGCAGTAATAATTAGGATACTTCCGCCTTGTCCATATTTCAACACCAATATTTCTCATCACCGTTGTCAACGGAATTACCCATACAAACATATAATAAGATGAAATCAGCAGAAGCCCCGCAACTTGCAGCACGCATTTTGCGATGTTGGTCAAAATGTCCACTTTGCTAATCACATCCACCATCTGGCAGGCATTCAAAAGCGACATTTTATAAGCAAATAAAAAATAACTCAACACTGTATTGAGCAAATAAATCGCATACAGAATATAAACATTGACGTCATCCGGCACATCACCGGAAATCAGATGCCGGATAAAAGGGAGCAGAATAAGCCCCACCGTCAATATAACGCATCCAATAATATGGTAACACTTCCTGTAAAAGGCAAGCAGAGCGCACACCTTGACGTCATCCCCTTCGGCGATCGGACGATACATACTGAACACAAGGGCGCTGCCAATTCCCAGTTCCGTCAGGCTCAATATAGTCAGGACAGACGTGAACAGACCATTCAGTCCCACATACTGAACACCCAATATGTAGATCAGGCATGTCTGTGTCACAAAGGGAAGCAGAATATTGACAATCTTCCCGGCAAATGACCAGATAATATTCTTTTTGCTCCGCTCCACACGGTCTGCCATATTTACTCTCCTTCTTTCATGCAATTAAATTATTTTACCTTTCCAGTATTTAAAAAATTAACATAATCAAAATCTTTTTCCCAAGCATGAACCTTTAATACTCTACTTACTCCTTCAACCATATACGAAGGACAGCACTCTCTATCTTTAAATTGTGATAATTGTAAACAATAGCTATACTGCGGATAATTTTTTGCAGTAAAAACCACAAGTCCTTTAACTTTTGGTATTAATGTTTCCCAACGACGTATTTTTTCACTATTTTCACCCCCCATGGTTGAAGCAATAACAAAAATATTATTTAAATTTATTCTGTTTTTCCTTCTGTTCCAATCAGCAACCGCATCGTTAAATTTTTTATGATGATTAAAATGTACAATAATTTTTTCTCCTTTTTTTTCACCATTAATTATTCCCCATGGATAGTCCAGTTCTTCATCTTGCTGATAAAAAAGTACTTCCTGCTGTATAAAATAATCTAAATTTTGCACAAATAAGAAAAAATCATCTTCTGTCATCCATAAATTTACGGTTGGACTCATAAATTTCAATCCCAAATGATGATAAATTACTCCTCCAATACATGTAGGTGCCAAAATAGTTAAATTTCTATTTTTTAATCTTAACCTCATTGGTGTTTCAGTTACAACTCTATATATTTTTCTAACAATCTTAAAAAAAATATAATCCTTTTCATCCACATTAGTTTGCTGCTTCAAACAAATCACCTCGTAATCATTTGGCAAATATTTAATCGATAAATTTTCTAGATTTCCTAATTATTTGTAATGCCTTCCCTGTAAATATATCATAATCAATTTGGTTTCCTATTGCTTATATATTGCACAGATAGCTCCTATCTCCATTTTCTTACCCCTAATCAAATAAAATCCAACGGATATTTATATATTATCATCCCGTATCATGCCTTTCGAGCAAATTTAATGTTCTCATTCAAAAATGTAAACGAGAATTGTTTCATGTCATCAAACAATTTGTTTTCGTTATAACAAATTGACGGACAAGAATTCATATATTTAACACTCTGTTTCTCTGTTGTCTCACAATATCTATCTTCTGTTCCAAATAAATTCATAAGATTACTAATTCTAGACCCCATCGGAACCTTTTCCGGACGTTCAAAAACAAAAAAATTCTTTTGATAAATAAGAGAAAACACTGCACCATGAAAGCTATCTGTTATAACATAGCTTGCATACTTAATCAACGAAATAAAGTCGTTTGGCGATACATCAAGTAACCTTTCTCCACATTTTCCAATAAATAAATCACACACTTCAAAATTTCCCCTAACATATGGAATTGTAACAAGTTTTAATTTTTTACTCCTTGCATATTTTGAAGCAATCAGCCTATGCTTTTTACTCATTCCCAGAAAATAACAAAATATGTATTCTTCTTTTATTCTTCGTGGAGAACATATCTCATTCCACTCTTCTCTGCTGAGCAGCAATGTTGGATCCAGCACTAGATGCGGCTCTATATGACAGCAATTCTTTAATAAAACAACTGCCGTTTTTTCACGAACAGAAACAGAATCAAAAGTTTGTAAGGCCTCTCTATATATTTGTTTCTCCTTCTTGCTTAAAGAATCTTTGGCAATGCTTGCAGCATATGAAATTTTAATTTTATGATATGGTACAAATTCTAACCAATATGCTTTATCTTCTATATTTCTCCAAACTTGATCACTGCCAACAACAAAAACATCATACTTTTTCGCACAATTTTTTATATTTTTATCGTTATATATTTGAAGACTATGTGGTATTTTCCCAGCAAATTGATAAATCAATTTGTTCCTTAAAGCAATTTTTTCAAGTTCATGCTGTGCAACTGTCCTGCAACAAAATTTTCGCAATACATAACGCATTATTTTTCTAACAACAGTACAAACTCTAACAATATAATTATTCTCCGATAAATCATCCATATTTTTTTTTGAATTCTTAGTTAATAATGAAGTTTTAACATAACATATCTGTTCTGCCACACCATATCTCTCGTTAAGAACACGGGCTAAAGCATATGCTTGTAAAATGCCCCCATAATTAATACTATTATAATATTCTGTCAAGATTGCAATTCTAATAAGTTCACCTTCTGATTTCATCTTTCCTCTCCTTAAATATGCTCTTAATTTTCACAAAACAATAAATCATCCAATATCTTTTTTCTTTCATTAACTGAAATCTTACTTTTTCTTTTAATGTACCAAAATCTGATATGGTTAACGTATGTATAATATCATAAAATATAGGTTCTCTTATCAGTTCGTCTATCATTTCTTTTTTTTCTTTCCATTTACAATTACGGTGTAATATATTAATATGAATAGCTGCATAAAAGTAATCAATGCTTTTTTTTTCATATTCTATTTTTGTTGTCCGATTTTCCAATTCATTTAATTGTTTCCATATATTCCAAAATGGCTTTGATCGCGCAATAAATTTCTCATTAAACATATCATGCATAGCGGAAACTTCATTTTGATAGTAAAAATACCACACTTCATCCGTTAAGACTGCACTTTCTGCTAAATTCAAAAACAATCTATTGTAAATTTGATCTTCCCAGTGTGTTATTTTTTCTGGAAATTTAATTTGTAAAGCAATGTCTCTCTTATAAAATCTCGCACATGGTGATCCTGTAATTTCAAAATCTATATTTTTCTGATGCTCCCCTAACATTAACAATTTTAATTTATCTATGTTTTCCTTTTCTATATTTAGTTCCTTATGTCCTAAAACTTTCTTATATATATAATAGCCACTCGATTCTAATATATAATCTACATATTTAATTTTCCCCAAAATTATATCCGGCTCATTATATCGTTCTATTATTTTAATACCATTTGTGATAAAAAATGAAGAAATGACATCATCAGAATCCACAAAAACAATATAATCACCCGATGATTCTCTTATTCCTACATTCCTTGCACATGAAACGCCTAAATTTTGTTGCCGAATAAATTTTATATTACTATAATTTTGACATATCTGAAAATAGCAGTCAGATACATCTTCCTTACTTCCATCATCTATTACAAGCACCTCAACAAATTTATATGGCTGTTCTTCTATGCTTTTTATACATCGTTGAAACAAATTTACCATAGTATTATATACAGGAATAATAACACTGACCGTAACTTCTTTCATTTTTCAACTCCTACATATTGCCCTTTATTGCAACCTTTGTCATTGCGAATACTACAATCGACAAGGCTAACCAAATAGCAGAAACATAACTTGTAAAAATTACTGTATATATAGATGAAACAATAACTATAAGAATAATAGCCACAAACCATATTTTCCCTCTTTCATCTAAATTTAATTTCCATAATAACCAGCTATATATCAAAACCCAGATAGAATAAAAAGGTATTCCTCCTAACATAATAAAAGATGAGATAGAATTCAATCCAAAATGAGCAAACCCTAAATAATTCTCCTCAACCGAACCAAGCCAACCATGTGTTCCCAGACCAATACCAGTCATTCCATATCCATTTTGTAATGCATATGCTACAATTGCCAAACGTTCATTACTACCATTCACATCTGAAATTTTAAACTGAGTTATTCGACCTATTTTATCAAAAAAAACATTTATGATATAATCCTGACTCACTGGTATGGATAACAATATTACAGCACCCATACAAATCATAACTATATATTTTGTATACTTTGCTAATATTTCAACAAAAACACCATACTTGATATTAGTATAATACATAATATATATAACAACAAGCATAGCATATATTCCTAAAAAAGCCACATTATCATTGTATGCAGAAAGCGCCCACATCCAAATAGTCATACTAACAATAAAAACGCAAAGTTTCCATTTACGTCTTGGCTTTGATACACAAAATGCTTCATATATATTAAGAAGCATCCAAAAGCAAAAGAAATATGTCATTTCATGTGTTGAATTATTTCCAAACAAACCACAACATAAATCTTCATAAAACGGGTTGCTTTCCATCCATTCACTCCTAATCAAAAAACCATGTATAAAGAAAATTTGTATTGTTGTCACTATAAGATTAAAAACGCCAAAAAAATTAATCAAAGTTAAACCTTTTTCTAATACAGAAAATATATTATATAACTCTGACGATGACAGTAACTGAATCAACAGTAACGCAATAAAGCCATACAAAATTGCACGAAGATTACTTCCCAAAAATCCGTTATCTCCAAACATAATTACATTGATTATCGTAATTATCGAAAACAAAAGTACAAGAAAGCATGAACTCTTCAAAATTTTCTTCAAATTATTTCTTATAGATAAACTAAGACAACACCAAAAAATCAATACAGGTAAACTATACCTCAATAAGGCAAGACTCCCAAGATATCCACTGAACATTCCTACAAAAAGTATTGCCGCCCCTGAAATCATCCTACTGTTTTTAGAAATCTTTATAGTCATTAACCTTCAACCTCAAATCCGTATCTTAATTTTACGCATATATAATTACAATTTTTTAAAACATTTGTATGTAAATCCCTTTATCTATTTCCAAGCAATATAGCTATTCTATTTTTTAATCCTATATTAAAATTTATGTATTTTACCCTTCGATCCAACGCAAGATAAATTCTATTAGTCAAACACAACTTATATTCTGCAACTATCTGCAGCCATTTGCGTTTTTCTTCCAACATCTCACTTCCATAAATGCAAATTATTTCTTCTGCTTGACTTGATATGCTCACTGCAGGCTCTTTTACAATTTCCCTCATTCTTGATTTTATTGTTCGTACTAATCCATAAGGAACGCCTACAACATTAGTTTCATGCTGTCTATACTTTAACGTTGCCTTGTTTTCATAAAGTATTTTTCCATCCAGCGCCTTACATACAAGAGCGACATAAAAATCATGCATTACTATTTTTTTTGGTATTATTTTATTTCTTAAATGTTTTGCTAATCCCTCATTAATAATTATAGTACATCCAAGAATCCCTCCCGCACAAGATAATGTGCAAAAATCAGTTCGAGGAATCTCTGTGTATACATTTTTCCCAATATCATTTAATTCAGCATCTACTAAGCGTGCATTAGAAAAATACAATGCAGCATCTTCTCGATTTCCTATTTTTTTAATTCCTTTAGCTAACTTATTTAGATTCCATACATCATCTTGATCCGCAAAAGCATAATAGTCATATCCTGAGCAATTCATTACTAATTCCATAAAACTTTGTGCAGATCCAACATTTTTCCCCGCATACCATTTCAAACATCCCTTTTGAGCATATTCATCCAAAATCATCTTTGTCTCGTCTATTGAACCATCATCTCTGACCCAAAGATCCAACTTAAATTCCCCTTTTTGTTTTAAAATGCTTTCAATCTGCTCCTTCAAATACTTTTCACCATTATAGGTTGACATTAAAACAACAACTCGTTTCAATTCATAGAGCCTCCCTCAACATTATAATTTTTCTGCTCTTCGTATTCGATTCTCAGCAAGTTTTTTTACAGTACCGATTATTTAGCAAGGTTTCCACCTACGACTACTCCTTCTGGAACATCTTTCACCACTACGCTTCCTGCAGCAATTATAGCATCCGGATCAATTTTCACATCATACATAATAATACTCCTAGCTCCAACAAAACAATTATCAAAGATTTCAATATTCCCTGATTTATATCTATAGCCCCCCCCCTTTTTTTCAGATCATTAGAGAGCATATTATAATAATCTGGTGCAAAATTAAGCATCCTAAATATTACATCATGCGTACAAAAATAAACGTCGGTAGCTATATGAACATTATTATGAATTTTCACAAGGTGCGGCTCTGCAGGAAGAATCCTAGGAAACCAATAATTATTTTCTCTATATTCTCCAAATAGCCCTGAACGCATTACCATATCTGATTTCTTAATTCCATTTGTACAAGCATCAATCTTAACATCAAAATATAGCGTTTTAATCTTCGAGGTAGCATTTTATTCTCCTTCATTTTACTTTATATTAATCATAAATGAACATTTCCCATCACCGCTATTTTCTCTAAAAAACTCGCGGTTCTTACAATTCCCTGATTTAAAGAAACATTTAACAATCTTCCATATTCATGTTCGTATCTGCTTATATCCAAATAGTTAATAGGTACGTCAACTTTTCTACCCGGCATATACCTTATCTTTAACTCTTTCTTTAACACAGCCCCTATCTCTACAAGAACCTCCCTTATACTTGTTCCATAACCGCAACCCACATTAAATATCTTGTACTCAGAATTTCCTTCTGTTATTTTCAAAATAGCAGATACTGCATCATCTATATAAATAAAATCTCTTACCACAGAGCCATCACCATAAACCGTAATTACTTCATTATGTAATGCCTGATATATAAATGTTGTAACTGCTCCCAATAATCCATTCGGTCTTTGATAAGGTCCGTATGGATTGGCTAGTCTGACCACGCGGTAATCTAATTTATATAAATAATTATATAAATATAGCATTTTCTCTATTGTCACTTTTTGGATTCCATAAGAACTAATTGGATTTGTTAGTACATTTTCTCCAAGAGGACATTTCCCTTCTTTCCCATAAACCGCACCGCCAGAGGATATAAATACAATCTTTTTCACTCCGTTTTCTACACAGGCATCTAATATTCTTGCTGTCAAATCGATATTAACTGTTAACTCCTGTGCTATTTGCTGATTAGATGTATTCGGCGCTGTTGTACTTACTAAATGATAAACTACATCCTGTCCTTTAATAATATTTTTTAACTCAGTTTTTTCATCTAATGAAAGATCTACTAAACATACCTTATCTTTTATCTCTTGGGGAAAATGAGAAAAATATTCCAATTTACTATCTTCAAGAGTAATTTTATTATCACTTTCCACAAGTCTCAATGCAAGGTTGGTTCCAATAAACCCAGCAGCACCTAATAATAAAATATTCATTTTGATTTCTCCATTTCAATATCAACATCCTTACCAAAGATTACATCATAATATGTTCCTTTCAGGTTAGATTTTTCTTTATCATATTTGTAACTCAACTTATGAAAAGAAGTTTGACACTTAATAGCTTCCCAAATTTTTTCATTGTACTGATCAAAAAGCCTTAAGAGCAAAATATGAGGTGTGGAGTTATCGAAAGGTACTACCTTTTTCCATTCTTCTGGATATGCTTCTAATGCCATCTGAAAAAAATCATGAAGTATGAAATAATCAACAGCATAATTATGTAATTGCCAATAATTATGCAGCAACGCTCTGACAAGATATATAATAGGGTGATTGGAATATGCTGTCATCAACCAACTAGACACTGCCCTACTATGACCATCAATTCCTGGTTTTAGCATTTGAAACACAAAAAGCTCCGAATCTAATATATATTTATTAACTGGATTACCACTACAATAAACAGTTCCATCAAGCCAAGTTCCACCATGTACAGCCAACAATTCTACTCTTAGAAGATCAGCAAAATGCACTTTGGAAATAATTCCTTTTCTATATTTTTCCATAATATAAGAAGGAAACTTGACATATTGTTCAAAATTATCCTCCGTTATAACAATAATCTTTCTATCTACAATATTACATTTCAGCGATTCATAACATTTTTTTACTATATATGGTGCATTGTCCATACCTTGTAGCCAAATCGTCCAAATTACAGGATTATGCCTTCTATCATATTTAACTTTCTGCATTGCTTCCTCTGCCTTATAATCTTCGATAAACTTTCGATTTTTCTTTTTGAGTCGTTTATAAATTTTGTTATCTGCAATTAAACGCACAATTTCAAGAGATTTTGTAGATGTACCAAGCAATGCTGTCTGAATAAGTGCAAAAAACAAAACGCGAGCTTTGAAATATTGTTTTAAAACACTTACTCCATCTACTTTTTTAAATATTTCAAAAAACTCTTTCATATGATTATCACCTCACTTTTGAAAAGCATTTTCAAATCTTTTTTGAACCCTTATCAAATCTCCAGAATCATTTTTCACACCACGTTTCTTTTGGCACAGATATACATCTTATATCACACTCTTGATAATATACCAAACTACCCAATATTTTTTCGTAATAATTGTTTTCTCTCATATTTTCAACATACTAGCACACAAGCTTTCCATTTACTTCTATCATAGACTTTGGAATTTTTTTCTGTAATTGATTGCAATCGTTTTCCAAAACCGACTGCCAATATGAGTGCTTTTTTCGGTCTATTGATCATATATTTGTATAAAACATAGAATTGGAAATATTTTTTGTCATATCTGGAATAATTCTGAATCTCACAATATCCATCTTTTCCACTTTCTGATAATTTTCTCTCTTTCCATTCTTTCTGTCCTCCTTTATCTCTGACAGCTTTATATAATAATTAAAACTTATGTATATTTTATCTTTATTTTCCAAATCTGGCTCTTGCCCTTATAAGATCTTCAGCGTCATCCACTTCACACCACATTGATTCAGGAACCTCAACAATTCTTATATCACACTCCCGGAGATACATAAGACTTCCAAGCACTTTTTCATAATAGCTCTGTTCTCCCATATTCTCGGCATACCATTTAATCAATGGCATATACTTCGCTGCAAACTCCTTATTAAAATGGTACATGTTAACCGTCTTGCGGGCAGAACTGTAATCAAATCCTTCCTCCTGCCATTTTCCAAGGACAAGTTCTAAAGCTTTATCTCCATCCACCCTAATCACCGTCCCATCCATTGTTTTTGGATTAAATGGACTGACAAGTATACTGCACTCACCTTTCCCCTCTATCAGGTTTTCTATCATTTCCTTATGGCAATAGATATCACATTCCATCATCAGTATATCGTCATCACAAAATTCCATAGCCTTATAAAGGCTCACAACATTATTGGTTTCCATATACCGTGGATTTTCAAAGTAACTAATTTGGGCTCCCTTATACTCTTTTCCAATTCTTTCCCTGATATAATCTGCCATGTGACCAACCACAATCCCGATATCTTTAATCCCCAATTCTGTAAGATTATTTAGTGCGTTTACAAGAAGCGGCGTTCCGTTTACTTCAACCATTGACTTCGGTATCTTATTGGTCATTGGCTGAAGCCGCTTTCCAAACCCCGCCGCTAATATTAGTGCCTTCAAATCAATTCCTCCCGATATATTCTAAATAACATTTTTTTGCTCTGCTCAATGCTATATATAATGGATCTATGATTAGCCTGCCTCCAGCAATCTTTACAATATCATCCATATATTTCTCATACAGAAGCGGAAGCTCTGTGCATCCCAATATACACACATTTCCCCGCTTGACAAAATCCAGAAACGCCCCTTTAACATCATCGCCATATTTATTTTGCTTAACAGCTTCTATGCAAAAACGAAGTTTTTTAAAGTCAGCCTCTCTCGGATGGACACAAGATATTCCCGCCTCGCCCAGTTTTTTATCATAAACACCAGAAACTATTGTTCCCTCCGTTGCCAGTAAATAAGCTGAATCTATCTTTCTGTCCAGAAGAAAAGATACACTCTCATCAATTATATTTATAACTTTACCTTTTGCTTCAGGAACTATCTCAAATACATCATCAAGAAAAAGATGGGCGGTATTACATCCTAATATAATCTGCGTTACCCCCCCCCGCATAACAAAAGCTTTACGGACTCCGCCATTCTGTTAATCAGTTCCTCCCGTCTCTCATTATAGAGAATTGCCCGAACCCTGCTTGGCATAGTACAATTATTGTCTATAATAATATGCGGCCTGTCCCACTCTTTCTCAGCTGGAAACAGTTGCGCATACTGCCGAAAAAGATGAACCGTGGCATATGTTCCCATACCTCCTATAACACCGAGCGTATATTCCTGATTCCTGTGCATATAACCAGCCTCCTTAGCCTCTTACTATTTTCTAAATTCTTTCATATGCTTTATAACCATGGTGCGGAATCCTATCTTTTTCTGGCGGAAGCTCCCTATAATTTTTGAAAAGCTTGGTTAATGCTTTATCCCATTCTTTAGGTGCTCTTAACTCCGTGTCCTCAAACTGCAGCTTCGTATACGGCTCCATCCATTCAATGGGGAATATTCCTTTGGAACCGTCAGTTCCCCACACAAGACATCCTACATACCTGGAATCATCATATTCATATACCGACTGCATTTTATTTAACTTTTTCACAAAATAACCCTTGCCTACAAGTTTTGCATACGCAAAAGCTAAAGGCTTTATCATTAATTTCACTTTTGATCTTGTGTTATCTTTCATGCATTTCTGCCTGGTAGACAGATAGCATAAAGAAGAATATCTGGCAGCTTTGGCTTTTCTTTGCGCCATCTCCTTCTCTGTCTGCCCAATGCCATCCCACGGATATATATCCACAAAGACCCCTATTCCATAATCATCTTCATTTTCCACATCCAAAACATATCTTTCATCACTCACACGGCTGATCATATATGGATAATCCGGATTGAGCTTTATATTGTAAAGTCTAAGAGGCCTAAGTTCTTCCTCATGTTCCTGTAAATAAACCAGAAATCTTTCATAGTCAGGCCTCGGCATTACGATATCAATATCATCATCCCAAGGGATGAAACCTTTATGTCTCACAGCGCCTAAAAGAGAACCTGCATAAAGGTAATATCTAATATTCTGTTCATCACATATTCTGTCCAGCCTTTTACACACTTCCAGAGATATCAACTGAATTTCCCTAAGTGATAATTCTTTCCTCTGATTCATGCAATTTTAACCTCATTTCCAATGACTCATTTCCAAACTTTCTGATACTCATTCATGATAAACTTTCAGTTGTCTTATCTTAATATTTTCATCAGGCATACCCTTCTCATATTTCATTTCACATAACTGTCAAAGATTAGCAAAGTTTCTTACTCAGTTTATCAGAATACCCCCGAATCAGGTTCCATATTGTTTTCCATATCTTAATATAAATAATCAATCCTGCAATCACCATAAGCACAGTAGCTATAAAGCTGATCCGTCCATGTCCAAACAAATACAAACCATGTACTTTTTCGATAACACGAAAAATAACCATCTGTGCCAAATAAAGTTCCAAGCTTATTCCGCTTAGATACTTCACTTTTTTATTGTTGAGAACCCTGCTTTTCACGCTAATGGCATACATCAACCATGCCATAAACAATACCAGATTTTTTAGCATTGTTACATCAATTCCCACTATTTCACCAGATATCCAATACCATAGAGCAGTCAGGCAGATGCAGACGACCAGCCACAACCACCTAAACTTCTGTACAAAGTTTTTGATTTCACCTCTGTTGAGATACATAATACCCCCCCCCATGAAAAATGGAGCACAATAGAGGAAATTATGTCTCGCAGCAAAATCTTCTACAACAAATTTATCTGTAAAAAAATATAACGAACAAAACAATGACATTACAATTGAGACTGCAAACGTACACCATGCCCTTTTCTTATTCCAACACAGATAAACTACAAATGGAAATAGCATATAAAAAAGAAAAATGACACCAAGTGTCCAGCATACACCGATTACTTCTGGTTGATTATTAGGAAGTAGCCCAAAAACAAGGGTTGCTTCTGTTATCCCCTCAATCACATGAGCTGAACTTCTATCCATAACAATATCAAGCAATATTAGCGTAATAAAAAAAGGAAGTAATTTCCCATATCTTTTTGAATAAAAGGTATTTAGGTCTATGCTGCCATTCTGAAATTTATCGTAGTACCCACAAAACATTCCAAATCCAGTAATTATTAGGAATAACGGGACGAACTGTGTCCATGAATCTACTATCTGCCCATCAATAATGCCAAAGTTATAATCTGCGTTTGCCTTTATATGCATTGCGATAATAGACAGACAGGATATCGCCCGAAGGCCATCTAAATTATCATACCATTCCTTCATTCCACACCCTCATATACTCATCTGCAATGAACTGCCAGCTATAAGCCGCCTGAATACGTTCTTTCGCCTTCCTGCCATACTCTTCCCTCTCCTCTGCTCTCATAGCATCAGCCTTATCTATCGTTTTAGCCAAACTTCCATCTTCTTTACTCCAATACAATGCTGCATTTTTTGCGACTTCCCGATTAAAGCCAACATTCAGTAAAAGGTTCAATTCGGTACTTCCCAGGGCCTCCAAGAGGCTCGGATTTGTCCCACCTACTTCATGTCCATGGAGATATCCATAAGCATTCTCTCGGATTTTTTTTAATAACTCCGAATCATACACCGTTCCCATGAACTTAATCCGTTTATCTTTTTTGAAGCCCAGCTTTTTCTCTAGTTCTGCCAGAAATTTATCGTTAGCTGTAGTAACGATAACAAGATCACGTTTTGTATTCGATTTCATAAATTCTGAAATCATGATCTCATAATTGTTCTCTGGCACAAACCTTCCGACAATCAAATAATACTTCTTAGGGGATAATCCTTTCTTTTTGTACCAATCCAACAGCTTCAACGAATCATTTAAAAGAATACTTTTTCTTGTCTCCGCTCCATAAGCAATATATGTTGTTTTAGGATTAGTTCCTTTTACTCCTTTACCGTCATAGTACTCATGGATATATTTTTCTATTGTTATAGAATCGCAAATAACCAAATCACTGTACTTAACCATCATCTGCTCTGATACTTTCCAGTATTTCCTAATAGGCCACGACCATTTTGCTCTCATCCATTCATGCCCATCTGGATTCAGATATATTTTTCCACCAAGCTTATGAATTTTTTTATAAAAATATCTAATAAACAGACCGATACGGCAAGCCATAATATAAACAATCGGATGTTCAATGTTCTCCCTTTTGATAATTCCACAGCATTCCTTTAACGCTTCCATATCATAATAAACTGCCTGCGCTGCCCCAAGTCCCTGTGGAATCCTAATCCTAAAACAAGATGCATTATGGTATAAGAACTCATCTTCATTTATAATTTCCGCATCTGCTGTCATATTAGGATCCATGCTCCCATCACCATTCGCTTTACAAGCAACATGATATTTAATTTTCCTGTTACCCTGGTGATACTCTGTCAACTTATTGATAAAAGTTTCATACCCACCATAAGTACCAAGACTTTTAGCGCCAACCAAAAACACATGCTGTACTTCTTTATCTTGCATGAATCTGCGCTCCTCAATATTTAAATTAGATCAGTTCAGACACCTTGAAAAAATAATAAAATTAATTTATTTCCTCTTCCCTACTCCTCCATCCCCACATACGGGTAATAATCCTCCGCTCCCGGCATTTTTAAACTATGCAGCGTAATCTTCCCGGTATCCACTCCAACTTCCTCACATAACTGCTTAAACTCCCTCCACACATTGGAGCGGTTAATGAGTTTCCCCGTGGAGGTTCGGATTAAGATTCCGGAGCTGATCCCTGCCAGCTTCATATAATTTTTCAATTCCACTAACAACTGTTTTGGGATCATAACGCAGATCCTATGCCGCCACCGCTCGATTTCCATACTGCCTTTTCGGACGGCTTCCGCAGTCAGCGCCGGAAGTTCAGAATAGCGCAGATCCATATGGCACAGGGTCTGTATCAGCATGGCAAGCCAGTATTTTTTCAAATCCATGGCTTTATGGACAAGGATAGCGTATTCATGTCTGGTGAGACGCTTCTCCATCTTTTTCCCATACTGGTATTCCATTGTATAGGATTTGATTCCCAGCCCGTCCCAGTCCATTGCCTCGCAGAAGCTCCTTGCCGAGAGGACGAAGGTGTTCGCACTGCTTTTCTTATAATTCTGATCCTCCACCAGCCAGGCCTTGAAGCCTTCCAATGTCTCTTGGGTGACTTCCCTGCCGTTTAGGAATTCCATGAACCTTGCCACATTCCGGACATAGTGGCGCACGCTTTCCTCCGCCATCGTTTCCTTGCCCAGGAGGATCTGCTCATACTGCTTTAACCTCTCCGGCGTGATTGTCCTTTCCATCTGCACCTCTCCTGTTTTCTGTTTTTGTTAATATTAATAGAAAATATCATTATTTTTTAGTATTTATCTTATCTATAATTTATTATACTACATTCGATTTAGAATGTGTTGAAATTTTCCAGAAAAAAACTGTCCGAAAACGCTGAATTTAACAGCATTTTCTGGAAATGGTCCGACTTTGCTCTTCAAAGGGATAAGTGGGGAAAGATTTTTAAAAAAAATAATTAACTTTTAGAAAATGTATGGATAGAAATTACTGTAATTTTGCTTTTTTATAAAAATTTTTTTCATTCCATGCAGTCAGCAAGGAGAAATATATCAATAATTACTATATTTTTAGAAACTCATGGGAATGACTGGCAAATTTGCAGAAAACCGTTTTTTTAGTCAGTTCCGGCATTATTTATTTTTGCTTTATTTTTTTATATTTTAGGAAAATTTTTAAAACCAAAAGAACCATTACCACACTTTTTTGCGCTTTTGGATAGTTTCTAAGAAAGTTTTAATAAAATTTTTGAACTTTCTCTTGCATTTATCATCCTCTTGTGCTATCCTAAAGGTGGTTGGTATTCATTACATTCTAAATCGAATGTAGTGGGTTTATTTTTTTCCGGCTGCAGGTTTCGCAAGAAGGCTCGCAGTCGGGTTTTCTTTTGTATAAATCCGATTGCCTGTGCACCCATCATTTACGAAGCAAATTTTATTGCGGGTGCTTCCCTTCTTATTCCTATTTCTAATTCCTAAAGATTTCTGCATACCCTCCTCAAAAAGAAGATCATCTAACGGCTGAACCATGTCCATCTTTTCCAGCTCTTTCCTGTGTTCTTTTCCCGTAATAGTAAGATAAACTTTTGTAGTTTCTACACTGCTGTGTCCCATAATACTGGCAAGCTCCGCCAGATCTTTTTTTTCCTTGTAAAAGCACTGTGCAAAAAGGTGGCGCAGGTTATGCGGAAATACTTTTTCAGGATTCACTTTCGCCCCCTTACAGAGATCTTTCATATTCTTCCAGACATTACTGCGGTTAACGACATTCCCGTAACGTGTCCGGAACACAATCCCCTCCTCAATCCCTTTCTGCTTCGCATACCAGAGAAGTTGTCTCTGCAGCTCGGACGGCAGGAGGATCACACGCACTTTTCCTTTACTGTAAATCATCACGCTGCCTTCCCGAACCGCCTCTACTGTCAGGAAGGAAAGCTCGGATACCCGCATCCCGGTGGCAGCAAGTGTTTCCAGCAGGAAATACAGCCGGATTTTTCCTTTCTTTTTTGCTTCCTTTAACAGACATTTGTATTCTTCCTTGCTTAAATATTTATTGTCCGGACAGAACAGGATTTTCTGCACTTTATACGTTTTTACCCTGCAGTCATACCAGCCCCGGTATTCTAAAAACTGATTAATATCAATCAGCATGGAATTAATACTGGAGACTTTATATTTCCTGCTTTCCATCAGGTTTTTCTTATAAGCAATCACCACATCTTTATCGATTCCCTGCTCTGCATATCCCATCAGTTTCCGAATACTTCGGATATATTTCTCTACGGTAGATTTACTTTTTTCTTCTCCTACTAAATGAACCCGGTAATCTTCCAGCATTTTCTCTGTAATCTTACCTTCCGTTTCTAGTATTTTCCCATCTTGTACCATAATTAATCCTGCGCCGGAGGCGGCACCTTTCTGACTGACACCAATTTTACGGTAACAGTTCAGCCAGCAGCCGCTTCCCACGCTCTCCTTTCTTTTTAATTTTTTTAATAAATCATGTTCATTAATGATATTTTTTAACAAGCCCTAACTTCTGTTTCAAAACTGCATTTAAATTTCAAACTGCGACTATAAACCAGTATCAAATTATACCATAATAACTATAATAGATGCAATAGACTGATTGATAATTTTATAAATTTTTATGGTTAACTAATCAATTTTACTTACGAATAACTTTTCTCATACCGGAACCGCAAAATTCATGCGGGATTAACCGGAATCCTAATTTTTCATAGAATGGCTCTTTTCCTTTTTCTGCAATGAGCTGAATGCTGGAACGTCCGCCGACTGGCGTTTCCCTGTCAACATATTCTATGAGCTTATTGATAATTTTACTGCCAATACCCTGTTTCTGATAATCCGGCTGTACCACAATGTCAGCTATCATATAATACATTCCATCACCTAACAGCCTTCCCATACCAACCGTTTGACAATCCTCAACTGCAGTTACCGTATACAAACTATTGGCAAGTGCCTTTTGTGTCTGCTTCTTTGAAAAAAGCTGCCATCCAACACTTTCCCGCAACGCACAATAATCTTCATAACACAGTATATTTTCCTTATATTCCATATGTTTTTCCTTCCTTAGTTCTTTAACCATTTTCACGACATCCTCTTCCTTTTTGAAACTCAGCTTTTATCTGATCTTTTTCTCAGTTCTCCTCTTCTTTTGAATTACTACTTCTTAATTCATTTAAAATCAAATCATAATCCAAAGTATCCACTACCGGAACCCCACCGAACAAACCTTTTAAATACATTATTCTAGGATTGTTAGTACCCTGAATTCTAGGATATTTATCAAGACATTTTACTTCCTTATTTCCCTGATAATCGACATTAATCACGTATGCCGATTTAATATCAATACCTTCCAGCATATAGGTATTGTGAGTTGTAATTATTAATTGTCCAGATATATCCTCTATCATAGATTCTAATATATTTTTCAGTAATAAATCATGAATACCGTCATCAATTTCATCATACACAACTGTTATTCCACAAAACACCCCCAGTAATGAATGAATAATCTCAAGTATATGCTGTGTTCCCGCTGATTCATTTTCAAAACTAACTGTTCTTATCTTTCCGCCAATCATTTTTTTTACAAAAAGTTTATAAGAAATTTCTTTTCCCTTATAAACCCGTTCATAAAAAACATCTTTTATATCAGCATATGCCTGAGTAAAAAAATCTCTTAAAATCCGTTCCGATCGGTTCAAATCAGTTTCATATGATTCTTTAATTTTTCCGGCGTCTAATCTCAATAAAATATTATCCGGCTTACCTGCTTTGACCTCCATTCCGGAATCCGAAGTTTTCTTATAATGTACACTGATCTCCTGCAGCATATCCAGCACTTCCAAAACATATTTTGAATAATTATCCTCTATATACTTCTCATTCTTCTCATTTCTTTCCTTATTTAATATACTTAATAAGGTATGCTTTCCCCAATATTTTTCTATTTCATCATAAACTTCTTCTTCAACCTTTTTATTTTCAAATAATTTATTAGATAACATTGGCACTATTTTTCCATTTTCATTTTTTATCTCAAACAATATTCCCCTTTGCTTACCTGTAAAATAATACAATTTCTCATACATAAATTTTTCAGCAAAGCTCAGGATATAATATCCCTCATGACTGCCAATTTTGAATCCATATTCAATGCTGGTTTCCTCATTACAATCCAACATTCTACAACTTCTGATAAGTTTCAAAATGTTCATCCCACTGACAAAAATTTCCAATAACTCTTTAGGCAATTCACGCTTCTGCACTAATTCCCCTGCTTTTTCTGCATTCACTAATATTTTAAAAGAGTCTATACTTCTTCTTAACAAATTGATACTGTTAACAAAATTAGATTTTCCACTGCCATTTTCTCCATAAATTGCTATAAATTTTTTAGTTCCCTTACTTCCATGCCTCAAATCGAACACTGCATCTTTGAACGACATAAAATTTTTCAGCTTAATGTATGTGAACATCATGGTCACCTCCATGCTAATAATAACTTCTTTCCTCATTTCTGTCAATAAGTTTTTCAATTTTGTTATTTTTTATATCATTATGTTCAATGTTTTATCGTTTTATACAAAAAACAAGTAAAAAACATGCGCTGCAACAGATTTCCATCTGAAGCAGCGCATACTGACCATCCTTTTTCTGTCAAAGTTAATTGGCACGGAAGGGCTTGTTTTGTTATCATACTCCCTCTTTCTTTTGCATACACTTTATCAATAGCTGTTTTTCCCTGTGGTGTATTATGAAAAAATATATCCCCGTTTTCTGCTGTTTTCTTGCCATTGCCGCAATTTTAACAGTTCCCGTCCTTGTTTCCATGAAAAAGGAAGAAAATAATGCTTCCCCTGTTTCGGATTCCGCGCAATCCTCTCCGGAGCCGGAAATTCCGGAAGAATTAAAGAGCCTTGCCGGAAAAACCATTGTGATCGATCCGGGGCATGGCGGTCCCGATCCGGGAAAAGTGGGTATTAATCAGGCATTGGAAAAAGACATTAACCTTTCTGTTTCTCTGAAATTAAAAGAACTGCTGGAAAGCTGCCAGACCAAAGTTATCATTACCCGCACAGAAGATCGCTGTCTTGGAGACGAGGCTTCTTCCAATCAGAAACGAGAAGACATGAGAAAGCGCGTAGAAATTATCAACGGCAGCAATGCGGATTTTGCTGTCAGTATCCATCAAAACAGCTTCCAGCAGGAAAGCTCGAAAGGAGCGCAGGTATTTTACCATGCCTCTTCTGCGCAGGGCCAGTCCCTCGCTGATTCCATACAGCAATCACTGATTGAAAATGCCGATCCGGAAAACCATCGGGCAGCGAAGGCAAATGACACCTATTATCTGCTGAAAAAATCCACCTGCCCTCTTGTGATTGTGGAATGCGGTTTTTTAAGCAACTCCGCCGAAGCAGAAAAGCTCTGCACGGACGATTACCAGAATACCCTTGCCCGCGCCATTGTAACAGGGATTGCCGATTATTTTAATACTCCACCCCGCGTCTCGCCCTAATCCCTTTATCAAACGGATGCTTTTTCTTTTGTATCACGGAAACATAATCCGCCGCATTTAAAAAGCTTTCCGGGGCATATCTTCCGGTCAGAATAAGTTCGGAATGATGATTTTTTTTCATAAATGCAAGGATTTCCTCCTTGGAAAAAATCCCGTGGCCTATGGCAGGCAATATTTCGTCCAAAATCACAAGCCCATAAGTTTCCCGTTCCATAAGCTCCTGATAATGCTTCCACTGCTGCCTGTAATAACGAATCCATTCCTTTTTTTCTGTTTCTTTTAGCGTTTTAAAAAACGGCACTTTTTCCGGGACTTCGGGAACAGTAATCCCTGGTACTTTTTTTAATATCGCCCTCTCTCCTGCCGCTTCCCCCTTCAGGAACTGGCAGAATAAAACTGTGCCCGTTCCCGCAAAACGGACTGCCATGCCAATGGCTGCGGTGGTCTTTCCTTTTCCCTCACCGCAGTAAATATGAACCATATTTCGTATCATGCCAAAGAGTGAAAAAACACCTCTGGCTTCTCCTTCCTTGAATATATCTTATTTTTTCTCAGCTAAATAATATTTTCCATTCCCTGTAATAACATCCAATTGTATTTTATAATGTAAAAATGACAGTTCCTCTCCAAAATCCAATATTAAAATTTCATTGTTCCAGTCAGAACGATCTTTTTCCGGATTTTTCCTGCCGTTATCCGGCATAAAATGCAGTCTTGACGGATTTGCCGCATCGCTTATTTTATCATTTCTATATACAGAATATAAATATACTTTATCCATTGCAATTTTAATATCCAAAAACCCTGCAAGCGCCAGTGCATTCTGCAAAGCGCCCATAAACTGATCTTTCATTGTCTCCCATTCTTTTACTTTCACAGTACGTTTCAACTCAAATATATGGAGACACCACAGATTTTCCCTTTTTTCAAATAAAACGTAATCCGCACATTTTGGATTTTTAAAATAGTGTAATCCCTTTTTTTCCAGACCCTGAAATAAAATACATGGATTTTGTAAATGAAGTTCTAAATCAGCTTCTCCCTGCTCTTTTTCCGTCAAATGCAGCAGCGTATCCGAACATTTTACAGGACTGTTTTCCCCGCATACCAGCATTTTCAATCTTATCTCCTGCATTTTGGCAAACATATCACTGCTCCTCTTTTTCTATTTGGACAATTTCCTCATTTAATTGTTTTAATGTATCGTAAAATGTCATTGCTTCAAAGCCATAATCACCGCATGGCAGCTTTCTTACCTGTGTTTTTTGGTTTGGCTGAACACAAAACTGGTATACAGATACCATTTCCCTGTTCAAAAAATCTTCTTTTCCATATCTTGATGATTCTAAAAACGTCGGGTTAAATTCTCTGTCAAATGCCTTAATCATATTGTTAATATGCTGAAGAATAATATCAGAATGTGTTGTCGCCACAGTAAACACACCTGCATTTGCCAGGCGGATCAATACTCTTGCCATTTCCCATTGAAGCTTTAAATGTAATGCAGCCTCCGGTTCTTCAATCAATAATGCGCCAAATTCCACATATTTTAAAAATAATAATAGTGGAGTTACCTCTGTCACGACACCGGAAGAAACATACATCGGAATCGGCGCACTCAGGCCGTTTGGCGTATACATAATATCACTAGACGGAATATCTGACGTCAGGATATGCCCGGAAATAAGATTTTCCTCTATAAATTTAACTAAATTCTGAAATTTTTCATTTTCCCGATAACTGGTCATTTCACTTAATGACACTAAAAAATCTGCAGCAGGTCTTGCCAAAGACATTTTTTCCGCATATGTCTCCGAACCCTGATTTAAAAATTTTTCCCGCATCGTATTTCCTACCAGCGCTTTATAAGTCAG